>JANXQO010000029.1 GCA_025353485.1 Chitinophagales bacterium
TATCCTTACAAAAACAACTTAATCTCTTATCAATTTTTAGGGGGTCAATTTGAAATGGCGCAAGGGGGTCAGCTTGCTGTGGCGAAGGGGGGTCAATTTACCGTGGGGAGAGGGGGTCAATTTGCGTGGTTTTTCCACTGTGAGCATAGCCATATCGGTAAATGCAAGTCCTGTATAACATTGGAAAACAAACATATCCTTAACCACCTGTAAACGCTCAATCCTGAAAGTTTTTTGCTCCAAAGCACTTAACTCATCTTTATCAAGGTATACCTTCTCATTGACCTGATAAGGGGTCTTAAAACCATCAAAGGGGCTTTTATCAAGCCATCCATTGGATATGCCGAGATTAATAACCCGCTTAAGGTTTTTACAATGCTTAGCTGCCGTATTTTGAGCATTATGCTCTTCCGTTTTCAGGTAAAAATCAAAGTCATAAATAAACTTCTTCTGAAGGTCCTTTAGTCGGATATCTTTTCTGTTATATACCTTCTGGATAAATCTATCAAGCTTGTTTTTTGTTACCTGATACTTTTTGAGGGTTGGTAAAGCATAATCACCTCCAAGCTTTGCCTGCATCTGTTCGTTGTGGTATGTAACCAATTGAAGGATGGTAACAGTGGATTCATTTTTACCATTATACCTACTCAATAATTCGAAAAGATTTACCTCTTCCTTCTGCAGCAGCTCATTAAATATGCCCTTTATTTTATTTGCTGTTGTTTGAATATAGTTATTGATTTGATGGGCATTTTCATCCTTTCCACGGACCCTACCCTTCAGCCTGTCCCATTTACTTAAAGGAATGAACTGTCCCGTAGAAAATTGCACTCTTTGTCCTTTATAGTTAACCCTAACCATTAAAGGTGCTGTGCCTGCCTTGTTAACTCTTGCTTTGTAAATCCAAAATAGGATTTTGATGTTGTTGCTCATAATTTGAATGTTTTAAAAGTGAAGAAATTCACGCAGGAACTTTGAGATTTAAACAGCTTAACAGGAGATAGGTAAAAGTGTTACCTTTTTTAAAATGGGTATGTTACCTTTTTTGATACCTTTTTTAAAACAAAAAAGCCTATAAACACTGAGTTTATAAGCTTAATACTACTGAAAAGTGGGCCCACCAGGACTTGAACCTGGGACCACCTGATTATGAGTCAGGTGCTCTAACCAACTGAGCTATAGGCCCGCTCATTTTTTATGAGGGATGCAAATATAAATAAAAGGATGGATTATGATATTTGATAGAAATATATTCAAAATAAAAAATAGTATTCAGTTGAATTTATTTAAAAAATTAATATTCATTTCAGGCATCAGCCATATTAATAACCGCCTTTTAACCTTTCATTAAAAATATTAACGTTTATTTTGTGCCTCAAAATCACTTATGCAGAAATTTTTTTTACTCTCAGTAACTGTTTTATTATTCGGAACCATACAGGCACAGGACAACGGAAAAGTTTCCCGGAAAATAGATATCAGCAGCCGCCCGGGAGATCATTTAATGATACAACTTTCATCTGATCATCTAACAGGAATGCCGGATAGTATCAGCAACCATCAAAGCGGATTTTCAAAAGGCATTAATGCTTATCTTATGTTAGATAAGCCATTTAAATCAAGCCCTAAATTTAGTATTGGGATAGGAATTGGTGTTGGAAGCAGCAACATCTCTTTTAAAAAAATGATTGTTGATATAAAATCAACAACAACAAAGCTTCCTTTCACCGCAGTTGATTCAGTCAATCATTTTAAAACATATAAACTATCACTTTCTTATTTAGAGGTACCACTGGAACTAAGATATTCCTCTGATCCTTTACAGTCAAACAAAAGCTTGAAATTTGCAATTGGTTTAAAAGCGGGAACTTTAATTAATGCTCATACAAAAGGGAAAGACCTGCAAAATAAAAATAATACACTTGTATCCAGTTATACTGAAAAGGAAAATAGTAAAAAATATTTTAACGGCACACGCTTTATGGCAACGGCAAGGGTAGGGTATGGTATTTTTTCTTTATTTGGCGCTTACCAGTTAAACAATATTTTAAAAGATGTTGCAGGCCCACCAATAAAGATTTACCAGGTAGGTATTACAATAAGCGGATTATAGCAATGCTCAGAATATTATATCAGAATATTTAAAGGATAAAAGCGAATCAGTAAGATTCGCTTTTTGCATTAAGCAAAGTATCTCTGCGTATTTTTACATTTAAAAATTTAGATTGATAGAAAAGAAAAGTATTATTCAGAAAAATATAAAAGCAGTGTTGGTTGGCTTAATTAATAAGGAGCAAACAGAACATTTGCTAAACGAATACCTTGATGAGCTTGCTTTTTTAGCAGAAACTGCCGGCGCAATAGCGGTTAAAAGATTTACACAGAGATTGCCTCATCCTGACAGCAGAACTTTTATTGGCAAAGGCAAATTGGAAGAAATTAAAAAATATATTAAAGACAGGGATATTGAATTAGCCATTTTCGATGATGAATTAAGTGGCTCTCAAATTACCAATATTGAAAAGGAACTACAGGTAAAAACCATTGACCGCTCAGATCTTATTCTTGATATTTTTGCAGCAAGAGCCAAAACAGCACAGGCAAAAGTGCAGGTAGAGCTTGCGCAATATCAATATATTTTACCAAGATTAAAAGGTATGTGGAAACACCTTGAAAGATTGGGTGGTGGTATCGGAACACGGGGTCCCGGTGAAACAGAAATTGAAACAGACAGAAGGATAGCCAGGGAGAAAATATCTCTCCTACGAAGACGCCTGGCCGAAATTGATAAGCAGGCTTTTACCCAGCGCAAAGACAGGGGAGAATTTATTCGTGTTGCATTAGTGGGTTATACAAATGTTGGCAAATCAACTTTAATGAACCTGCTTAGCAAGAGCGATGTATTTGCAGAAAATAAATTATTTGCGACGCTGGATACAACAACACGTAAGGTTGTTTTCGGGCACTCGCCTTTTCTTTTAAGTGATACGGTTGGTTTTATAAGAAAATTGCCGCACCATCTTATTGAAAGTTTTAAAAGCACTTTGGATGAAGTTAGGGAAGCCGACATTTTATTGCATGTGGTTGATATTTCTCATCCACAATATGAAGAGCAATATGCGGTAGTAAATAAAACCCTACAGGAATTGGGATGTCTTGAAAAGCCTACTATCACTATCTTTAATAAGATGGATATGTATGAAAAGAATACATTTGATAAGTGGCTGGAAGAAGATGTAAAGAAAGAAATTCTGCGTGAGTTAAAAAAAAAATGGGAAAGAGAAACAAATGGGAATTGTGTTTTTGTTTCTGCTACTGAAAAACAAAATATAGATGAGCTAAGACAAACTATCTTAAATAAAGTAAGAGAAATTTACCAGATACGGTATCCTTATAAAGCTGAATTTTTCTTTTAATGAGGAGGAATAAAAAATACAAATGGTATAAAATTGCTGACACAGAAAGTGAATTGAATTTTCCATCAAATAATTTATTACAAATAGAAGTAGCAGGAAAAAATATATGCATTGCCAAAGGAAAGGAGTTATATGCATGCACTGCCAAATGTCCTCATGCAGGCGGAATTATCGCAGATGGTTTTATTGACCAATCAGATGTTGTTACCTGTCCGTTGCATCGGTATAAATTCTGTTTGCAAAATGGGAGAAATATTAGTGGTGAAGGGTATTATTTAAAAACCTATCCTGTACAAATTACAAGTGATGGAGTATTTATCGGCATTGAAGAGACAGGATTATTGAGCTGGCTAAAATAAATACATTTGTATTTTTGTTGCAACCTAAAAACCTCTATTTTTGCAACCCAATAAATTCCTCCTTAGCTCAGTTGGTTAGAGCATCTGACTGTTAATCAGAGGGTCCCCCGTTCAAGTCGGGGAGGGGGAGCAATAAAAAGGGTTTTGTAAGTCTTACAAAACCCTTTTTAATTTATAATTTATTAACTGAACAATCCTCCTTTTTTAAAACTCCGCACTGCTTCTCCAATCTTAAAACCATTGTTATAAATTTCAATCTTGTAATCGCCTGGCAAAAAATTTTGAGTTTTTGCCAATTCAATTTGCACCTGCTTACGTTCGCCTTGTTTATAATCAACTTCAACTTTTTTAGTTGCCGATTTCTCCACTCCATCTCTTGTCACAAATTTTGCTGCCCCTTCAGGTATTACAATTACTGAACCATCTGGTGCAATAATATTTATATAAATCTCTTTCAATCCGCTTTGCGTTATCCTGTTCTCATCCAGATCAAAAGAAATCTTCAATTTATCTACACGCTTAGCTGTTGTAGTTTCTTTTTCTTTACCGTTACCTCTTTCTTTTACACCGGTAACATTTAAATTTGAAGCGTGTAAAGTGGAACCAATATCAATTATATGTTCTCTGTCTTTTATTACCGTTTTAGCAGAATCAAAATTCTTTCTTACGACATCTCTTTCTACAGTAACCACTCTCTTTTCTTCTGTCAACTGAAGATTGTCATTTTTTAATTTTTCAATCTCTGCGGTATAAGTTTCTATATTACCTTTTAGTTGCTTAATTAATCTTCTTGCTTCTGCAAGCTGTGCACCGGATGCATTTTTATCATTTATTATTTTTTGAACTCTTGCCTTAAGGTCTTGAATATCCTTATCTTTTGTTTTTAATAAACTATCTGCTCTTGCATTGGTACTTTTAAGCATGTCCAGGCTCATCACTGCATTATTTAACTCAAGTTGCAGATCATTTTTAGATGAGTCACTTGTACCTAACTGCATTGCCAGTTGTTGTGATTGTTGATTTGATTTACTCTTATCCCATATTACATATGCCCATGTACCTGCTAAAGCAGCTATTAACAGGCCTAATACTAAGCCTTTGTAATTGTAATTGCGCTTTTTAGGTAAAGGCTTTTGTTCGGGAATGTTGGGGGTTGGAAAATTTTCAAAGCTCATTTTAATTTTAATTTTTACGGTTAAAAATGGATTCTATCAGCGGGTTTACTATATATTTTCCAGAATCATGCCAGCAGTAAGATATTAATCCCGTATCCGGTATTTTAAGATTTCTTTTAGAATATCGTCAATAAAAACTTTGTTTAAAAAAAAGAGTTAAGCATTTTTTTCAATTCTTATTTATATTAGATGAGCCAAAACATAGTTTTATGAAAAAAGTATTTAAAGTAGTATTGATAATCATTGTTGTAATAGTAGTAGTGGTTGGTATATTAGCTTCTTATATAGCTTTAAGAAGCATTCCTAAATATACTGCAGAGGAAATTGATATAAAAGTGGAATCAACGCCTGCACGGGTTTTACAGGGAACAAAGCTCGCATCAATGTTATGCCGCAATTGCCATTATAATGATGCTACACAAAAGTTTACCGGTAAAGAATTAAAAGAAGCGCCGCAATTCGGAACGATTCATACTGCTAATATTACACAGGATACTGTTGCAGGCATTGGTAAATGGAGTGATGGGGATATAATTTATCTGATACGCACCGGAATAAAACCTGATGGACAATATATTCCTCCATACATGCCTAAGCTCATTCATATTTCGGATGAAGATATTTATTCAATTGTAGCTTTTTTACGTTCATCCAATAACTGGGTGCAGGCTGATAATACCCGTCAGCCAAAATCGAAGCCCTCTTTTCTAACTAAATTTTTAATTACTATTGGCGCTGCAAAACCTTTTGATTATCCAAAAGAAAAAATTCCTGCATCTGATACAACCGACCTTGTTAAATGGGGAAAATACATTTCATGTTATCAGTTAGAATGCTTCTCGTGCCACTCAAAAGATTTTGCAAAGAATGATTTTTACACTCCTGAAAAATCTACCGGGTTCTTTGGTGGTGGAAATGAAATATTCAACCAGGAAGGTAAAAAACTGGTAACATTAAATATTACCATGGATGAAAACACCGGTATTGGAACCTGGACAGAAGAACAATTTATTAAAGCAGTGAGATCGGGTGTGGTTCCAAATAATAAACCCGCTCTTAGATATCCAATGCAGCCATATAGCAACTTAACTGATATAGAAGTGAAAGCTATTTATGTATATTTAAAAACAATTCCTAAACTAAATCACAAGGTTGAAAGAAAATTTGATTGAACGGGGGTGATTAAATCTATCTGAATAAATTCTTGAAATATTCCCGGGCTGCTGCTGCTTAATCGTAAACCCTCTTGGTAAACTTACTACCTAAACGCTGTACTTGTACTGAATTATATTACCGCAATAAAATTTGCCTGCCTCTCAGGCAATAATTATTTTTATATAACGCTTATAGATTTATCCATTTGATCCTTTGATTTCTTAACCCTGAAAAACCACAACTTTGCTAAGATATTTACAATTACCAATAGCATTTCTATTTGCATTCCCTACATTTATTAACTTCTCCTTTTCGTATAAAGAAAATAATTTTTCACATAATTTAAGTGTCCTTACTGCTACTAATGATTCTGCAATTTCCAAAATTTTTATCTCCGGAGAACCTGTAAAAACCCAAACTTCTGATGTATATACTTTAATGAATCTTGAGAAGAAAGGATTATCAAAAGAGGTATTTGATCTTGCTTTAAAAGGATATAATAATCTTATTCAAAAAAAATTAGTGCACAATAAAAATATTATTACAGTTATTGATTTCAGCAAAGCATCCAATCAAAAGAGGTTGTATGTTATTGATCTAAAAAAAAACATGGTGATGTTTCAATCTTTGGTTGCTCATGGCCGTAATTCAGGGCTGGAGTATGCAACAAGTTTTTCCAACGAAAATGATTCACACAAAAGCAGCATTGGCTTTTATATAACACTAAATACATATTCAGGAGATTGTGGTTACGCATTAAAATTAAAAGGTTGCGAAAAAGGATTTAATGATCATGCTTACAACAGGGCGATTGTTATGCATGGCAGCGAATATGTAACTGAACAATTTTTAAAAAGCAATGGCTTTTTAGGAAGAAGTTTTGGATGCCCGGCGTTACCTGAAAAAATAAGTAAAAAAATTATTGATGTTATTAAGAATGGCAGTTGCCTGTTCGTATATCATCCAACACAAAAATATTTGTTGACCTCTCCAATACTGCACGGATAATTACAACAGAATGGCACATGATCCTAAAGATTTTTTGTTAGGCACAACAGGAGAACACCAACAACCAACCCCCCGACTAACCTCGGGGTATTTTTTTTATAAGAGAAAAGCAGCACTTATAAATTGACAAAAAAATCCTAACAATAATCCCAGATAAATATCTTTTGAGGTATGATCACTCACTATCAGTCTTGAAGTGCAAACAATACCGGTAATAAAAATTGCGATCATTAATGGCAATGTAAAGGGAGGGGATGGATGGGTGTTTAAAACAACAATCAGTAAGCCCAGCATGCCACCACAGCCAATAGCATGCATGCTTATTTTAAAATAAATATTGGCGATCAGTGCAGCTGATGATGCAAGAAAAACACCAAAAGTAAAAGCGGTAAGTATCTGAGGTATCTCAGCCTGGTTGCGGAAAACAAGATACATCCAGAAAAAAAATATTCCTGCTGCCATGTATGGTATTATCCTGTCTTTTTGCTTTTTTAAAAAGATAGAATCAATAAATCCTACACCCTTTAATAATAATACAGTTACAGCCGGAAAGAAAATCATGTTTAAAGTCATCTGGAGCATTACCCACGTTTTTGCTTTTTCTCCAAAGCCTGTAAAATAGCTGTGGTGTATAAATACCAGATACCAGGCTACATATAAAGGAATAAATAAAGGATGAAAAACGTATGAAAATATTTTTGCAAATATTTTTATAATTCCCGGATGCTTATAAATATTTTTTGATTCAAGATCTGTGGCGTATGCATTATCCATAATGAGAAGTATTCGTTTACAATTCTTTTCGTAAACGTGCTACCGGAATATTAAGCTGCTCACGATATTTAGCAACGGTGCGTCTTGCAATATTATAGCCTTTTTCCTGCAGCAGGTCAGTCAATTTTTCATCGCTTAAAGGATGTTGCTTGCTCTCCGCTTCAATAAGATTGCTTAATATTTTTTTAACCTCTCTGGTACTTACCTCTTCACCACTATCCATAACAAGGCTCTCGCTAAAGAAAAATTTAAGGCGGTAAGTGCCAAATTCTGTTTGTACAAATTTGCTGTTGGCAACCCTGCTTACAGTAGATATATCAAGGCCTGTTCTTTCAGCAATATCCTTTAATATCATCGGGCGCATTTCGGTTTCATCACCGGTTAAAAAAAATTCTTTTTGGTACTCCATGATAGTTTGCATGGTGCTTATCAAAGTATGTTGCCGTTGTTTTATTGCATCAATAAACCATTTGGCAGAATCAATTTTTTGTTTGATAAAAAGTACTGCTTCTTTTTGGCGTTTATCTTTTTTTGCACCACGGTCATATTCCTTAAGCATATCTCGGTAACCCTCGCTAATGCGCAGGTCCGGCGCATTTTTTGAGTTGAGAGAAAGTTCTAATTTTCCAATAGTATTCACCACAAAAAAATCCGGTATCACATAATTCTCCATCCTGTTACTATCACCTACCTGACCACCGGGCTTTGGGTTTAATTTTATTATCTGGGTAATAACCTCTTTTATCTGCTCATCAGTTAAGTTTAAACCCCGCTGAATTTTTTCGTAATGCTTTTTCGTAAATTCTTCAAAATATTTATCCAATACTTTCATTGCCGTTTCAACGGATTTTCCATCACGGGATTTTCTTTCCAACTGAAGCAAAAGGCATTCTCTAAGGTCTCTGGCAGCAACTCCGGGTGGATCGAAATGTTGGATTTTTTGTATAAGTTCTTCAATTTCTTTTTCTGATGCTTCTACATTTTGACGGAAGGCAAGATCATCAGCAATAGCAGAAAGTTCTCTTCTTAAATATCCGTCATCATCAATACTGCCAACTATCTGTTCTGCAATTTTGTGCTGGCGCTCATCCAGGTCAAGCATGCTTAACTGGCTTATCAATATCTCATAAAAAGATGTTTCAACCTTATGTGGAATTGTTTTTGTTTCTTCCTGATCTGGATAATTATCGTCACGCAATTTATAATCACCTACATCATCATCACCATCATTTACATACTCACTTATATCTATATTTCCATACTCATCCTCGCTTCCATCTTTATCAAAATCATCTTCGGGTGTTTCAAATTCTTCCTTTGATTCCTCAAAAGTATCTTCATGTCCATCTTCTCCCGTTTCAAGCGCCGGATTTTCTTCAAGCTCTTCTTTTATCCGTTCTTCTAAATGCGCAGTAGGAACCTGCAATAATTTCATCAGTTGTATCTGTTGAGGAGAAAGCTTTTGAAGTAGTTTTTGTTGTAAGTTTTGACTTAACGACATTTTATTTTTTAAATCTAACCTTGATAAGAAACCGTAAATTTACATACACTAAATTAATACTATGTTATTTTGGAATAAAATTTGTGGCCTTATTACAATTATTTTTTTTGCTACTCTTTCCTGCATGGCGCAGATAAATGATACAGTAAACAATCAATTTGCAAAAACTTACAAATACCAGATCACTAAATCTTTTACATTAGATAAAATAAATACTACAGACAGGGATTTTTTATTATCTCCACTTACTGTTATACCACAGGATTATTACACACAGCATTTTGGTATTATGTGTAAAAAAGAATTAGCAATTGAAAAGACAACTAAAATTCCATTCCGGTTCAGGCTTGGTTCATTACAACAATGCAATTATTTAGAAGGAAAGAAATGATTATACAGCAGTTAATTTTTCATTAAGAATTTTTTTTATCACCCCGGCAATCTTTTCTCCTTTTTCCCTTATCTGTTCCTCTGTCCATGTAAGACTTATCGCCGTGGAAATACAACGGCTCATAATTGCATCACTTGCTATAAAAGGATTTGCAGAATATTTTTGCAATTGCTTTTGTAATTGTTCGCTTTGATTATTTAAAAAACCATTTTTTGTAAGATGATCCCATTTGCGGATGTAATGCCAGTTATTTTCGAACCAATAAAAATTTCCTGCTAAAATATTTTGTGATCTTAATTCCGCCACAACAGCAGAAGTTATTTCCGCATCAGGTAAAAACCAACTAAGAAATGTACAACTGTTTCCCCCTTCATCATGAATTTTTCTAAAAGTTAATTCAGGTACTGTGCTTAAAATAGAGTTAAGTATTGAATGATTTTTTCTTTGTATGGACAAAATATTATCGAGCTTTCCTATTTGTGCTAAACCAATTGCTGCATGCAATTCACTTATGCGATAATTGTATCCAACAAACGGATGAAGGTCAGCGCCACGGTCTGCGCCTTTGTGATCATGCCCATGATCAGTATATGCGTCACATTTGGTGTAGATATCTTCATTATTGGTTAGCACAGCACCCCCTTCGCCGCAGGTAATTGTTTTTACAAAATCAAAACTAAATGTTCCTGCATCTCCAATTGTTCCTACATATTTGCCTTTGTAAGTCGCGCCAATACTCTGGCAGGCATCTTCTAATAAAATAAGATCATGCTCTTTGCAAATATGTTTTAATGCATCAATATCTGCCATGCTGCCGCACATGTGTACGGGCATGATGCATTTTGTTTTTGATGTTATCGCAGCCTTCACTGCAGAAGGATTCAGCGTTAATGATTCATCAATATCAACTAAAACAGGAATTGCACCAACAGAAATTACGGCCTCAAAACTTGCAACAAAAGTAAAGGCCGGCATTATCACTTCATCTCCAAAGCCAATACCTAATGCAGCCATGGCAGTAGTTAATGCCGAAGTTCCGCTACTGGTAAGCTGTGCATATTTGCAATCAAATGTTTCAGAAATTTTTTGTTCTAACTCCTTTGCTTTCCAGTTCCCTTTGCGTTGTGCATCAAATCCATAACGCATAAGAATTCCGGTATTCATTACATCATCTATTTCTTTTCTTTCTTCTTCTCCAAAAAATTCATAGCCGGGCATAAAAAATAATTTAGTTTGTAAAGGTAAATTTGATTTTCTATTTATGTATCCAACACAGTGCAATTATTATAAAAGGGAAAATAGTATTAATTATTAGAGGCATTGGATGATATCTGCCACCCATCTTGTTTTCTTTCCAGATAAATATAGCGGCTTAAATTACTTTCTACATTCGTTTTAGTGAGCATGGTTATACCAATTATTATTTTGTTTTGATCAGCGGGAACGTTTTGGAGACTATAGTTAAAATCTTTGTTTGAAGAATTAATTATTGCCAGAATATTTTTTGGATTATTTATATACATCATCGAAAAATCTGAGAAGCTGTAAATAATAAACCTGTTCACTTTTGATACAACGCTATCGGATTTTATACCGATTTTAAAAAAGTCTTTTACACTACAACATAAAATGCTATCAAAAGCAATTGAAGGTCTCGATGGTTTAGTATTATCAATCCACGGCATAGGAGGAATGACTGCCGGATATTTATAATAATTATTTTGAAGGCTGTCATTCCAACCGTTGGGATTTTTTTCAAATGTTTTGCTGCTGAAATAAATACTGCCCTGCACCTGTGGATATTCCCTTAACTTTTTTATTTGATTAGGAAGTTCATTTGGATTTTTCCATGCAAGTGATTTTGTTTCTACTGACCTGTAAATTCCCTGGCCGATATATAATTGTCTGCCATAAGAATGCTTTGCCCACCAATCGATAAGCGTAGCAAAAGGGACCTTCGGTTGACTGAACTCCCAATACAACTGGGGTGCCGCATAATCTATCCATTTATTTTTTAGCCACAATAAAATATCTGCATACAGATCATCATAATTTGTTTGCCCTGCTTTGGTGTTACTTCCTTCAGGATCTTTATCACTATTTCGCCATACACCAAATGGACTGATGCCAAATTTGCAATATTTATTTTCCTGTTTTATCGCCTTGCTAAGTGTATGGATAATTGAATCTACATTGCTTCTTCTCCAACCTTCTTTGTTTAATCCATTTCCATATTTGGCAAACGAAACTGAATCAGGAAATTCTTTTCCGGCAATGCGGTAGGGATAAAAATAATCATCAAAATGAATAGCATCCACATCATATCTTCTAACCACATCTCTTACAACATTGGTTACAAAGTGTTGTACTTCTTTATTTCCGGGATCAAAAATTTTTATGGTTCCATAAGGCAAAAACCAGTCTGAGTGCAGCTTTGTAATATGTGTTTGTGATATAGAAGATTTGCCAATACTAAACTCTGCACGGTAAGGATTCATCCACGCATGAAATTCCATTCCACGTTTATGCGTTTCGGTAATCATAAATTCCAGCGGATCATAATAGGGAACTGGTGGCTTTCCTTGTGTTCCTGTAAGCCATTCACTCCAGGGCTCGTATTGCGATGGATAAAATGCATCTGTTGCCGGACGAATCTGTGCAATAATTGCATTCATACCATTGCGCTGATGCATATCAAGCAATTTTATAAATTCTATTTTTTGGCTATCAGTGCTTAAATATTTTTCTGAAGGCCAGTCAATATTATCAACAGTGGCAACCCATACGGCACGAAATTCATACTTAGGTTGGGCATATAAGTGATAGGTAAGAAGTAGGGAGTAAGAAATAAGAAGTAAGAAATATTTTGTTTTCATAATTGAGGTAATTGCAACAATCTTTCAAAAAATAAAGATGAGAAACCATTTTCACGTAAGGAGCAAAGAAAATTAAGGCACAAAACATTGGTTATTGCTTGCACGTTTGCTACTTATTTTTATTTGCGAAAATAGAAATTTAATCCTGCCATACAGAAACCCCCTCGCTGCAGTTAGCGCAGATATCAATATTTTTTCTGCTGGTTTTAAGATCTTTTCTAAACTGCTTGTAATTATCATTGTTCCATATCTCTTTAAATGACTGCATTTTTAAA
This sequence comes from Chitinophagales bacterium, assembly GCA_025353485.1. GTDB lineage: Bacteria > Bacteroidota > Bacteroidia > Chitinophagales > Chitinophagaceae > Ginsengibacter. Next base: position 12,931 of record JANXQO010000029.1, read on the forward strand.
TTACCGAGCTGGTGCGTTGCATCTTTATCAAAACAACAGGGCACTACAAGCCCATCCCAGGTTATCACATTGGCGTGTTGCAGCTTCCAGCAATGATTGGCTAATTTATTTTTAGCAATATAATTTCCTTCTTTATCTTTTTTGTAACGGCTGTATTTTTGATTTACAGGAATAAGGTTGTTGGGATCATTTTCATAATCATACACCTGCGCCGTTTTAAATCTTACTTCATCAACACCAACCTCTTTCGCTAATTTTTTTATATCCTCTATCTGGTGCTCGTTAGGTTTTACAACAAGGAATTGGAAAAAAACGAAAGGCGTTTTACTTTTTAATTCTTTTTTCCACTTAACAATATTTTTTGCTCCCTCAATTACTTTATCAAGATTTCCTCCAACACGATATTGTTTATAAACATCCTGTGTGGTTCCATCAATAGAAATTATCAATCTATCCAAACCACTTTCAACAGTTTTTTTTGCAACCTCGTCTGTCAGGTAATGAGCATTGGTAGATGTTGCTGTGTAAATTTTTTTATCAGCCGCATACTTTACCATCTCTAAAAAATCACGGTTTAAAAACGGCTCTCCCTGAAAATAAAATATCAGGTACAAAATATCTTTATAAATATCATCTATGGTTTGGCGGAAGAAATCTTTTTGAAGCATTCCTGTTGGCCGTGTAAACTCTCTTAATCCACTCGGGCATTCGGGGCAGCGCAAGTTGCAGGACGTTGTGGGCTCAAACGAAATAGAGATCGGGTAACCCCATTGTATCGGTTTATTTAAAACACGGCTTGCCTGGAAACTTGTAAAAACCTTTGTTGCATTCCACAACCTGCGCAAACTAAGTTTACTTAAAAAATTCAAACTATCATTCAGGTTAACCTGCGGCATAGTGTAAAGTTACTTGCAAAACAGGAAATGAAAATACCCACTTTAAAAACCTTGCTAATTTGTAATGGAAGTATTTAATTTATTTACATTATCAGATACAGGAACTTCTCTTACCTCTGAAGTAAATACCAGATTTTTTTTAGTGAACTTATCATAATTGGCAAAAATTATATTAAGCGCAATAAAATCCATCACGTAATTTCTTGTTTCCTTAGGCAGGTACTTTTTTATATCCCAAAAACCTGCATCCATTATACCTGATCTTCTTATTGCCTGTTTTATTTTCCCCATTCCGCAATTATAGGATGCCACCATTAACAGAAGATTATTGCTTAATATTTTGGAATGAGCAAGCAAATATTTGGATGCAGCCGTTGTAGATTTTACAAGATTTTTTCTTTCATCTTTTTTAGCTGTGTTTATCTTTAATCCATATTCTTTTGCTGACTCATTCATCATTTGCCAATAACCAACAGCTCCCGCCCTGGAAACTGCATTACCATTAAAACCAGATTCAAGCGCAACTAATACTTTTAACTCCTGCGGAAGATTATATTTTTTTAATATTGGAATAACCCTGGGAAAATAATTTTCCCCCTTATCATACATCTCCACCAGGTAATTTCTCTTTTTATTACTGAACTTTTGGACATACTCAATATACTCTAGTTTATCCGCTTCAAACGATTCAGGATAAATAATATTGGCAACTTTTGTAATGGTAACTGTAACCGGTGTGCTGATATTATTATTGGCAAGCAGAATAGTTGTGTCACCTGAGCCCGCAAAACCATCGATGCTTATTGTAGTTATTAGAAAGAAACCACACAATATTTTTACTAATATGTTGTTCATGATTTAGCTTATTAATTAAAAATTAAAGGAAATGCCGGATTACATAACAATGCTGGAAAATAGGCACCTGATATTGTTATTTAATAAATTAATAACCGGTTTTTATATTCATATCTAACAGGCCGCAAAGGTAACCCCGGATGTTTTTTTGGCGGTCACATTTGCGTTAAAAGGCAGTTAAACAACCACTATGAAAGTGTTTTTATTCACTTGTTTGTTAATGTTTTCAAAAGCTTTTGGGCAATCTGGTCAAAATAATCTTTCAAAATTAAATGAGATTGTTTTAGCCGAGAAGCTAAGTCATGAAAGAATAATGACTATCAATAATGCATCCGGAGCCTCAAATAATTTTGATGTAAAATATTATCGTTGTGAATGGGAGTCAGACCCTGCAGTAAGATTCATAAAAGGAAAGGTGACTGTATATTTTACGCTAACATCTGCAGCTAATTCTATATCGTTAGATCTGATGTCTGCTCTTACAACTGATAGTGTGAAACAAAGAAATATTCTTTTAAATTATCAGCATGCAAATAATGTTTTACAAATAAATTTCAGCAGTGCTCTTTTTGCCGGAAGTTTAGATTCTGTAAGTATTTTTTATAATGGCATTCCGGCAACTACCGGTTTTGGATCTTTTATACAAACAACGCATGCTGGAGTTCCTGTAATCTGGACACTTAGTGAACCGTATGGCAGCAGGGATTGGTGGCCCTGTAAAAATGGATTAGATGATAAGGCAGATTCGATTGATGTTTTTATAACACATCCGGCACAATATAAAGCTGCCTCTAATGGATTGTTACAAAGCGAAACTTCTTCCGGTTTAAACACTATTACCCATTGGAAACATCGTTATCCTGTTGCAAGTTATTTGATCTGCTTTGCCGTTACCAATTATTCAGTATTTAATAATAGTGTGCAGTTGGGAAATGTAAATCTGCCGATGCAAACATTTTGTTATCCTGAAAACCTTGCGCTCTTTCAAACCAATACGCCACTTGTTTTAAATACAATGCAGTTTTATAATACCACATTTGGAGAGTATCCTTTTATTAAAGAAAAATATGGCCATGTTCAGTTTGGATGGGGAGGAGGAATGGAGCACCAGACATCAACATTTATCGTAAAGCCGGACGAAGGTTTAATGGCGCATGAACTGGCACATCAATGGTTTGGTGATAAAATAACCTGCGCAAGCTGGCAGGATATATGGCTGAATGAAGGATTTGCAACCCATCTTTCCAGCATGTACATGGAACAAAAATATCCTGCTACTGTATTCAATAATCGCAAAGCGGAAATAGCAAACATTACTTCGGTAGTTGGCGGTTCTGTTTGGGTAGATGATACAACTAATGTTAGCAGGATATTCAGTGGAAGGCTTTCATATCTTAAAGGATCTCACCTTTTGTACATGCTGCGTTGGATAGTAGGTGATTCTATTTTTTTAAAAGGGTTACGCCAATATCAAAAAGATGCAAAGGTGATTTATGGATATGCAAAAACGGATGACCTTAAAAGAAATTTAGAGCAGGTAAGCGGGAAAGATCTTACTTATTTTTTTAAAGAATGGTTTTACGGACAGGGCTATCCGGGTTATAATGTACAATGGTCGCAGGTTGGCAGCAACTTTGTAAAAATAAAAATGGAGCAGACAACTTCACATTCATCAGTACCTTTTTTTGAATTGCCTGTTGCCTTAAAATTTAAGAATGACACACAGGAAAAAACGATTGTAGTTGATAACAAAACAAATGGCGAAATATTTTATAAGAATATCGGCTTTGTTGCAGATACAGTTTTTGTTGATCCGGATTATTGGCTGATAACAAAAAATAATACCACCCAAAAAGTAATTGATAACGCAGGCCCTCAAAATATAATTCAGGTGTTCCCTAATCCCGTTCAGGAAAAGCTTTTTGTTTATCTTAAAAACTATTCATTTCTGTTTGCAAATATTTACCTCTGCAACAGTGCCGGGCAAATTCTCTATAAAAAACTTTTATCCGTTAATGGTTCAGAATTTATTGAAATTCCCTTTGAACATTTACCGAAAGGAATATATTTTATTAAAGCAGGCTCAGGTAAGGATGTTATTTTTGTAAAGAAAATAGTGAAGTTATAATCCTTCGCAATCCTGTTCCGTTGGCAAGAAAAAAGAAATCCCTTTTAAAAACAGCATTCAAAGTATTCCTGGCAATTATTGTTATTGCTAACGTGGTGTATTATGTTACCTGGTTATTTACAAAGCTACCACATGTAAGATACCCTGCTTTTGGTATTGAGATACCTCCTAATTATTCAATGCACGGTATTGATGTAAGCCGCTACCAGCAAAACATTAACTGGGCTGATGTAAAAAACATGCAGGTTGTAAATATTAAAATTGGTTTTGCCTTTATTAAAGCAACTGAAGGAGTTGATAAAGTTGATGCACAATTCCAAAGAAACTGGCTGCATGCAGAAGAAGAAAATATTCCTAAAGGTGCTTATCATTATTTTGTTGCCAACAAAAGCGGTAAAGCACAGGCAAATAATTTTATTGAAATCGTAAAACTGAAACAAGGTGACCTTCCTCCTGTGCTGGATGTTGAAGAAGTCAACAACTCCACAATACCTGATACACAACAAAAGATAAAAGATTGGTTAGAAAAAGTAGAAGACCAATATAAAGTGAAGCCAATCATCTACACCAACATTTTTTTTTATAATAAATATTTAAAGGAAGTATTTGATGACTACCCTTTTTGGATAGCACATTATTTACAACCCGGCAAACCAGGCATTGACAGGGGATGGACCTTTTGGCAACACAGTGAGAGCGGCCATGTTAATGGTATAAAAACAACTGTGGATTTTAATGTATTTTCAGGAGATAGCGCAGAATTTAAAAACCTTTTGATCAGGTAGAGGATAGAAAATAATTTTTTATATTAAGGGAATCATTAATAACAGTAAGTTTAAACTTTCCAAAAGTTTAAATTAAGCATTGGGCGTTAGTTTATAATTACCAACTTTTGGAAAGTTCAGTTATTAGAGATGCCCTTAAGTAATTAATAGTTTCCTTATGAGTGGGATGGAACCGGATGTAAAGAATTTTTTATCAAAAATTGTCACTTCACTTTCAGTAGGGTTGTTGTGGCTGCTTGTAAATTCCACTATTGGTATCAAATTTAATTTTGCTTTTTTTGAAAACAAACCCACAATAGGAAATTATATTTTTTACGTATGGTTTTTAGTAAGCCTGTTTTTTTTAATTAAGTTTTATCGCAAAATATGGAAGCTCTGATTTAACTGCTGTGATCTGAAACTATTACCCATTCATTTTTTATTTTTTTAAAGAGCAAAGTAAAATACCCGCTTACATCTCCGGCGGTTCGGGTAAGATGCCATTTACCCACTACAGAAAAATAGAATACAGATAATTTTTTTGCATGGAGAATTATAAAATCAAGTTTGCCCATTGCTGCTGCATCAGGATAACCTTTTTTATAATTTTCTAAAGTTTTTTGCCATCCATAAGTTATTCCTGATTTTCCAATAAACATTAGGGAATCGCTGTGCCAATAGGGCTGCATAAAATTTTCAATATCGCCTCCATTCCATGCAATTGTCTGCTGCGCTAAAATATTTCTTATTGCAACCTCATCTTTTGATTGCGCAAATATTGCGTTCATGAGTAACATGGCCGCCAGAAATAAATTTATTTTCTTCATATTAATAATTTGAATTGCTAAATATAATAATTATTGTGCTGTGCAAAAGCTTACAGTTTAGCCGGGGCGCTTTAGCGACCTGACTATAATTTATACCGGCAAAGTCAGGCCGCAAAAGCGTTCCGATTGTTTATATTTTACTTAATGAACATGATGGGGAGAGTTGTACACTTTACTTTGTCTGCAATATTTAAAATTTAAAAGATGTGCAGAAATGATAAGGAAAACTGCAACTGCTAAAAATAAATATTCCTGCTGAGAAAAAAATTGCTTTAGTACAAGGAAGATAAATCCTGCAGAAAATATAAGAATAGGAAAAGTATTGCGGTGGTGCCTGATGTAACCGTGGAAAAGAGAATAAGAACCCACCACAAACGCAAGCGCTATCATCCCCCATTCAAAATAAGAATTATGAATAATGTTTATTCCAAATACAGGCAATGTACTGGCAACTAAAGGAAGAACAGCACAATGAATAGCACATCCTACTGAAGTTGCAATACCCAAAAGATCCCAATTTGTTTTTAACGCCATTCTAAACTTTCTGATGCAAAAATAGTAAATTTGCAACAATGATGCGAAAATTTATTCCTTGTAAAAACCAGTTTTGGCTGTAGTAATTTTGCAATACAAATGTTTATATGAAAAAAAAGTTATTGTGGCTCGGAGGTTTTTTTATTTTGCTTATGGCTGTCTTTTATTTTTTCCTGTTTGCAGGTACAGATTATTATAAAGCAAAGCTTCCTGTATTGAATTATGTTCAAAATTTTTCATTCACTGACCAGGATGGAAAGCAGCTTACACAGAAAAATGTTGAAGGCAAAGTATATGTAACTGAATATTTTTTTACTACCTGCAAAGGCATTTGCCCTAAAATGAATTACAATATGAAAGTCATTTATGAACAATATAAAAGCGAACCTGATTTTGCAATCATCTCTCATACGTGTATGCCCGAAACAGATTCGGTGCCATTGATGAAAGCATATGCACAAAAAATGGAAGCAGGACCAAACTGGTATTTTGTAACCGGCAACAAAGATTCTCTGTATAAAATGGCCCGTGAAAGTTATTTGCTTGACAATGAAAAAAATAACAGCATGAATATAAAAGATCAATTTATTCATACACAATTTTTTGCACTGGTTGATAAAGAAGGAAGAGTGAGAGGTGTTTACGATGGTTTAAAAAATGATGAGCTGGATAAATTATCAGGAAATATTAAAGATCTTTTAAAAGAGAGGAAGACGGCAGTTTTTAGTAATTCAACATTTACCAATAACCCAAATTGATGAAACAGGTTGAAGAAATATTAAAGAGGAATCATTTAAGCGTAACGGATAGCCGCCAAAAAATAATGCAGTTTTTCCTAAACTCAAAAGGCGCATTGGCTCATGCAGATATTGAAAAGAAAACCGGTGAAAATTTTGATCGTGTTACTGTTTACCGAACTTTACAATCGTTTGTTGAAAAAGGGATTATTCATTTGATACCAACAAAAGATAATTCAATAAAATATGCTTTGTGCAAAGATGATTGCGAAGCTGGCCATCATCATGATAACCATGTACATTTTATTTGTGACGAATGCAGTAAAACTATTTGCCTTGATGATGTAACAGTTCCGCAGGTTAAGCTGCCAAAGGGTTTTACGCCACAACATGCCGAGATGGTAGTGAATGGTATTTGTGGAGATTGTAAGTAAGTTACTTTTTAAATAGATCGTTTATCTCTACGGTAATTCCAAAACCATAAACCAATCTGTTGTCATTTCTTATCGGATCTAATCCAAAGCGGTAGCCATAACCATAAATAGATTTGTAACTATTACTAAAAGGAATGCTTTGAGATAGCTGGAATTGAAATTTCATATACTTGAATCCAGCCTTTAAAGTAATACCTGGCTGAAAGAAAAAATAATTTTTATAATTTAAGAACTGATATTTTATCCGATCGTCTGTTGATAAAATGCTATCTGTAATTATTGTTTTGGTTCTATTTAAATAATCAACTCTTAAAGTAAATGCAGCATCAAAATTTTTATTTACAAAAGCAATAGAAGGTTGTATAAAGAGGTTTATATTCTTCATATTTTTTAGATAAGAAACGGCAGTGTTTTTATACCTATATATTCCTATCCCACCATATGCTTCAACTAACACATCCTGCGATAAATGTTTGTAATAGCCTGCGCTTATATATGGATTAGAATAATATTCGTTTAAATAAATTGTTTCTCTGCCTGCATTATCAGTACTGAAACTTTTGTTATGAAAAGATCCTATTCCTAATTGTACTCCTAAATTATTTTTGGGCGAATATGCAACACTTACTGTATTCATATCAATGTTTGCTATTGCATTTATTTTTAATTGATTCTCTTTAGTAAGTAAAACCGGTTCTAATGGCTTAGGCTGGTAAAAGTGCGGGGTACACGCAAAAAAAATATTAATAAAGAAGACTAAACCTGCTATTCGAAATAAAATATTTGCTTTCATAGATTAGAGATAGGATATAAAATTACTTTATCCTGAACTCAAGAGTGTTTAAATCTTTTCATTTACAAAAATCCAATCAGATCTTCTTTACCTCCTCACTAACAAAATCCATCAACGTTTTAATATTTTCAGGAGAGAAATCAAATTTCACTCCTGCAGCTTCGTATAATTGTGGTAATGTTTTAGTACCCCCATACAGCTTGCCCTCCATTTATTTTTTCCAATGAATTATTTGCTTTAGTACTTCTTCTTTAAACGTTGGAGAAACGTTGGCAAAATTAACAACGTCTACCTTAAATGGTATAACAGATTCATTTAATTTTTCTATAATGTCAGGTAATATTTTTTTATTAAAAAATTTTCCGGGAATAATACCGATATCCATATCTGAAAAACGATGATTTTCTTTTGATGCCCTGCTGCCAAATAAAAATACTTTACAATCAGAATTTTTTAATTCTTCCAGCACGATTTTTTTTGCCAATGATTCAAAATCAGTTTTAAAGGGTATACGGCTCAATGGCAGCACAAGCATGTCTGACGGCTTTTGCATAATCTTTTAATTGTGGATAAATTAGATCCACCATTTCAGCTTTATAAAGGTGGCTTAGCAGGTTTCTGCTGTCTATTGCACTCATTAAACCAAGGTAAGTTTCCTCATCAATAGCGTCCTCTGCAAAAAATGCTTTAATAACGTCTTTGGGATATAGAATTATTTTTTCTCTTTTTACTTCGAAATATTTTTTAAGTGTTTTCCAGAATAATTCGATTGTGTACTCAAATTTTTGAATTTGCCCATTCTTAATTATGTCGGTTTCAAATTCATTATATTTTTTGAAATCAATTTGTAAAGATTTTTCAAAAGAATCTATAGCAGCAGCAAGGTCATTAAATAAAAATAATAATCTCTTGCCATTTTTCATATTGCAAATTAGGCATACTTTTTAAATAAGCTAATTATAGGTCAATCTCACACCTAATCAAATCTTCTCCATCTCTTCACTTACAAAATCCATAAGCGTTTTAATATTTCCAGGAGAGAAATCAAATTTTAATCCTGCAGCTTCATACAGTTGTGGTAAAGTTTTAGTTCCTCCAAGCGCTAAAGCATTCATATAATTATCCAATGCTTTTTCAGGATCTTTTTTAAACTGCATCCACATCCCTATCGCCCCTAATTGCGCAATACCATATTCGATGTAATAAAAGGGAACTTCAAATAAATGCAGTTGGCGCTGCCATGCATTTTCACGGTATTTATCAAGGCCGCTATAATCAATTACATCATCAGAAAATTCTTTTAAAATCTCCATCCATTTATTATCTCTTTCAATTACATTATGTCCGGGGTTTTCATACACCCAATGCTGAAATTTATCTATGACTGCTATCCATGGAAAAATGGTTATCGTTCTTTCCAACTGATGTTCTTTTGCTCTTTGCAGGTCTTCTTTATTATCAAAAAAAACTTCCCAATGATCCATACTGAAAAGCTCCATCGCCATGCTGGCAACTTCGGCAATTTCCATTGGATATTCTTTAAATGCGCTAAGCTCTAAATTATGTGTAAGAAAAGATTGAACAGCATGGCCGCCTTCATGCACCATTGTGGTTACATCATGCATTTGCCCGGCCGCATTCATAAAAATAAACGGGGCGCCGCTTTCTGCAAGCGGGCAGTTATATCCCCCCGGAGCCTTTCCCTTCCTGCTTTCCAGGTCAAGGTGTTTCATTGTATTCATTTGCAACAAACACTCTCCAAAAAAAGGACGTAGCTGTTTAAAACATTCAATTGATTTATTGATAAGTTCTTCAGACGTTGTAAAAGGAGTAAGGGGTTGTGTGCCTTCTGGCTCTGCTTCCACATCCCACGGACGAAGATCATTAAGTTTTAATTTCTCTTTTTTCTTTTGATAAATTTTATTTACAAGAGGAAGCACATGCTTATGAACTGCTTCATGAAAATTGAAACAATCTTCTTTTGTATAATCAAACCTGCCCAGTTCTTTAAAACGATAATCTCTATAATTTTCAAAGCCGGCATTCAGCGCAACCTGATGCCGCTTTTGTATTAGTTGTGTGTACAGATCATTCAATACATCTTTATCTTTTAATCTTCGTTCATTTATTTTCCTGTAAACTTCTTCACGCAAATTCCTGTCGTGATTTTCCAAAAACTTTGCTGCCTGTTGCAAAGTATATTCTTCACCTTTTACTTCTATCATCATGCTGCCGTTGATAACTCCAAATTGCTGCTGCATAACAGCCAACTCCGATTGCAGCTGAATATTTTCTTTTCTAAAAAGCTCGATACTTTTTTTAATTGAGCGGAGGTATGTAAAATATTTTGCCTGTTCTAACTCTTTTGTAAAGGGAGAATTTATAAGCTTTTTGTTCAATGCATCTGCATACGGTTGAATCATTGGCTGTATTTCCATACAGAAAAAATTAAATGCTTCTTCCAAACTTTTATCAGTTGTATCACAGGTCATCTTTATCTGCCGCCAGCAGGCATCCTCACTGATAACAGCTTCCAGTTCACTCGTATCTTTCAACCACTTCTCTAAAGTTTCTTTTGAATTAATTTCTCTTTCCAAAAGTTCTTTAAAATAAGGTTCAATGGTTTCCCATTTATCTACCACAAGATCTTTTGGCAAAAAATGTCTTTCGATTTTTTTAATATCTGCGGATGCATTCATGGTTTACAATAAATTAACTGTTATCGTGAAACGACAAACGTGAAACGTGAGAGTATGAAATTCACATTTCACCTTTCACGTCTCACGAATTAATACTACTTGCTGTTCTTAAGTGATTTTTCTTCCGGAACAGGGGTTTCATTTTTTATTTCTTCGATCACACTTTCTGATGAGTTTTCTTCTTCATCTTTTGCAGGTTGTTTTATCTCGATATTGTTGTCATTTAGTATGCCATACCATTTTATTATTTTCTTCATATCACTGGTATACACTCTTTCAAAATCAAGATCAGGATACACTTTTTCGAAATAACTTTTTAATTCTTTGCCATCTGCTTTTGCATCAGGCAATGCTTCTTTACTGTTTTTTATTTCTTTAAAAACATCAGCCAGCACTGAATTATCTTTTATTGTATAAATCTCAATACTTTCAAGGTGTGTGAAATTGTGTACACGGCTGCTCACAAATTTTGTACTCTTATCTTCCAGCGACCTTACAACTGCGCCATCTGCTTTTGACGTTACCAATTCGTATAATCCACCTAAACCTGTTACAGAAATGATCTTACTATAATCCATATTTTATCTTTTTAGAGGCTGCAATTTAAATCACATCTGCGTAACTACTTACAAATATTTAGTGAAGCATACTTTTTGTAAGATATTTCGAAGGTTTTATATAAAGAAGGCGTCCAATGCATTACTAATTAAAAGATTTTTATGAAGAATTTTACACTGGCGGGAATATTTTTTCTGTTGTTCTCTTTAGCCAATTTAGTTAAAGCACAAACGGTTAAAGGAATATTAACTGATGAAAATGACAAAACACCATTAAATGGTGCAACAATAAAACTTATCAACAAGCCTGATTCTTCCATCACCTATACAACCGTTACTAATAAAACCGGCACTTTTATTTTTGAAAAAGTAATACCCGGATATTATCGTTTGTCCATTTCATCAGTAGGACTTGGTGCATTTCAAATGATGATAACTGTAAAAGATAGTATGGTAACTGACTTGGGAAATATTCCTATTTCAAAATCTACTAAAATATTAAATGAAATTTCAATTATAGGAACTGCCCCACAGGTAAAGCAAAAAACAGATACGGTGGAATACTCAGCCAGTCAGTTTAAAGTAAACCCTGATGCCAATGTAGAAGACCTTATAAAAAAGATGCCGGGTGTAACGGTTGATAAAAGCGGAACGGTAACTGCACAGGGAGAGCAGGTAAGAAAAGTTACCGTTGATGGCAAAGATTTTTTTGGTGATGATGCCACTGTGGCTTTACGAAATTTACCTGCAGAAATTATTGATAAAATACAGGTTTTTGATAAGCTTAGCGACCAGGCAGCTTTCACTGGCTTTGATGATGGCAGTTCTCAAAAAGCAATTAATGTAGTAACCAAAGTTAATATGCGTAATGGCCAATTTGGAAGAATGTATGCAGGCTATGGAACTAATGATCGTTATTCAGCAGGTGGTAATGTAAGTTTTTTTAAAGGTACCCGGCGTATATCACTTGTTGGCATTGCAAACAATATTAATCAGCAAAATTTTTCTTCGCAGGATCTGTTGGGAGTTACAAGCTCAGGTGGAAACCGTGGTGGAAATTTTGGCAGCGGTGGACAGGGGGGTAATCGTGGCGGTGGCGTACAGGGAGGAAACCGTGGCGGCGGCGGAAACTTTGGTGGAGGACAACAAAATTTTTTAGTTGGTCAACAAAATGGAATTAGCAAAACAAATGCATTTGGTATAAATTATTCTGATCAATGGGGTAAAAACCTTTCTGTAACCGGAAGTTATTTTTTTAATAATACCAATAATGCAAACAACCAGTTAACAAACCGGCAAACATTTTTTCCTTCTGATTCATCCATTTACTATAAAGAAAACAGTACATCCGGAAGCACCAATTACAACAACAGGTTAAACCTTCGGTTAGAATACAAAATAGATTCAAACAATTCTTTAACCATCAGCCCCAGTTTAAATTTTCAAAAAAATAACAGCAATAGTATTACGTCTGTGCTACAGGCTTACAGCAGTGACTTTAATATTGCCAACATGATTAACCAATCTGTAAATACATATACTACTGCAACATCCGGTTATAATTTTAATAATACAGTTTTTTACAGGCATTCTCTAAAGAAAAGAGGAAGAACAATTTCAATAGGAATAAATACAAGCCTTAACCATAAACTTGGAGATACTTATTCAAAAAATGATTCAAAATTTTATAAGAATGGAATTGCAAAAGATTCATTATCCGACCAGTTTATTGATAACCTAACCAATGGATATACACTTTCTGCAAACCTTTCGTACACGGAGCCTGTTGGCAAAAAGGGGCAATTGCAAATAAATTATAACCCATCTTTTACTAAAAATAAAGCTGATCAGCAAACCTATCAATATGATGCAGTGGTTAAAAATTATTCAATATTTGATACCCGGCTTTCTAATAAATTCGATAACACATACAAAACTCAAAACGGTGGATTAACATATCGCATTGGAGACAGAGATAATCAATTTTCTGTAGGGGCAAGCATACAAAATTCCAATCTGCAAAGCGACCAGCTTTTTCCAAAAACAATCTCAGTAAATAAAACATTTACAAATATTTTGCCCAATCTTCAGTTACGGCGAAAGCTTTCGGCTAAGAGCAGCATTAATGTATTTTTAAGAACATCAGTAAATGCACCTTCGGTTACACAATTACAAAATGTAGAGAACACTACCAATTCATTGCAGTATAGCACTGGTAATCCTGATCTAAAACAACAATATACAAGCTCCCTTGTAACACGTTTTACTTATACCAATACTTTAAAAGGAAAAAGTTTCTTTGCCAATATTTTTGTTCAGCAGGTAAATAATTATATTGCTAATGCAACCTATTTTAATAGCAGAAAAGATTCTGTTTTAGCATCAGGAACAAAATTGCCACAAGGTGTTCTGCTAACCAAACCCATAAATTTAAGCGGCTATTGGAATGTGCGTTCATTCCTTACTTATGGCGCACCTGTAAAATTTATTAAATCAAATATTAATCTTAATGTCGGCGTCAGCTACAATAAATTACCGGGTTCCTCAAATTATACAAAACTCATTATAGATAATTATACTTACACTGGAGGTGTTGTGTTATCAAGTAATATAAGCCAGTATATTGATTTTAATTTATCGTATAATACAAGCTATAATGTAATTGTTCAACAGGCAAATAATAATTACAACACCCAATCAATAGGAATACAGTTTAATCTTTTATCAAAAAGCGGCTGGTTTTTTCAGAATGATTTAAATAACCAAACATACAATTATACAAGCAGCTCTATACCCGATCAAAATTTTTGGCTATGGAATATGGGCGCAGGCAAAAAATTTCTTAAAGATCAAAAAGGTGAATTAAAGCTTTCTGTTTTCGATCTTTTAAAACAAAATAAAAGTATAAGCCGTACGGTTGCAGAAAACTATATTGAAGATGTTCAAAGCCAGGTGTTACAACAATATTTTATGCTAACTTTCACTTATAAATTAAAGAATTTTGGAACAGCCGCCGCCAGAAGTTTCAATAACAGAAACCGTGACAGGGAGTAAATGCGTGGTTTTAAATAATAGCACTTGACCGAATGGGAAATAATTGAGCAGCTAAGGTTAAAGAATAACGAAGCTTTTAAAACTGTTGTTGATACCTGGCAGGATATGGTATACAACACCGTTTTAAGCATTGTTCAAAATGCAGAAGATGCAGAAGATGTATCTCAGGAAGTATTTATTCAGGTTTACGAATCAGTTAAAAATTTTAAAGGTGATTCAAAATTTTCTACATGGATTTACCGCATTGCAGTTTCTAAATCCCTGGATCATTTAAGAAAAAAGAAAAGAAAAAAGCGTTTTGCATTTATACAAAGCCTCTTTGGTAAAGATGAAGAACTAATTCATGATCCTCCGGATTTTTTTCATCCCGGGGTTGCTTTGGAGAATAAAGAAAATGCTGCTGTATTATTTAAAGCAATAACTGCTTTATCACAAAATCAAAACATTGCATTTATATTAAACAAAGTGGAAGGATTAACCTATCAGCAAATAAGTGAGGTAATGAAAATAAGTGAAGCAGCTGTTGATTCGTTACTACACAGGGCTAAAAAAAATCTTAGAGAAAATTTAGAAAACTATTATCAATATCATAAATAAGTAAACAAAGGTTTTTAATTGATTTACCGTCTAATAAATACAATTGCAAAATTTATCTATGCAAAATAAAATAGAAAACACTTTAAGCAGCCTTGACAAAATACAGCCGGCAAGGACACAGCCATTTTTTTATACAAGGCTTATGGCAAGGTTAAATAATTCACAGCAAAAAAGCTGGGAAAGATTTAGCGCTTTTATTACAAAGCCCTCAATTGCTTTTTCCGGCATACTCCTTATCATTATAATGAATATAATGGCTGCCTATTTAAATACACCGGCTATTTCTGAACAATCAGAAGCTGTGATAACTGATGAATATACGCAGGTAGCAACAAATTTTTATGATTTTGAAAATGTAAAACCATAATGTTCACAAATACAAAAAACAGGGCGCTGGTTTCAATAATTATATTTTTATTAATATCCAATATTGCTATACTTATATTTTTTTTATGCTATAGTAATGGTAGAAAAAACGCTCATGGAAGGGAAGACAGAAACGCAGTTTCAGTTTTCTTACAAAAAGAAATAGGATTTAATAAACAACAAATGGATGAATATCAAAAATTAAGAGCAACAAATATGCAAAGTATAAAGCCTTTATTTAATGATATCCGGTTTGCAAAAGAAAATTTTTATAATTTATTATATGTAAATAATCTTACAGACTCATCTGTAAATAAAGCAGCGGATGTAATTGGCGAAAAGCAAATGGCATTGGATATGCATATGTTTAGTCATTTTAAAAGTGTAAGAAATTTATGTACTCCGGAGGAATTGCCAAAATTTGATTCATTATTTAAAAAAGTGGTAGAAAAAATGACCGGTGGAAGATTTACAAAGAGCGGAAAAATAAACGACATTAAATAAATGCTGAATGCAGGTTTTATAAAGTGCCTGCCTGAGCCTGAATTATAAATTAAAAATTTTAGAACGGCGTTAGTACCTTTATTTTTTTCAACTGCACATGACTATTGTAGAAGTAACTGATAAAAACAGGATTAAAAAATTTCTTGCGCTTCCGCGAAAGCTATATAAAAATGATCCCAATTTTATTTCTCCGCTTGATAAGGATTTAGAAGCTGTATTCGATCCGGCTCTTAATAATTTTCATTCCCACGGAATTATTAAACGCTGGATAGCAATAGATAATTCCGGTGAAACTGTTGGCCGCATTGCAGCTTTTATCAATAATCAAAAAAATAAAAACCCTGATTTTATAATTGGCGGCATTGGTTTTTTTGAAAGCATTAATGAGGAGGCAACTGCGTTTCTTTTGTTAGATACTGCAAAGCAATGGCTTCAGCAAAACAATGCAAAAGCTATGGATGGGCCCATAAACTTTGGAGAAAATGATAAGTACTGGGGCATGCTGGTAGAAGGTTTTGTTCCGCCAAGTATGGGGATGAATTATAACCCTTCTTATTATCAAACTTTATTTGAAAAGTATGGATTTGAAAAACAATACGATCAGTTTACCAACGTCATCCAGGTTTCAAAACCTTTCCCCGAGCGGTTTTCAAAGATAGCAGATTGGATAGCCAATAAACCGGAATATAAATTTGTACATTTTGAGAATAAGAATTTTAAAAAATTTGCAAAAGATTTTAGAGAAATTTATAATGATGCATGGAGTGAGTTTGAAGATTTTACTCCCATAGAATTTGATACATTGAAAGAGTCCTTTCGGGAAATGAAACCAATCGTAGATGAAAAAATAATATGGTTCGCCTACTCTCATGATGAACCAATTGCTTTTATTCTTGCATTGCCTGATATAAATGTTTTACTAAAATCATTCAACGGCAAATTGAATTTGTGGAATAAGGTCAGGTTTTTTTTGAAAATGAAAACTACAACCATTGACCGCATTCGGTTTATTGTTATGGGATGCAAAACAAAATTTCAAAACAAAGGAATAGAAAGCGGACTGATAAAGAAATTACAGATTGAAGTGTTACCCAGGAATACAATTAAAGAAGCCGAGCTGGCATGGGTAGGAGATTGGAATACTAAAATGATTGCTATACATGAAGCAACAGGGGCAACCAGGGAAAAAGTTCATCGCACTTATCGTTATATATTTGTGTGAACCCCGATTTATAAGATTTAAAGATTATAAGGAAAAGACTTTATCTGAATCTATCTTCATTCTCCTTACTAAATAATTATCTTGCAATTCTTATTAAAATTATTTAGCAAAAAAACTTGTAGTGAAACTTAAATCCTATAACCTTTTAATCTTATAAATCATAGTATGAAATTAGTTTCTTATCATAAAGACGGGCAGGATCAATTGGCAATTTTAGTAGATGGCTTATTATATGATACTGACCTGATGCACCCTGACCTGCCGGTTAGCATGTCAATGTTTCTTAATTATTGGGAAGATGTGTTGCCTGTTGCTTTAGGGATAAACAGGATACTTATAGACGGAAAAGTTTCACGTCAACAGGGTATACCATATGAAGATGTTCAGGTCTTAGCGCCTGTTCCACATCCTGTAAGTTGCAGAGATGCGTATGCTTTTAGGCAACATGTTGCTTCGGCAAGACGTAATCGCAAAGTTGATATGATCCCTGAATTTGACCAATATCCCATTTTTTATTTTACCAACCATAACAGTATTAAAGGGCCCGGAGAAGTTGTTTGTATGCCTGATCATTTTGAAAAGCTTGATTTTGAATTGGAGGCTGCCATTGTTATTTGTAAGCCCGGTAAAAATATAAAAGCTGAAGAAGCTGACGAATACATTGGTGGCTATATGGTGATGAATGATCTTAGTGCACGAAAATTACAAATGGAAGAAATGTTATTAAATCTTGGGCCTGCTAAAGGGAAAGATTTTGCCACAACTACAGGCCCCATGCTGGTTACACCGGATGAGTTAGAAGAATTTAAAGTTGACTGCAAACCGGGACATACCGGCAATGCATATAATTTATCAATGAAATGTTGGGTTAATGATGTGCTGGTAAGCGAAGGAAATTTAGCTGATATGGATTGGACATTTGCAGAAATTATTGAAAGAGCTTCTTATGGTGTACAATTATTTCCCGGGGATATTATCGGCAGCGGCACAGTAGGTACCGGATGTTTTTTAGAATTGAATGGTACAGGAAAACTGAACGATCCTGAATACAAAGAACAATGGCTGAAAGAAGGAGATGTGGTGGAAATGGAAATTGAAAATTTAGGGAAACTCAGCAATACAATTGTAAAAGATGAAAGTGATTTTTCTATTTTAGCATTGAAGAAAAATGTTTAATCTCCACCGCAGAGAACAGGAGAAGCAGAGTTTTCGCAGAGAAAAATTAAATCAATTGAATAACTCTGCGTAAACTCCTTTAACTCTTTTCTCTGCGGTAAAACTACACATAGATAAAATTTAATCTAATGACAAAAGAAAGATTAAATGAATTAGGAGGAATTATTTTGGATGCTGCAATAACAGTTCATAAGGAACTTGGTCCGGGTTTATTAGAATCTGCATATCGATTAGCTTTAAAAAGAGAATTAGAATTAAGAAATTTATATGTCAGAATGCATGTACCTGTAGATTTAATTTATAAAGAACTTGATTTGGGCAAATGCTATGAAATAGATTTGTTAGTAGAAGAAGAGATAATTATTGAAACCAAATCATGCGACGGTATAACTCCGATATTTATAGCACAAGTAATTACTTACCTCAAACTATATAATAAAGCTCTAGGGTATCTTATTAATTTTAATGTCCCTCTTTTAAAAGACGGATTTAAAAGGATTGTTTATAATTTATAATTTCTCTTGGCAAACTCTATTACTCTTCCCTTCGTGGTAAACAATACCACCGCAGAGAACAGGAGAAGCAGAGTTTTCGCAGAGAAGAAACTTAATTCAATAACAAGACTCTGCGCAAACTCTATTAACTCACGTTCTCTGCGGTAAAAGAAAAAAATGTTTAAAACAATAACTCTAAAAGATATCAAACCCGCCGAGGTTCAGAATTATCTTCAGCATGCCATCGGGCCCCGGCCTATATGTTTTGCAAGCACGATTGATAAAAAAGGAAATGTAAATCTTAGCCCTTTTAGTTTTTTTAATTTGTTCAGCACCAATCCTGCAGTTATAGTTTTTTCACCATCACGCAGAGGAAGAGACAATACAACCAAACATACATTACAGAATATTTTAGAAGTTCCGGAAGTGGCAGTAAATATTGTATCCTATCATATGTTACAACAGGTAAGTTTAAGTAGCTGCGAATTTCCCAAAGACGTTGATGAATTTATAAAAGCAGGATTTACCAAAGAGCCTTCACAATTAATTAAACCACCAAGAGTAAAAGAAAGCCCTGTACAATTAGAATGCAAAGTGCTTGAAGTAAAACCTTTGGGAACAGAAGGCGGCGCAGGAAATATAGTGATCGCAGAAGTATTGATGATGCACATCAATGAAAATGTTCTTAATGAAAATGGAAATATTGATCAAAAAAAATTAGACCTGGCAGCAAGGCTTGGTGGTAATTGGTATACAAGAGCAAATGCTTCTACTATTTTTGAAGTGGAGAAACCAAACACGCTTTTGGGTATTGGTGTGGATGCTTTGCCGGAAAATATTCGCAACAGTAAAATTCTTACCGGAAATAATTTAGGCCAGCTGGCTAATGTTTATGAAACACCTTTTGTTGATCCTGCATTTGAAGATGATAAATTGAAAAATATATTCCTATATTACTCCACCGATCCTGAAGAAATGGAAAAGGAATTACACTTATTTGCAAAAGAGTTACTTGATGATGGAAAAGTAAAGGAAGCCTGGCAGGTGTTGTTGGCATTGAATTAAGGTCAAAAAAGAATTATCTTTACGACAATGAGTTCTGCAATAAAAATATTACCACATTATACTTACGAAGAATATTGCCTTTGGGAAGGCAGATGGGAACTGATTGACGGCATTCCTTATGCAATGAGCCCTGCACCAATTCCGCAACATCAATTGGTAACAGCTAACTTAATTTATGAATTAAAAGATGCAATAAAAAAAAATAAATGCAAACATTGCAAAGTCTATGATTTTATTGATGTAAAAGTTTCTGAAGATACAATTCTGCAGCCTGATCTATCTATAGTTTGCAAACCTATCACTAAAAATTTTTTAGATTTTCCTGCAGCCCTTGTTGTGGAAATTTTATCTCCAGTTACCGCATTTAAAGATCGTCATGTAAAATTTTCTTTGTATGAAAAAATGGGGATTAAATATTTTCTCCTGATTGATATTGATAAAAGATCTATAGAAATTAATACGCTTCAAAGTAGCCAATACCAACTTACTACTTACACAGGTAGCCAGGCCTTTCAATTTATAGTAGAAGAGGATTGTAAAATAGAGGTTGAATTAAATAACATCTGGGAATAGAATACTACTGTTTTTTTCTGCATAAATTTCTTCAATGAAAACACTATTTCTTGTATTCCTTGTTTCTCCATTATTTTCTTTCTCTCAACAAAATTATTCATATAGAAACCTTGTATTTGAAGGCGGGGGTATCAGAGGCCTTGCTTATCCCGGAGCAATAAAGGTGTTGGAAGAAAAAAATATTATAAAAAATATTGAAAGAGTTGCCGGAACATCCGCAGGAGCTATCACCTCGCTATTGCTGGGTTTGGATTATACCAGTCATGAGATGGATTCGGTATTTCAATCATTAAAAATTCAGCAGTTCAATGATGGTAAAAACATTTTTGGGAAAATACATCGGTTTAAAAATGAGTATGGAATTTTTAAAGGAGAAAAATTTGAAAAATGGCTTGGTGAGTTAATAGAATATAAAACCGGGAATGCAAATACAACTTTTGCTGAGCTGCACCTGTTGCATCAAAATGATAAAAGATTTAAAGATGTGTATTGTACAGGAACTAATATAACAAAACAGAAGTTGCAAATTTTTTCATGGCAACATACACCGGGGATGCAATTAAAAACCGCAGTGCATATAAGCGGATGTATCCCGGTTTATTATAAGCCTGTGGCTGTTGACAGTTTGTGGAATGAGGTTTCGGTAAAAAATAATAAAAATAATTTTGATTTGTTTGTAGATGGAGGCATGATCAATAACTATCCCATAAATATGTTTGATACCTGTTTAAATGGTGGCGACCCTTTTGAATGTGAAAACATAAAATATAATTATCAAACACTTGGTTTAAAATTAGAGAGACCTGAACAAATAGAACAATTCGAAAATGGAATTACAGCCATAGCGCCTCATCCCGTTTCCTCTTTGAATGATTATAAACTCGCTTTAATAAATTTGTTGCAGGAAACACTGGCAAGAAAAACTATCAATCTTTAAAATGAAAAAGGCCGCACTATTTTTATAAGTTATGGAAATGTATTTGGAAAGATTCGTAAAGTGAGTGCAGCAGAAAAAAAAGAATTATTTAATAATGGCGTGAAGGCTGCAGAAAATTTTTTTAATGGTCAACCTGCCAATCCCTCCAGATAATACGTCTTTGTTCATCTCCAACTCAAAAGTTACCTTTGCCAAAATTGAAAAGAGAATAATGAGCACACAGCATTTGTCAGAGCAGGAAATAATCAGGAGAGAAAAATTAGCTGAATTAAAAAAGTTAGGGATTGATGCATATCCTGCAGCGCTTTATCCCGTAAACACAACTTCTGTTTTTATAAAAGAAAATTATAAAGGCGAAGAATCCCGATTGCTATCGGGAAAAAACGACCCGATAGCTATCGGGTTCGCAGATGTTTGTCTTGCAGGGAGGCTTATGGGCATTCGTGATATGGGCAAAGCGAGTTTTGCTGTGCTGCAGGATAGTTCCGGTAAGATCCAGATCTATATAAGAAAAGATGATATAGCAATGGGCGATGATAAATCACTGTATGATATTGTATGGAAAAAATTAGTTGATATAGGAGATATCATCGGTGTAAAAGGATATGTATTCACAACAAAAACAGGCGAAACTTCCATACATGTAAAAGAGTTTTCTATTCTTACCAAAGCATTACATCCTTTGCCGGTTGTAAAAGAAAAAGATGGTGAAACTTTTGATGAAGTAACCGATCCTGAATTTCGATACCGTCAGCGCTATGCAGATCTCATCATTAATCCGCATGTAAAGGAAACTTTTATCAAACGTACAAAAATGATGAACTCCATGCGTGAATTTTTAAATGCCCATAACGCTTTGGAAGTGGATACTCCTGTGTTGCAAAGCATCGCGGGAGGAGCGGCAGCACGTCCATTTGTTACGCATCACAACGCTTTGGATATTCCTTTTTATTTACGGATTGCCAATGAGCTTTATTTAAAAAGATTAATTGTTGGCGGCTTTGAATGGGTGTATGAATTCAGCCGCAACTTCAGAAACGAAGGAATGGACAGAACACACAACCCTGAATTTACTGTGCTGGAATTTTATGTTGCCTACAAAGATTATTTGTGGATGATGGAAACTACTGAGCAATTATTGGAGAAAGCTGCTAATGATACAAACGGTACAACAAAAGTTTTATCAGGTGAAATTGAAATTGATTTTAAAGCGCCATACAAAAGAATAACAATGTATGATGCGATAAAAGAACATACCGGTTTTGATATTTCAGAAATGAATGAAGGTGGCATAAGAGATGTTTGTAAACAACTGCATATTCATGTTGATAATACAATGGGTAAAGGAAAATTAGTGGATGAACTTTTTAGTGATAAGTGCGAAGACAAATATATTCAGCCAACCTTTATTATTGATTACCCTGTGGAGATGAGCCCGCTTACAAAAAAGCATCGCAGCAAACCAGGACTGGTAGAGCGTTTCGAGCTTATCATAAACGGTAAAGAAATTGCCAATGCCTATTCTGAACTGAATGACCCTATTGAACAAAGAGAACGCTTTGAAGAGCAGGCGCAGTTAATGGAACGTGGTGATGATGAAGCAATGTTTATTGATCATGATTTTTTACGGGCACTTGAATATGGTATGCCGCCAACCAGCGGTATTGGTTTTGGTATCGACAGGATCTGTATGCTGCTTACCAATTCTACCTCAATACAGGATGTTTTATTATTCCCACAAATGCGACCGGAGAAAAGGGAAGGTGAATAATCTTTTAAAAAATTTTCTATGAAGGTTAGTGGGTTCACTTTTATCCGTAATGCGGTCAAATACGATTACCCTATCGCAGAAGCAATAAAAAGTATTTTACCAATTTGTGATGAAGTGATTGTTGCTGTAGGAAAAAGTGATGATGCAACTTTATCTCTTATACAAAATATTGATCCAAAAATTAAAATAATTGAAACTACCTGGGACGAATCTTTAAAAGAAGGCGGAGAGGTTTTGGCAGTAGAAACTAACAAAGCATTTAATGCAGTTGATGTAAACAGCGACTGGTGCTTTTATATACAGGGTGATGAAGCCATTCATGAAAAATATCTTGACGCAGTGTATGCAGCCATGCAACAATATAAAGACGCTAAAAATGTGGATGGCCTGCTTTTTAAATACCTGCATTTTTATGGTAGTTACGATTATGTTGGCAACAGCAACAAATGGTACCGCAATGAAATAAGAGTTATAAAAAATAATAAGAGCATTTACAGTTACAGGGATGCACAAGGATTTAGAAAAGACAATAATGAAAAGCTGAATGTAAAAGCTATAGACGCCTATATTTATCATTATGGCTGGGTACGTGAGCCACATGCCATGCAGGCAAAGTTCAATAGTTTCGGAAGTTTGTGGAGGGGTGATGAATGGAGTGAAGGCGCAGAAAAAAAATTCACCGGGCCATTTGATTATTCGCAAATAGACAGTATAGAAAAATTTAGCGGCACACATCCGCAAGTGCTTGGCGATAGAATAAAAAGAATGAACTGGAAATTTGAACGTGATCTCTCTTACAATAATATCAAACTAAAAGACAAGTTTAAAAACCTTGTTGAAAAAATCACCGGTAAAAGACCATTTGATTATAAAAACTATAAGATAGTTTGAGGGAGGCAAGGAATTTATTCAATTGCAGTTTGCTTTATTCAATTGCAGTTGACTTTAGTCAACTGCTAATATTAATTCCTAAAAAGGGCTTTAGCCCTCAATATATTCCCAGCCATATTTCTTTGTAAACTTTTTTATTTCTTCACTAAAACTTTTTTTAGTGTGATGTTCTTCCTGGTTCCAAATATATTCTCTTACTCTTTTAATATGACTCTCACTCACACTTACAGCCCAATAATCATCCTGCCACATAAAGTTAGCTTTACAAAAATTCTGTTTATTTATCCAAAACGAACTTTCGCCTTTTATTAATTGAGAAACTTTACTTATCGTTTGCTCTTTCCCTAAAGAAACCAAACAATGACAATGATCTGAAAAGCCATTGACACTATCAATATAAATATCTTTTTTATTCGCATTTATTTTAATATGCTCAAATACATGTTTTCTTATTTCTTTATCAAGAAAAGGTTCTCTGTTTTTTGTTGAAAAAACCAAATGTATCCAAATGCTTACCCAACTCATATTTATTTTTTATTTTGTGAGGCTAAAGCCAATTAAGTTTTATTTTATTTCAGTCAGATGAATCTGACTGCAATTGATTTTAAAGAAAAAGATCCTGGTAAAGTTTTCCGCCGGGAGTTACGGAATACTTACTAAAATCTGTAATGCCTGCAAGCGCCAATACTTCTTCATCAATAAAAGAATTACCGGTACACTCTGTGGCGGGTTTGCTTACAATATAATAAACAGCATCTGCAATAATTTCCGGATGACGGCTCATTTTTATTAATGTATCTCCGCCCAACAGGTTTTGTACGGCTGCAGTGGCAATGGTTGTTTTTGGCCATAATGCATTTGATGCTATCGAATATTTTTTTAATTCTTCTGCAAGCCCCAAAGCGATCATCGTCATGTTGTATTTTGCCATTGTATATGCCACATGATTTCCAAACCACCTTGCTGCTAAATTGATCGGTGGCGAAAGTGTAAGTATATGTGCGTTGGAAGA
Source organism: Chitinophagales bacterium (assembly GCA_025353485.1). Taxonomy (GTDB): domain Bacteria; phylum Bacteroidota; class Bacteroidia; order Chitinophagales; family Chitinophagaceae; genus Ginsengibacter. The sequence goes on from JANXQO010000029.1 coordinate 37,817, forward strand.
TTTTTTTAAATGGGGGATACAAGCCTGGCTTACAAAAAAAGTCCCTCTCACATTAATATCATGCATCAGGTCAAATTGCTTTGGCGTTGTTTGCTCTGCAGGTGTCAATGCAATTGCAGAAGCATTATTTATAAGAATGTCAATTCCCCCAAAAGCTTCAATCGCTTTATCAACTGCATTTTTTATTTGATCTTCAAAACGAATATCACATTGCACTGCCAATGCTTTTCCGCCTGCCTCTTCTATTTCCTGCGCTGCAGAAAAAATAGTTCCTCCAAGTTTGGGATTTTCTTCAACTGATTTGGCGGCGACAATAATATTAGCGCCTTCTTTTGCTAATCGTAATGCGATTGCTTTACCAATCCCCCTTGATGCACCTGTTATAAAAACAGTTCGGCCTCCCCAATTCCGATACCTATCGGAACCTCCGATAGAGAGGCTTTCCAACGCACTTATCCCGTTATTCATAATTTAATTTTTAAAAGAAGTTTGGAATGTAAAGACTAAACTATAGAAATCTTTTGAATAAAAATATTTAGATTAATGCATTGCTTCAGCGAGATCGGGCTTTTGTTTTTTATTGCCCTTAACTAATAATACAAAAGGAACGCAGATAAGGAACATTAGCCCCAGGTATAAAAAAACATCCATGTATGAAAGTACAGATGCCTGCTTCATCACCATGTAATCCAGAGCCTGATAACTATCTTTCAATGCAATGTTTGCCGGTATGCCTTTTGCAATAAAACCATGTTGCAAAGCCAACAACTTCTGTTGTACATTTAAATTATTTACATCAAGATGAGTAACAAGAGCACTTCGGTGTACAATGTTTTGCCTTGACATAAATGTTGTGATAGCGGCTATTCCAAACGATCCTCCAAGCTGCCGCATCATGCCAGTAAATGCTGCGCCCTGGCCTATTTGCTGGCCCTTTAAAGTTGACAGTGCTAATGTAGTGATAGGAATAAACAACATTCCCATTCCAATACCGCGTAATATCAACATCCAAAAAAAATTATCTGCACTGGTATCAGGAGTTATAATTTTATATCCCCAAAAACAAAATCCAAAAAATACCAGCATACCGCCTGCCACAAGATATTGCTGCGGAACACCCTTTTGTAAAAGCTGCCCGATGATGGGCATCATGAATGCAGTTGTTAATGCAGCAGGGATCATTAATGCCCCTGATTGTTGCGCTGTCCATCCTAATGTTGCCTGCGTATAAAGTGGAATGATAAAAGTTGAGCCATACAATCCAAATCCCATGATGAAAGATAAAATGGTTCCCACCCGCAGGTTACCATTTTTTAAAACTCTTAATTCTACGATCGGATTTTTGGCAACCAATTCCCGCCATATAAAAAAGTATAGACCCAATGCTGCGGTTATTGAAAGGAAGATAATTATACTGCTGTTAAACCAATCTTCTTCATGCCCTCTTTCCAAAACATATTGCAACGAACCTACAGCAATAGCAAGAAATACAATGCCTAAAAAATCCACTTCTTTTAATAATTTTTTTGCTCCATATTTAGGACTGCGTACAAACTGCAGGGTTAACAAAGTTGCAATAACACCAATGGGAATATTGATGTAAAAAATGTATGGCCATGAAAAATGATCTACGATATAACCACCCAATGGTGGGCCGAGTGTAGGGCCGATAATAACGCCCAATCCATAAATTGCCTGCGCCATTCCTCTTTTTTCAGGAGGATAACTTTCTGTAATAATTGTTTGAGAAGTTACCAGCAATGCACCACCACCAACGCCCTGTAAAAACCTGAAGGCAACGAGTTCCCAAATGCCGGTGGCATTGCCGCATAAATAAGAACAAAAAGTGAAAAGGATAATTGAGGCTGCAAAATAATTGCGCCTTCCAAATTGTTGAGATAACCAACTCGTCATTGGTACAATGATAACATTGCCTATTGCATAAGCTGTGATCACCCAACCTACTTCATTTAATGTTGCGCCGAGGTTTCCCTTCATATCATTCAATGCAACATTTACAATGGTGGTATCCACAATTTCAAGCAACGCACAGATGATTGCCGTTATTGTAATGATAACCCGCCTTGCGCCATACTCTATCAATAAATTTTGTTGCTGAATCAATGGTTTACTACTTTTTTAAACGATCAAAATTATTTCGTGAGACGTGAAAATCTCACGTTTGCCGTTTCACGTCTCACGTTTTTTAATTAAGATGAACGTCTACACTTACATTCATTCCCGGACGAATTTGTTTTATCATTGAATCCGACTGGTTAGTGAATTCAATTTTTACAGGAAGCCTTTGCACAACCTTTACATAATTTCCACTGGAATTATCCGGAGGCAACAAAGCAAACCTTGCGCCGGTAGCGGGTGAGAATGAAGTAAGCGTCGCCTCAAAATCATGGCCTGGGAATGCATCTGCATGTACAGTTACTTTTTGCCCGATCTTCATTTTATTAAATTGCGTTTCTTTAAAATTGGCTACAACCCAAACATCATTGTTTAATACAATACTAAATAGTGCCTGCCCCGTCTGCAAAAACTGACCGGGCTGTACATTTACTTTTGAAACTAATCCATCCGTAGGTGCAGTAATTACTGCATAAGAAAGATTAAGTTTTGCATCTTCAACATCAACTTGCCTTTGTTTTATTATGGAAGCCGCAACACCAATCTGCTGAGAAGTTGCATTTGTTTGAGAAGAGACAACATTTGTTTGCGCTGATACCTGGTTTCTTTGGTCAATTAATATCTGCACCTGTTTTTCCGCAAGTTGTTTTGCAGCCACTGCCTGCTCATACTGTTGCTGTGTTATTGAATGATCTTTGATAAGATTTGCATAACGGTTAAAATCCTGTGTTGCTCTCCAAACATTTATACGGGCTGCTTCAATTTGCGAATTGGCTGTAGACACTGCTGCCTTTGATGTTGCGATATTTGAATTGGCAGCACTTGTTGTTGCCTTTGCTGATGCAAGATTGCTTAGTGCTGTTGCAAGGGCAGCTTCTGCCTGCTGAACTTTTAATTTAAGATCACGATCATCCATCACCAGTAATGTATCACCTTTATGCACCTTCTGATTATCTTCTGCATTTACCTTTAAAACATAACCTGATATCCTTGGAATAACAGGGCTGATGTTTGACTCAACCTGTGCATCATCAGTTTCTTCATGATGCTGTGCATGCACATATTTTGTTAACCCAAACCAACCACCAAGTATAACCAGCAAGGCCAATACAATAATGAAAGTTTTATTTCTTTTTTTGGGTGAAGATTTTTTTTCATGTTTAACCTTCTCTGTAATTTTTGTTTCCATAATTTCTTATACTATTTTTACCTGATTAAGATACCTGAAGTATGAAGTAACCTGTTATATCCCTGCACTGCATCTGCTTTTGAAAGAGATAAATTTAGCCTTGCCTGCAACAATGCAACATCAGCCTCTAATAATTCCGTTACGGTTACAAGGGTGTTATCATATTTATTTTTTGTTATCCTGAAATTTTCTGTTGCCTGCTGCAATGCTTTTTGATAAACTTCAATTCTTTTCCGGCTTAATAAATAATTTTGATAATCCTGGTTTACCTGGAGGCGTACCGCATCATTTAACTGCTCTTCATTGGCCTGTATTTCCTGCTCTCTTGCTTTTGCCTGCAAAAGTTTTGTATTTGTTTTCCAGAGGGATGCAATATTGTACTGAACTCCAATCCCAATATTTACAGCATTTGTTACGGTGATAAAATTGGGAATGTCTGCAGCAATATAGCCACCGGTTAAAGCTATTGTTGGATAACCTTCGGTGTTGGCAGATTTGATGGCCATGCCTGCAGCTTTCTTACGAATGGAAAGCGCTTGTACATCTTTCCTATTTTGGATCGCAAGCATTTCATATTCTTCAATATTTTTAATTTTATACAATTGCTGAAAAGATGTTGTATCAATAACCAGTTGAGTATTTTCAGGCAAGCCCAGCATTAAGTTCATATTAATGTTTGCCAGTTTGTAATTATTTTCAGCATCTAATAAAGTAAGCTCGATGTTGGATGTTTGGAGTTCTGTTTTTAAAAGATCATTTCTTGCAAGCAACCCATTTTGTTCAAGCCGTGAAAAAGATGAATCTCTTTGGCGTGACGAAGCCAGGCTTTCTTTAATAACATTTGTGGTTACTCCCGCCTTATATAAATTAATATATCCATTTAGTGTATTTAATATCACTCCTTCTTTGTCATTATCTGCATCAAGCTTTGCAGCCTGCTCTAAATATTTTGCTGATTCAATCGCATACTTTATTCTTCCGCCTGCATACAAGGGGTAAGAAATATTTGCAATGCCATACAGCGCCTGCGATATTTTTGGAGTAGTATTTCCGCCGGAAGAATTGTTTGAATTTGATTTAAGATTAACGTTTGCGCTGCTGAGCTTTATATAAGATGCGCTCAAATTAAAATTTGGCAAACGGTTATCTTCTGCTTCTTTAACCTGTGCAACAGCCACGTCTATCCTTGCTTTTGAGCCTTTTAATTGTTTACTGTTCACCAGGCTCATATCAATAGCAGTATTTAAATCAATCGTCTTTTTTTCCTGTGCCATTGTATACTGAGCAAAAAATGTTGCAAACATCATTGCTATTATTCTTATTATTTTTTTATCCTTCATTTGTAAGTAATGCTTTAAATATTTTTTTTACATGAATGCTTAATTTCTTTTGAATCCTTTCTTCAAATTCTTTGGCAGGCATTTTTTTAAGGCAGTTAAAATCCCTGTAAAAGTTTTGATTTATTAATACCTGCATAACAGTACCAACCATTGTACTCATTAACAGAACCACATCAACATTCTTTTTAAAAACTCCTTTTTCTTCGCCGTCAATAATCAGTTTATTTATGAGTTCGGCATTGCGTTTTTTTATTTCCGATACCAGCCGGATGATAACAGGGTTTTTATTTATCACCTGTTCGCAAAGAAGTATCTTATAAAACCCTTCATGATGGACAACTCTTTCAATATGCTCATCAATAAGAATATCTACTTTTTGCAAAGGAGAAAGAGAATCATTCTTCAACAAGCTTTCCACTCTCATCTTTATACCACCCATACGGTGATTAAACAAAGCCTCTAATAATTTTTCTTTTGACCCGAAATAATAAGAGATCATAGCAATGTTTACGCCAGCCTGTTCGGCAATATCCCTCACTGTTGTTGCCTCATATCCTTTTTTTGCGAACAGGAGTTCTGCCGTTTCTATTATCTGGATATGCTTATCGTTGTACGCCATAATTAATTGGGAGAGCAAAATTAAACAAATGTTTGATTTTATCAAATAATTGTTTAATAGGGGAAATAAAAAATTCCCGCCACTGCGGGAATATATATCAGGTGGGGGAAATTTATGCCAGCGTGGCTTCCATTGAAATATCTGTATTCAACAATTTAGATACAGGGCAATTGGCTTTTGCGTTCTCTGCACACTCATCAAATTTTTGTTTATCAATACCAGGCACTTTGGCTTTAACTGTCAGGTGTGATTTAGTAATTGCACCATCAGCTAAAGTAATATCACATTTGGTTTCAATTTCATCAGGCGTAAATCCTGCTTCACCTAATACAAAACTAAGCTTCATTGAAAAGCAGCCTGCATGGGCTGCGGCAATCAGTTCTTCAGGGTTTGTACCGGGGCCTTCTTCAAACCTTGATTTATAGGAATACTGCACCTTATCTAAAACAGTGCTTTGTGTAGTAAGATTTCCTTTTCCTTCTTTACCACTTCCCTGCCAAATGGCTGTTGCATATCTGTTCATAATTTTTATTTTTTTTTTAGAATTAAAAGCAAATTTAAATCCAAATGTTATTAGAAAAAATTATTGATAAGATCATTGAGGAAGTTCCGAAGCAGGCACTTTTAAAGATCCTTTGGGATTACTGATCTTCCATCCGCTAAAATCCTGTGGAGCCTCTAACGCCGTTCCATCAATTATTTTAGTTTTTGTGCGGATGCGAACAGGCTTATCAGTATAAAACTCTCTGCCAATCCGGTTCCTGTCCCAATACAATTCATTACAATACAAAGTATCGCCATACCTGTTAAATAAGCGTACACTGTCTCTTAAAAAAACTTTGCTTTCCGTTTCCATATAGCGGCCATAGTGAGCATCCAGTTTGCTTTCAATAGTTAGGCTATCATCATAAAAATCTGCATGAATATTTTTAGGAAATTCAGTATACGGCACAGTATCCTGGTAGCGCAACATAACTGGAGAGGTGAGTTTTGCTTTTGTTTTTCCACTAACGCTATAGTTGATGATTATTCCTTTACCTTCTTCAACACCAATACGCCGGGAGGTTAATGCATCTATTTGTTGCTGGGAATTTTCGCAGGCTGCAATAAAAAAGCAGCCCGCTAAAAGAACTGCCCCAGGGATGATTTTATATGGATGATGGAACTTCATTTATGAATCCCGATTAGAAAATCGGGAGTGGATTGTTTTATTGATACTTATACCGGCTGAACCAGATATCACTTAATGAAAAACCAACACTAATGTGTACAATATTTTCGCGGATATTATTACTACTGTTTCCCCTGTTACCATATTCCAACGCCACGTTCATAATAGAATATTGAGTTTCATAAAAGGCTCTTTTTAATTTTAGAGGAAGGCCTGCGCCTACCGAAATACCAAACTGAGGAAGCTTTTTATCAGCCACAATATAATCAGGGCCAAAAAATAAACCTGCCCTGTACTTTATAAACTGTGAATATTTTCTGGAATTATTTTGGGCAGGAAGATATTGAAGACCTGCTTTTACTGTCCAGGTATTTTTCACAAGGTCTTGCTGACCGTAAAATCTGTAATTATCCCAATTGGAAGTTTCAATATCAACACCATACAACAGATGTTCATTTTCCATTGTAAAGCCTATACCAAAAGTAGAAGGTAATTGTACATTTCCTTTTTGCCCATTTTTTTCATACACACTGTCCAGGTGGGTAGGAGCGCCTGTAGTAGCATCGAATGTATATGTCTCCCGCAAAACATCCTGGGATGCACCATATTTCTTTTGTAAGTTTCCATAAGCGCCTATCCGCAAGGTTCCTCTTACTGTATCTCTCTTTTTTAATTGAATAACATATTGAATACCTGCATTAAAAGATATGCCCCCGATACTTGTTTTAGTGGCAGAATTTGACTTTAGATAATTTACTGTATCGTTTATAAATGTTAAGCGGGAACTATAGGATTTATTACCAAAAAGATAACCGACATTAATACCAAAACTAAAATTTTTTATTCGAACACCGGTACCAACAAAAGCATCATTAAGTCCGCCGCTTCCTTCGTATAAGGTATGCAGGCTATCTATGTTAGTGATTCGACTATCTTTTTCAATTTTATAATTTATCTTACTTACAGGTCTCAATCCCATATTAACACCCCAGCTAATATTTTTTTTAATAGCTTTTTTATTGCCATTAAGCAATGGAAACCCCAGCTGCAAATAAGAGATAATAGCATTATTGCTGGTGTACTTGCTTGCAGGATTTGTACTTTTTAATACCCGTGTATCTACCTGCACACCAATATCAAAAGTTGAGTAAACAAAATTGCTGTAACTGGCAGGATTCATAAAATTAATTGATTGCCCTGTTGCCTGGCCTTTGGAAGGGCCTGAAGTTAGCGTTGGCCCATCGGCAAATCCTGCAGAAATCCCTCCCATTGATCGGTTTACGATATTTCCCTGTGGCACTAAATTGCCAATGCCATAGCGTGAATAGGGAGAATTTTCCTGTGAAAAACAAATAATCGGGAGTGCAAAAAGCACCAGTATAAACAGTCTACGTTTTAGTATCATCATTATATTCACTAATTGCATATAAGCCTTTAAAAATCAAGTCAGGGTCGGCAAATATCTTGCTTTTAATATGCCGGGCAAAATAAGCAGCATCACCCCCGGTTAAAAGCACGTTAAAGTTGCTGAACTTTTCATTGTAAACTTCTATAATTCCATCAATTTCTCTGGCCATGCCAAACAATACCCCACTTAAAATATTTGTTTTAGTATCATAACCTATTAGCGGAAAATTCCATCCCAAAGCTACCGGGCCTGGCTTAATTAAGGGAAGTTTAGCGGTAAAACTGTGTAAAGAACTAAAACGCATTTCCATCCCCGGAGAAATACTTCCGCCAAGAAATTGATTGTATTTATTTATAAAATTATAGGTAATGCAGGAGCCAAGACCAATTACAAGATTATTTTTTTGTGGATAGAAATAAACCGCTGCAGCAGATAAGGCCAGCCTGTCTGCACCAATAGTTTCAGGCTTGCCTACAGGAGTTGTAAAAGGCAATTTGGTTTGATGGGAAAGTTTATGAAACCTTGAAGAAGCAGAAAGAATTTTTTCTATTTTAAGATTATGTTCAATTACAGACGATAAAATTGTTTTTTGCGGTTGATATTTTTTAATCAGGCTTTCAAACGTTTCATCATTATCATTATCCAGTAAAATAATTTCGCTGATGGAAGACTGATTAAATACAGCACACTTTAAACGGGTGTTGCCGAAATCAAAACAAAGTGTAACCCCCTCTAAATCTCCCCCTTCAGGGGAGACTTGATTCGTTAATTCATTATTCCCGGGTTTAAATTTTTCCATTAAAGATTTAATCCTTCTAAGTTTTTAAAATGCCCGTTCAGTTTTATTTTTTCTTTTAAAGTTTCCATTTCTGCAACCACGGGTAGTACTTTAGCAAGATGGCGTTTTAAATATTCCTGCCGTTGCAACTCATTCAATAGACCCAGCATTTCATATTCTTCATCCAACGATAGCCCCGCATGATGCGCTACATCATAGCTCCAAAGCTCACTTTCCGGCTTTTTAAATTTGTTGCTGATTTTTAAAAGCGTATGTAATTCCCCAATAGCATTAATAACCTTTTGCATAAGAAGCCGGTTGCCGTACTCAACATTCTTTAAATAATTTACAATTGCGCCGCTGTATAATTTATCAGGTATTTCTTTTACCACTTCCAGTATGCGAAAAATTTTTAACCCTATTGTTTTAATATCCATCTCCCCGTTTTCATTCGTTTTACTTACTTCAGTTATCTCAACCAACGTACCCAGTTCATTCATATTATTACCAATAACTGCAGGAATTCCAAAAGGTTTTTTTTCAACAACACATTCTAAAATAAGTTGCTTATACCTTGGTTCAAAAATATGAAGGTTTAAATCCTCGCCGGGATAAACAACGATCGCTAAGGGAAAGATAGGAATGAAGTTGGTCATATAACCAAAATAAAGAAATTCTTATTAATTAAATATAAATTACAGATAGTTATATTTTTGAAACAAAAATGGATAAAATATCCGCTGTAGTAATAACCTATAATGCATCTGCCAGTATTGGCAAATGTATTGATGCATTAAAAAAGGTTAGTGATGAAATAATTGTTATAGATTCTTTTTCAACTGATGATACTCCGCATATCTGTAAACAAAAAAGTATAAACCTCTTTCAACAAAGCTGGCTGGGGTTTGGCCCGCAAAAAAACTTCGGAATAAGCAAAGCATCCAATAATTATATTTTATCAATAGATGCGGATGAAATTATTAGTGATGAATTAGCGGCTTCTATCATTGCTGAAAAAAACAAGGGGCTTATCGGCCTGTACAGTCTTTTATTTCTTCACCATTATTATTTTGACTTTGCAAAACATGGGGTTGCAGGGCCTGAGCCAAAAACCAGGATGTTTGATAAAACAAAAGTAACATGGAACGAAAGAGAAGTTCACGAAGCGCTGATAATACCTGAAGGAGAAAAAATTAAGCAACTCAAGGGATATTTATTCCATTATTCGTATGCATCTATTTCACACCAAATAAATAAAATAAATAATTATACAAGCCTCGGTGCAAAGCAACTTTACAAAAAAGGAAAAAAACATTTTTTGCTTAAAATGATTTTCAGTCCACCAGCAAATTTTATAGTAAGTTATTTTATCCGGCTTGGTTTTTTGGATGGGATTCATGGGTTTGTGCTCGCTTCTTTTGCAGCGCATGAGAGCTTTGTAAAATATGCCAAGCTATGGGAGATGGAAATGAAAGAAAAAATGGAACCTGCTAATTAATATTGATGTGAAACAATTTTTACAACAAATACAACATGGTGATATAAAAGCTTTGGCAAGATGTATTTCTTTGGTAGAAAATGAAGCACAGGGCTATGAAGAATTTTTGCAGCAATTGCCTGCAAATAATGCTATAAAAGTTATTGGTATAACCGGGCCGCCGGGTGCAGGAAAAAGTACTTTGACAGATGCATTAATTAGCGAATTAATTAAAGATGAAAAAAAAATTGGTGTGCTTTGCGTTGATCCTTCTTCGCCTTTTAACTTTGGTTCACTCTTAGGTGACAGGATAAGAATGAGTGAATGGTATAATAATCCAAATGTATTTATCCGCTCACTTGCCACCCGTGGTTCACTTGGCGGGCTGCATCCAAAAATAATTGAGATAACAGATGTAATGAAGGCCGCTGGTTTTGATTACATCATAATTGAAACGGTGGGTGTAGGGCAAAGCGAAGTTGAAATCGCAGGCCTGGCCGATGTTACAGTGGTTGTGTTAGTGCCCGAAGGTGGCGATGTGATACAAACGATGAAAGCAGGGCTAATGGAAATTGCTGACATATTTGTTGTAAATAAAAGTGACAGGCCGGATGCAGAAACATTTGTGAACCATCTTAAAATGATGTTAGCGCCGGCTTTTAAAAGCGGTAACAAAATACCGATAGTAAAAACGGTAGCTTCAGAAAAAAGGGGAATTGGAGAATTAAAAGAAGAAATAGTAAAGCATACAAAAAAAGATAATGATGATAAGAAATATAGTATGCTTGCTGAAAAAGCCTGGCAGCTTATACAAAACAAAAGAATGATGGATGTAAGTAAACTACAGTTAAAAGAAGAAATAGAACAAAGCTCAAAGAGTGAATCAGGCTTTAATTTTTACAAATATATCAGGCAATATTTTTAATGAGCAATCCATTTATTTCCATCTGCATACCTACCTATAAAAATGTTGAGTATCTGCAACGCCTTTTGCAATCTGTTATCATACAAACATTCAAAGATTATGAAATTGTGATCACAGATAATAGTCCTGATAATTCAGTAGAGCAATTAGTGAAGGACTTAGAGCAACAATTATCTATCCGGTATTATAAAAATGATCCACCCACTAATATGGGAGAAAATTTTAATAAAGTTATACTACAGGCAACCGGGCAATGGATAAAAATTATGCATGATGATGATTGGTTTGCAACACCTGCATCCTTGCAAAAATTTGCAGACATAGCTAAAGTAACTTTAAAAGAATTTATTTTCTCCGCCTGTAAAAATATTTATTCGCCATCAGGCAAAGAGGTAGATGAATTACTTTCCAGTTATAAAAAAGAAATGCTTGAAGAAGATCCTTTACATCTTTTTTATTCAAATGTAATTGGCCATCCCAGCACTGTTATGCATAAAAAAGATGATGGGGTTTTATATGACCCGCAATTTAGCTGGGTGGTTGATGTAGACTTTTATATCCGCTATCTTATTAAACATCCCGGCTTTGAGTATCTCCCTGAAATGCTTATTAATATTGGTATTGACGAAAACCAGATGTCAAACAAATACTATAAAAACCCCAAGGTTGAGATTCCCGAATATTTTAAAATGCTTGATAAATATGCTGTAAAACTAACTGAGAATAAATATGTATTTCATGCTTTTTGGCTGCTGGTGCGGAAATTTAAAATTAAAACTATAACCGAAATAAGCGCTGCCGGGTATTCAGGATTTATTCCTGATACTGTTCTATCTATTATTAAATATCAAAAAAATATTCCACGTATTATAATAAAGCAAACACCTTTTTCAAAATATTTAATGAAGAAATGTTTTACTACTCTGCAAAAAGCATCAAAGGAAATTAATAGTATATAAATCTTATTTATTATTTTTCCACCACCTGTAACCTACCAATCCTACAATAGCAAAAGGTGTAAGCATTAAATAAATAATACCGGAATTAAAACCTTTTGCGGGCTTCTCACCCATTTGCTGGGTTGTTTTGGCACAAATAGAACATTGTGCACTCACACTAAAAGTAAAAAGTGAAAGGTGAAAAGTGAAAATCAATAGAAGGAATAATTTTTTCATTTCACGACAAAGGTAAATCCATTATCTATTAAAATGGCTAACTTTCTATATTAAAAATTTTACAATGAGCAACAGCCGCAGAAGTTTTTTACAGAAATCAGGGATGCTTGCCGGTGCCTTTTCTTTTAATAGTTTATATAATGAATTGTATGCTGCGGATATAAATGCGGCAAATAAAAAAATAAGTTCATTAACTGCTGAGGAAGCAGCCGGGGATGAAGATTATTGGGCCGTAATTCAACAGGCATACACTGTAAATCCCGGTATTATTAATTTGAATAATGGCGGTGTAAGCCCGGCACCAAAAGTTGTGCAGGATGCATTAGACAGATACAATAAATTAACAAACGAAGGGCCTTCCTATTATATGTGGCGCATCCTGGACCAGGGACGTGAGCCGTTAAGAGAAAAGCTTGCTGACCTTGCAGGCTGTGATGCCAATGAAATTGCCATCAACCGAAATTCCACAGAGGCACTGAACACAGTAATTTTTGGATTGAATTTAAAAGCAGGAGACGAAGTGATTGGTACCAAACAGGATTATCCGAACATGATAAATGCATGGAAGCAAAGAGCAGCAAGAGAAGGAGTTGTTTATACACAGATCAGTTTTAATTTTCCTATTGAAGATGATGAGCAAATTGTAAAAGTTTATGAAAATGCCATAACTCCTAAAACAAAATTGCTGCACATTACACACATGGTAAACTGGAGTGGACAATTAATGCCAGTTAAAAAAATTGCAACAATGGCGCATGCAAAAGGTATCGAGGTTTTAGTTGATGGCGCACATTCATTCGGATTAATTGATTTTAAAATCCCTGATCTTGATGCAGATTATTTTGGCACCAGCCTGCATAAATTTTTGAGTGCCCCGGTTGGCAGCGGAATGTTATGGATAAAAAAAGATAAAATAAAAAATATCTGGCCGCTGGTGTGTAATGATAATCCCCACAGTGATGATATAAGAAAGTTTGAAACCATTGGCACACGCAGCTTTCCCATTGAACAGGCTATTGGCGAAGCAATTAATTTTCATAATGATATAGGCTCTAAAAGAAAACAGGAACGGATTCATTATCTTAAAAACTATTGGGCGTCTGCTGTAAAACAAAATCCAAAAGTAAAAATTCATACTTCTCTTAATCCAAAATATTCCTGCGCAATCTGTGGCGTATCGGTAAACGGAATGACACCGGCTGAACTTGACGGCCAATTATTTAACAACTATAAGATACATACTGTTGGTATCGTTTGGGAAAACATAAGTTGTGTAAGGGTTACACCTCATGTTTACACCAAACTTAAAGACGTTGATAAATTGATAAGAGCTATTAATGAGATAGCAGACAAGGCGAAATAATTTAACCTCATTAATATCTTAAAACTTCCAGGCGCATCCTTCATTAACATTTTATAAACTGTTAACTCTTTATTTTTATGGCAAACAATTAGTTTATAAAAAAAATATATACACTTCTTTTTACTTTTATTTTTTTATTTAGCTCCGCTTTTCGCAAGGGTTAATTTTTGATTCCGCTCAATTTGCAAGCCGTACTTCTGTTAGAATAACAAGAGGCGCATTGCCTAAAATTTATTCTTTAAAAAAATTCACGCCCATTGTTTACCCGCAGGTTGGCAGCACTTGTGTAGAACAATCGTTTGCTACAGCCCGAACTATTTTGGAAGCAAAGAATTTAGGATGGACAGATAAACAAAAAATAACAAGCCTGTATTTTAGTCCGTACTATATTTACTATCGTAATAAATTTGTAGATGATGTAAACTGCACCAATGGATTAAATGTGGAAGAGGCGGCGAAAGATGTTTTAAAAAATGGATTTGCACCACTTGCCGATGTAGAATATCCAAACTATTATCCATTTACAAAAGAGGCCTTGTGTATTGAAAAAAATGGCACAGATTATCCCCCATCAATGCAGGAGGATGAAAGTGATGCATCAAAATATAAAATTGATGAGATATATACTGTAACTACTTTACAGCAATTAAAAACGGCTCTTGCTGCAGGAATGCCCATTGCTGTAATTCTTTTTCCGCCGCCTTCATTCAGTAAAGCAAAAACTGATCTTTGGACACCACTATTAACTGAAAAACTCGACAGGAGTATTATGGCTCATGCTGTTCTTGCAATTGGATATGATGATATTAAATATGGTGGATGCATAGAGATTATGAATTCGTGGGGCGATACCTGGGGCAACAAAGGTTTTGTATCTATTAAGTATAAAGATTATGCAAAATTTTTTGTTGGAGGATATGCATTTTATTTAAAAACCAAAAATCCTGTAAAGAATAATCCAACTGTAATACAACCAAATGTTCCTTCCAAAAAAGATAATGTACCATCTAAAAGAGATAATGATAACTCTGCCCCCACGCTTAGAGAAGCAGTTACTCCTACAACAATAAATGTAAAAAGAGGCTACGGAAACGGAGTAACCAAATTCAATAACAGCGAACTAATCAAAGCATTTAAAAAGTAGGTCGGGGCGCTACAGCGACCTGACCGGCCTAAGAAAACAATTAGGAGAATTAAGGGAAAAATTATCGGCCCGGCTGCTACAACGACCTGACCTTTGGAGATTAAACTTTAAAATAATTTTGCTCCCACATCTTCGATTACATTATAACTATCTCTATAAAAATTTTGCAGATCATATCCTGTTAACTCCATTAATAAAGATTTATTACAAAGAGTGCCTTGCCTTAATCCGGCGTAATCTAAAAAAGATGAATATGGCCACTCTTCTATTTTATTTACTAAGCCGGCACGCCATGCATTTTGATGAATATAGTGCATACATCCAGTAATATCTTCTGATATAGAAAGATTTTTAGATTTTGTTTTTTGCTGAAAGAGTGAACCTGTTGTATCATTTTGTCTGTTTATAGCCTGAGAATAACTGCTTAACAAAACTCCGATTCTATAAGCCAATTCCTGCATTGGTTTACCTCCGAAGGTTGGCCATTCTGTGCATGAATTTTCATTTGCATGAATTATAAAATGAAAGTGGTTTGGCATTAAACACCAGCAAAGAATATCACATATTGGTTTTAACTGATGATTTACTTTTCTTAAAAAGAATAAATAGTTTTCGTCTGAAAAAAATATTGGCTGTTTATTATTACCGCGATTGTAGATGTGGTAAATCTCATTTGGTGAATAGTGCATAAAAAAGTCGGGACACTTTTGGCGGCCTGACTTTGCTAATGTAGGATAAATTAGTCAGGTCGCTGTAGCGCCCCGACTTATTTATCCGGCTACTTCCATTGCCATGGATTTTTGTTGCTTCTTCCTGTCATCTTCGTTAAGAATTACTTTTCTCATACGAATATGCTTAGGCGTTACTTCAATGCATTCATCCTGCTGAATATATTCCATACATTCTTCCAGAGTCATCTGAATCTTGGGAATGATCCGTACGGAATCATCGCTACCGCTCGCACGCATATTGGTCAGCTTTTTTCCTTCCGTGGCATTCACGATCAGATCTCCCGGCTTAATATGTTCTGCAATGATTTGTCCTACGTATACCTCCTCTCCCGGATCCACAAAAAAGGAACCGCGGTCCTGAAGCTTATCTATTGAATATCCGGTAGTAGCGGATTGATTTTTTGCGATCAGCACACCATTACTTCTTCCAGGGATAGGGCCCTTCCAGGGTCTGTATTCGCTGAAGCGGTGAGCCATCACGGCTTCCCCGGCGGTGTTGGTGAGCATGCTGGAACGTAGGCCAATGAGGCCGCGGGATGGAATTTCAAATTCCAGGTGCTGCATGTCCCCTTTAGTTTCCATTACATGCAATTCGCCCTTGCGTTGCGTAACCATATCTATCACTTTCCCGCTGTATTCCTGGGGAACATCTACAACGAGTACTTCAAAGGGCTCATTTTTCTTGCCATTGATTTCTTTTACAATTACCTGGGGCTGACCCACCGTGAGTTCATAGCCTTCCCTTCGCATGGTTTCTATCAGGATACCCAGGTGCAGTATCCCGCGCCCGAATACCAGAAAACTATCGGCGCTTCCGGTATCTTCCACCCTTAGGGCCAGGTTCTTTTCCGTTTCTTTCATCAAACGATCGCGCAGGTGCCGGGAGGTGACAAACTTTCCATCCTTGCCAAAGAACGGCGAGTTATTGATGGAAAACATCATGCTCATGGTGGGTTCATCCACACTGATTACCGGAAGCGCCTCCGGATTTTCAAAGTCGGCGATAGTATCTCCGATATTAAAATCTTCCAATCCCACAACCGCACAGATATCCCCGCAGAGCACTTCGGTGGTTTTTTTCTTTCCCAGCGATTCAAAAACATACAATTCTTTTACCCTGGACCTTTTAATGCTGCCATCTGCCTGCATCAAAGCGATCGTCTGGCCCTCTTTAATACTGCCGCG
>JANXQO010000032.1 GCA_025353485.1 Chitinophagales bacterium
TATTTTATTTTGAAACAAATTTTTTTAGACACTGATAATACAGCTGTAATAACAATAAATACAAACCATCTGTGCCATCAATAAATTAAACTTAAGTAATGCTAAATGCCATTATTCTTTTTTGGGATAAAGAAAACCTTCCTTTTTTAATCTTCCTTATTTTTTGTCTTGTAACACTTTTTCTACACGTGTTAATTTCCCCTCTTCGTTACATCCTTCTATGATAACTTTCATTTTTTTAGTAATGTCATTATTATAAAACGATAAAAAAATACGGCGATGAATTTTGTCAGTAATAACAAAAGGGTTCCAATATAAAGTTTTGCGATAATCGCCATTGCTTATTTCCTCAGTCTTTGAATAATCAGGAGAGTAAAATTCTTTTACCGGAGAATACCCGGCAATGCTGACATAATCAAGGCCCTTGGTTATTTGATTTCCGGTAGCTCCTTTTTTAAGATAAACTGCAACTGCTCCACCGGCTCCGGCACCGCTTGCACCAAAAAAAGGAGGATTAAATACTTTGATCATTGCAACATCGCTCATAGATATAGTTTGGATCATAGTGACATCCCCCTCTATCTCATTCATAAATAAAGCTGTTTTAGAACCACGCCATAATATGGAAGGGTCGGCGCCAACTGTTATTTGTAATCCTGCAACCCTGCTTTGTAAATAATCCAATACGGTTTGCGAGGAATGGAAGGCAGGATCCTCATCCGGAATAAATGTCTTACTTTCTCCGCCTGAAAAAAAACCGGAAGTATATTCTTCATCCATAATTTCCTGCTTCGATTTCTTTTTTGTTGTAATCACCACTTCCTTTAATATTTTCACTTTTTGCAGTTCCAGTTCACTTTGTTGTTTTTTGTATATTTCTATATTCTTTACCCCTATAGCTGAATCCGGCTTAATTAAACTTAACAATAAAAAACTGTCAGGCTCCAATTGAAGTGCTTTGGTTAGTAAATTATTTTTTATTTCAAAGATTGCACTTGAGGTTAGAGATTTGTTTTTATCATTGTTAAACTGGTAAAATAATCTTGCTGTGTCATAAAATACCATTTCAGAAAAAAAGAATTTTCCATTGGCCAGCACCGGGGTATTCATGAATTTCCGGTTTTTATTTTTTAATTCTAAAACCGCATTTAGTTCTCTATTTGCTAAAAGTGTTTTGTTTAAACCTATTATCTGTCCTCCGATTGACAAATAATTTTCAGGAGCATAAATAATTTTTGGCCAGCGGTTTGTCAATACATTTTCCCAATTAAATCTGCGCCAGCCATTTGTCATCATTACAAGATCAAGATGATCTGTAACTGAATCTGCATCGCTTGAAAAATAATATGCCGGATTATACACATAACCTTTTATATCGCCTGTTAGCAACAAGCTTGAAAAAATATTAGCTCCCTGCTCAGCAGGATCCAGGTCTGCATCAGTAACAGCAACTGAAAGATTAGCGGCAAGGGTATCGGGCACATCTATTTGTATAACATTTTTCTTTCTTTTACCCATATCTTTTAAAGCAACATTAAGATCAGTAATAAAATAAGAAGCGGATTGATTTACAAACGTGATCCTTTCAGCGATTGGTTTTTCATCAGGTGTAAATAAAGTTAACTGCACAATGCCTGCGGGGATATTATCTAATGGAATAATACCGGAAGCAATATTTATTTTGCTAAGATTTACTTTTGCCCTGTATAAAAGCTGCTGATTTTGTTGTGCTATTACATACACAAATGGATACGACAGAGGGCCATTTGCAGAGCGTTTAATTTTAAATTCAATTTGGTTTGAATTGGTGTTAACCTCAATTACAAACCCATTCTGTTTTGCAACCGGCAACAATGTTTCATGTGAGTTTCCTTTTGCATCCTTCCATGTTGCTTTATATGTGTAGCCTGTTTTGGGTAAAAATTCAAAACTCCCCATACCATCATGTACACTGGCGAATGAGCGTATTTTGTTTCCTTTATTATCTGTTACACCACCGGAAATATTTATAGGTATGCCTTTATTATCGGTGGCTTTAAATGCAACCCTTGATTCTACTTCCTGCACCAGGTCTCCTCCTTCGGGGAAAAATTGTAAAAAAAATGCTGGCTGCTGTGTTGTTACTGATGAATTATTTTTTTGTGATAGCGGGATAGATTTATTAATTGTTTGTTTTGAATTTAATATTGGGATTGCTTTTGTAAATAAAAAAGAGGAATCAAAATTCAGCATCCATTTTGTATAGGCTCTTACATATATATGAGAGCTTATTAACTCAGGTGGAATATCAAATGAAGCAGCAGCACCCGATACTACAACAGGTATACTTTTACGCTCCAGCAATTTCCCCCTCGCATCTAATAATTCTGCATACAGTGTTTTACTTATCTGCGATGGAAAATTGCCTGTAAAAAGATAGGCTTTAAACCAGATGGTTTCTCCGGGTATATAGGTAGCTCTGTCAAAATGCAAATAAAGTTTTTCCTGCTTGTATTCTCTGTCAAGTTTTGAAAGCACTGTATCAAAGCCCTGTGCCTGTGAAGACAAATAACCAAAAAGAAACAAAACTATCAGGTAAAGTTTTAGGGTCTTGATATTTTTCATAAAAGTAAAAGTAACGTAGATCAGGATAAGGTTTTAAAAGTTTTCCCTATTATCATCCCGTTATAATATATCTGAATTATATATTCTCCTTTTAGATATTTTTCAACGCTTAAAGAAAATGATAAATGCTTTGATTCTCCGCTGGAATATTCAAAATGAAATTTAGAGGAATATATTTTTCTTCCTTCCGGTGTATCAAATGTTCCTGACTCCCAGGAACTTTGCATTACATGGCCATCGGGTTGTAACACCACCACAATTATTTCTGCATTATTAAATTGATTTAAATTATTTTTTACAGTAAAAGAGCCTGTAAATTTTTCTGCCTGGTCAGCCTTTACTGTTTCTTGCTCTGCACCTTTATTGTTCATTAAAACAGATACCTGTAATTGGGATATTGAAAAAACAGATGAGGTTTTAGTGCTTTTTGTAACGGTTTTATTTTCAGCTTTATTAGTTTTTAAATTTTGTTCTACACTTTTAATTTCATTGGTCAATTGGTTTAGCTTTCCATTTAAACTTTTATTTTCATCTTCTACACTTATATTCTTATTATGCAGCTCAGCTAAATTAATCTGCAATTCATTAATCTTTTGTTGTGCAATATCTAAATCGGCTTTTAAAGGATGGTTTTTTAAAATGGCTTCTATTTCATTTTTAAGTTTATATAATTCAGGAGTACCCGCATCGGAAGGGAAATGTAATTGATCGCTATTTTCTAATGATGTACTCCGGCTGTTGCTTATATTATTAATCGTAGAAGAATATAATTTTTGTAATGAATCGCGGTAAGTATCATCATTGCCTGCCGTATTTTTTTTAATCACTTCTGTTTTTGGTTTATCAACCTGGGTTTTATCATAAAATTTATGATAACCCCACAAGTATAATAATATCAAAGCTGCTGTTAGTAGTATTATTAATGATATGAAGAGTAGTGATACTGTTTTAGTATCTTTCATAAAAGAAGGTTGCTGAATAAATTATTTGGCGATATTCTGATCTACATAAGCAGAGATCCAACCTACCTGCCCGCTTTTAACAAGAAAAAATTGTTTTTTTTCATAGATACCTTCAAACTGACGCATTATTTTCAGCAATAAGCTGGTTCCGGCCATTAAGGCTTTTTGATCGAAAACCTGGTTTACTCTTTTTACTTCTTTTCCAATGGCTTCCTTGTTCAATGTTTTATCATGAATAGATTTTACAATAGCTGCATCTGAAACGGATGGATAGTCTTTAAATAATCTCTCGCTAAATTTCAACACTTCGTCATAAGTAACCGGCACTACAGAATTGTCAATAAGTTCAGGATACAGTAATGTTGCAACTGACCAGGCAATACCTCCGCTAAAAGCAATATTATCGCTCATGTTATAAGAGCCGCTTAAATTAACTGCATATATTATTTCGTTATTAGCTTCTCCTGCAAGTACCCTGTATAATTGCTTATTAAAATTAGCTACGCTCTTATCATCATCGCATCGCTTTTCAGTTTCATTGGTAACACTTTTTGTTCCCCATGTCAATTGAAAAAGTTTAAGATTTTTTGTATTGCCATTTGGGAAAAAACCACCCTTTGTATTACCGCTCCCAATATCAATTAATAAAGTAGTGTAGCGTTTTGCTTCAGGTACAATACCAAGGTGCGAAAGCCTTGCCTCTTCAATCACATCAATAACCGGTACTTTCCGGTTGGGCTCGTTTACCCGCAACCTGAATGAATCAGACAGGGCTTTTATCCAGCTAAATTTATTTTCTTTTTCTGCCTGTATTTTTATGCCGCTGCTTATAACAATAAAAATCTGATCTGGTGGAATATTATATTGCGTTACTGCCGAGGTATACAATTTATTTAGCGCATTAAGGGTGGACTGGAAAGTGGGTTGTGTAAAAGAAATAAAATCAGTGTTTATTGCAGTATCTTTTAAAACATTAAAAGCGCCACTTTTTTTTGCGTTTTTACCAATTTCCAATATGCTTAGCTTTACTCCTTTGGAGCCTACATCAATACCTGCATATACTGATGAGTTATTATATTTTAAATTGTAACCGCTTTGAGCGCTTATTGCAGTAACAATAAAAAAAAGAAAACAGCACGAAAATAAAAGAGACCTGAAAAGAACATTTAACATGACAGAGATAATTTATATTAAAAATACTGAAATAACAGTTGGTATCCATGCCAAAGTAGGGTTGTGAAAAAAATGTTACTAAACTTTCAGCATAATTAGTTTAATGATTTACATATTTTTTTAAATTATAGATTTTAAATTCATAAGTATAAAAATCATTGATGATCTTTTAAATTTTCCTCTTTCAATATATTTTGTTTATCAAAACGGAACAGGTAAATTGTTAAGTGAATACTATTTCTTATCTATTTTAAATACATGAAACCATATTTTACTCTCAGCGCAATACTCTTTTTATTTTTTTCAACGCAGGCGCAATCGTATAAAAATTTACATAATAAAGCAATTGTTATTGATACCCATAATGACATCCTCACTACCTGCCTTGAGAAGGGTTATTGTTTTGACCAGGACTTAGCAGGTAAAACTCACTCTGACCTGCAAAGATTTAAAGAAGCAGGCATTGATGTGCAAATATTTTCCATCTGGTGCGATGGTAAACAACAAAATCCTTTTGCTTATGCAAACCGCCAGATAGATACTTTATATGCAACTGCACTGCGCAATCCGGATAAGATGCAAATTGTTTATTCTTCACATGATCTGTTGCAAACAGTTCATAAAAAAAAGCTTGCCGCTATGATAGGTGTTGAAGGAGGCCATATGATTGAAAATGATCTTACTAAATTAGATAGTTTATATAAAAGAGGCGCCCGGTATATGACGCTTACATGGAATAATTCTTCTCCCTGGGCAACCTCTGCAATGGAAGAAACAAAAGACTCTTTACTTCACCAGCCAAAAGGCCTAAACGATTTTGGAAGAAACGTAGTTAAGCAGATGAATAAATTGGGAATGTTAGTAGACTTAAGTCATGTGGGTGAAAAAACTTTTTGGGATGCTATCAATACAACCACTAAGCCTGTGCTGGTTTCTCATAGCTGCGTGTATAATTTATGTCCTGCATTCCGCAATTTAAAAGATGACCAGATAAAAGCTGTAGGAAAAAATGGTGGTGTAATTCATTTAAATTTTTTCTCAGGGTTTTTAGACAGCACTTATGATAAAAAGGAAAAGGAATTTTTACTAAGGCATAAGGAGGAAAGAGATTCATTATTAAAGAAAAACCCTGAACCCTTTTTTACGGGGAAATATTTATCTGATAAGTACAAAGAAGAAGTAGAATCACTTAAGGCGCCTTTTCATTTATTGTTTGATCATCTTGATTACATTGTAAAACTTATTGGTGTTGATCATGTGGGGATTGGTTCTGATTTTGACGGCATTAATTCTACACCACAGCAATTAAACAGCGTTATAGATTTTCCTTTAATTACAAAAGAATTATTAGTAAGAGGATATAGTAAAAAAGATATCCGTAAAATTTTAGGCACTAATTTTTTAAGGTTGCTTAAAGCAAATGAAAATAATACAAATTAATTATGTGTGAAAAATGTGATTTTATTTTTTTAAATTTTCAATGTTTTAGTGTATGTTACAGTGGAATATGCCTATTAAAACTCTCTCACTGCTGATAACCTGAATGCTATTTGTGAAAAATATTTAGTTCTGAAATTTTCAGTTTTAAATTATTTTCTTTTAACCAAAACAATCATTTTATGAACACGAAAAAATTTCTTATCGGTGGAATCGTTGGTGGAATCCTTTATTTTCTTCTCGGGTATTTATTCTATGGTAATTTGCTTACCCAGTATTTTAAAGATCATGCCGGAACGGCTACCGGCGTTGACAGGGCAATGGATCAATTTCAATGGTGGGCATTAATATTGGGCAATTTATTATCTGGATTTTTATTGGCTTATGTATTCTCCAGGTCATCTGTAGCATCGTTTTCATCCGGTTTAACCGTCGGTGGTATTATCGGGTTTTTAATGAGCTGTTCTTACGATTTGATAATGTTTGCAACCACTAACCTCACCAGTAAACACGCTATGTTAGCTGATGTGGCAACATTTACCGTAATGTCTGCAATTGTTGGTGCTGTAGTGGGGGCGGTGATGGGTATGGGAAAAAAAACAATTTCGGTAAATACAAACAATTAAGGGTTTTACTTTGGTTTAACAGAACTGTGGGATAAATCATCCCGCAGTTTTTTATTTTATTGCATGCTTTTTATTTTACTTATCATTCCCGCCAGGTTATCAAAATCCTTCGCATACTTTTAATCTTTAATTTTAATTTATGCAAAAAGAATTTTTAGGATTACGTACTGCTATTTATAAAGTGCCCGATATTGAAAAAGCAAAAGAATGGTATACAGCCGCATTTTCTACTTCACCTTATTTTGATATGCCTTTTTATGCAGGCTTTAATATTGGCGGTTATGAACTTGGCTTACAGCCTGATGAAAAAAAGGATATAGATAAATCAGAAAATATTGAAATGTATTGGGGCGTTAACGATGTTGATAAATCTTACAACAGGCTTTTAGCATTAGGAGCAAGTGCACATCAGCCACCACAAAATGTGGGAGAAGAAATTATAGTTGCCACCGTAAAAGATCCATGGAATAATATTATCGGTATCATTCATAATCCAACATTTAAACCGGCATAATTTTCCCGAATGTCCTCACAGATAATAACTAATATAAAACAACTGGTAAATGTAAGAGAACAAACGCATGTGTTAAGAGGAGCAGAACTTGCACAATTACCTGTAATTGAAAATGCTTATTTAATTATTGAAGATGGAATAATTGCAGCGTATGGAAAGATGCAAAACATTCAGCATTCAACATTCAATATTCAACATTCAATTGATGCTTCAGGACAGTGCATACTTCCATGCTGGTGCGATAGCCATACCCACCTTGTATTTGCAGGGAGCAGGGAAAATGAATTTGTAGATAAGATAAAAGGATTAAGCTATGCAGAAATAGCTGCAAAAGGCGGCGGGATATTAAACTCTGCAAAAAAATTACATTCAACTTCAACAGATGAATTATTTAACCACGCATGGAAAAGGCTTGAAGAAGTTAGCAAACTTGGAACAGGTGCTGTTGAAATAAAAAGCGGTTATGGATTAGCAGCAGAAGGTGAATTAAAAATGCTTCGTGTAATAAAAAAGCTTAAAGAAAAATCTGCTCTTACTATTAAATCAACTTTTCTGGGTGCACATACATACCCACTGGAATTTAAAGAAAACCATAAAGGCTATATTGCTCTTATCATTAACGAAATGTTGCCTGTTATTGCCAAAGAAAAACTTGCTGATTATATTGATGTGTTTTGTGAGAATGGTTTTTTTTCACCCGAAGAAACAGAAACCATTTGCAAAGCAGGAATGAGTTATGGATTAAAACCAAAGCTTCATGTAAATCAGCTCAACAGTATTGGCGGAATTGAAACAGGAATAAAATTAAATGCCATTTCTCTTGACCATTTAGAAACACTGACAGAAAAAGAAATAACACTCCTCTCAAAATGGGAGGGGATTAGTACGCTTCTTCCAACTGCAGCATTTTTTCTTCGTATGACTTTGCAGCCTGCGAGACAACTGATTGATAAAGGCGCTGCTGTAGCGCTTGCATCAGATTATAATCCCGGCTCATCACCCAGTGGTAATATGAATTTTGTTGTTGCTTTAAGTTGTATTCAAATGAAGATGCTGCCCGAAGAAGCTATTAATGCAGCAACCATTAATGGTGCTTATGCAATGGAACTCGGTAAAGAATTGGGAAGTATTACAGTTGGTAAAAAAGCAAACCTCATTTTTACAAAACCAATTCCATCGCTGGCTTACCTGCCTTATTCTTTTGCAAATAATTTAATTGATAAGGTTATGATTGGCGGAGAGTTTATTTAAGAAAATTTTTTGGTCACCGGCATTTGAATATTTTTCATCATCGTGTGTCACTCACATGTACTTTTAGATGCTCTATGCAGCTTCATGTTTATGAATGAAATCTATTCACGGCTTTGCGGGCCGGGTTTAAAAAAAAACTAACGAAATTATATTAAACTTAGGCGAAGCAATCTTATAGCGAAGTTTAATAGTAGATTGCTTCGGCGCAGAAAAACGATTGTAATGTAAATTTTAAAAGAGCCTCGCAAAGACGTTTTATTCCTCGTTGCAAACTGGTATATAATAGGAGAGTTTATTTAATGGCAAATAAAATTATCTTTATTTATTGATCACTTTTTACTCATAATTTTTTAACTACATAAAGTGCCATACAAACATTTTAAATTTTACAACAAGCAGGATGTTTTAACGCTTACCCGTTTGCGAAAGTTTGAAACTAAATTGGGTGAAAGGATACAGTGTATTGCAGATAATGTTTCTCTGGCAGACACGTTAAAACAAACAACCTGCAGTTATATATTATTTGGTATACCGGAAGATATTGGCGTTAAAGCAAACCAGGGAATTGGTGGTGCAGACTCTGCCTGGTTTCCTTTTTTATCTTCCTTTTTAAATATCCAGAGCAATGATTTTTTAATTGGCGATAATATCTTACTGCTCGGTCATTTTGATTTTACTGATCTTAAAACTTTAATAGAATCAAACGCTGCAACTCCCGGCGAAAAGATTGAAGCGTACCGCCATGCAGTGAATGCAATTGATGAAGAGGTAGAAAATTTAGTGAAGACGATAACACAGTATAAAAAAATACCTGTGATAATTGGTGGCGGCCATAACAATGCTTATCCCGCTATAAAGGGTGCTGCTAAAGGGTTATACAAAGCAGAGCTTCTTCCGTTGCCTCAAATTAATTGTATCAATTTAGATGCTCATGCTGATTACAGGCCTGTAGAAGGAAGGCATAGCGGCAATTCTTTTCGCTATGCCGATGAAGATGGTTATCTTAATAAATATTGCATCATTGGTTTGCATGAAAACTACCTGCAACAAAATGTATTACAGGATTTAGTTAATAATCCTTTCATAGATTTTATTTCTTTTGAAGAAATATTTATTCATGAAAGAAAAAATTTTATCCAGGCAATTGCTCATGCCACGGCTTTTACTGAAGAAACTTATACAGCAATAGAACTGGATCTTGATAGTATTGAAAATGTTTTAAGCAGTGCACTTACACCCAGCGGAATTTCAATATTACAGGCAAGGCAATACCTGAATTTTGTTGCCTCAGATGTTAAGGTGGCTTACCTGCATATTTGTGAAGGCGCAATAAAATGTGAGGATGACAGGGAGAATATGAGTACCGGGAAATTAATAAGTTATTTGATTTCTGATTTTATAAAATCACATGCTGAAAATCGTCGCATAGCCTGACTGTTCCTGTCTTACGAATGTTGTAATTACAATGTTTGCAGCCTTCCCCATCCACGGGTAAATTAATTCCATTTATATAACCGGCAGCAGGCGTGCAAACAAATGCTGCCGCAGCACCAAATTCTTCAGGGTACCAATTCTTTTTAAAGGAATATCATAACTAAATTTTTTTCCCACTTCAGCAAGAGATTCACAGGTTTAAATTCATATAGTTTATAAAACTATTGCAAGGGCATCTCTAATTACAGAACTTTCCAAAAGTTGGTAATTATAAACCAACGCCAATGCTTAATTTAAACTTTTGGAAAGTTTTAAACTTACTGTTATTAGAGATTACCGCAATTTATTATTACAAAAATAAACCCCGCAAATGCGGCATAAAAATTTTACACGGCAGCAAAATCACCGGGGTACCACAGTTAATTTACTGTTATTGGTTTTATCAGAAAGAACCATTTTAGAGGATGTTAATTCTACTATATCGTTGCTTTCTGTTTTGCCATTTGTAATCACAAATAAAGTTTTGCCATCATCACTCAGCGTGTACGTGCCTGACTGATCTTTACCCATCCCGGTAATATTAAGCTTTCCCTCTTTTGTAAACTCCATTGTCCCTTTCATTGCTGAAGCTTTTACTGAATCTGGTACAGGCATGTTTGTAACTTCTATATTTGTTATTTTCCATTTATTAACAATCAGATCTTTTGGCTTATTGCTTTTGCAACTTATCATTCCAACAGAAGCAGAGATAAATAATAAAAAAATAATTCTTTTCATTTTAATTTTTTATAATGAACTTCAAAGATATATTATTTCACAAAAAATGCAGGTTCCACTTCATCCAGTATACTTATTCACAGATGTTTAAAGCTGAAAAATTTTTCCTTCATATCCTTTAATTAAATTTGCACAAATTTTAAATGACTGAATTGAATGGCAGACAATAAAAACCTGTTTGAGTATAATGAAGAATCCATCAAAAGCCTTGACTGGAAAGAGCATATCCGTCTGCGTCCCGGCATGTACATTGGTAAACTTGGCGATGGCAGCAGCCCTGATGATGGTATCTATGTTCTATTAAAAGAAGTAATTGATAATTGTATTGATGAACATACGATGGGCTTTGGAAAGCATGTAGATGTGAGCATAAAAAACAAAACAGTTTCTGTAAGAGATTATGGCCGCGGCATTCCATTGGGTAAAGTGGTGGATGTGGTAAGTAAAATAAATACCGGCGCAAAATATGACAGCAAAGCTTTTCAAAAAAGTGTAGGACTTAATGGTGTGGGAACAAAAGCAGTAAATGCTTTAAGTGAATATTTTAAAGTAACTGCCTTTCGGGAAGGCAAACAAAAAACTGCGGAGTTTAATAAAGGTGTTTTACTCTCCGATAAAAAAGAAGAGAAAACAACAGAAGATAATGGGACAGAAATTATGTTCACTCCTGATGAACAAATTTTTAAAAATTACCATTACCTACCTGATTTTTTAGAAAATCAATTCTGGAATTATTGCTTTTTAAATGCAGGGCTTGTAATTAATTATAACAATAAAAGATTTGTAAGCAAAAACGGATTGCTGGATCTGCTTCAGCGTAAAACAAATGAAGATGAACTACGCTACCCGATTATTCATATAAAAGCAGAAGATATTGAAGTTGCGATTACTCATGAAAACCAGTATGGTGAAGAGTATTACAGTTTTGTAAATGGACAGTTCACTACTCAGGGAGGTACACATTTATCTGCATTTAAAGAAGGGTTGGTAAAAACGATCCGCGAGTTTTATAAAAAAGATTATGATCCTTCTGATGTGAGAGGAAGCATTTGTGCAGCCATTAGTGTAAGAGTTCAGGAGCCTGTTTTTGAAAGCCAGACAAAAACAAAACTGGGCTCACAAATAATGCATGAAGGCGGACACAGTGTAAAGAATTTTATCAGCGATTTTTTGGGTAGAGAATTAAATAATTTTCTTCATAAAAATACCGCAATAGCAGAAGCGCTTAAAAAAAGAATAGAACAAAATGAAAGAGAAAGAAAAGAATTAGCGGGAATAAAAAAGCTGGCAAATGAAAGAGCTAAAAAAGCTAACCTGCACAATAAAAAATTAAGAGATTGCCGCTTTCATTTAAATGATGAAGCCGAGGGTAAAAACAAAAATGCAATTATTGAGAAGCAAAAAGAAAGTACCATTTTTATTACAGAAGGAGATAGCGCAAGCGGTTCTATCACTAAATCAAGAAACGTTGAAACGCAGGCTGTATTTAGCTTACGGGGAAAACCTTTAAATTGTTTCGGGCTTACAAAAAAAGTGGTTTATGAAAATGAGGAATTTAATTTATTGCAGCACGCACTAAATATCGAAGAAGGTTATGAAACACTTCGCTACAATAATATTGTTTTTGCCACAGATGCTGATGTGGATGGAATGCACATTCGTTTATTGCTTATGACTTTCTTTTTACAATTCTTTCCTGATCTTGTAAAAAACGGGCATGTGTATATTTTGGAAACGCCTTTGTTCAGAGTACGCAATAAGCAGCAAACAATTTATTGTTATGATGAGAATGAAAAACAACAGGCAATAAAAAAATTAGGAAGCAAGCCGGAGATAACAAGGTTTAAAGGTTTGGGAGAAATTTCTCCTGAAGAGTTCGGAAACTTTATAGGAGAGAATATTAAACTGCAACCCGTTATGCTTTTGCCGGAAGTGCATATCCAGGAATTACTGGAATATTACATGGGAAAAAATACACCATCAAGGCAGGAGTTTATTATTGATAATTTAAAGGTTGAATTAGATTTGGCTGAAGTAAGCGGAATATAAAAATTATGTTTGATTTTCATACCGACAAGAAAAGATACTTTGAGATACAATTGGAGAATGCCGAAGAATATGTTATCCCATTTATCGAAAAGAAATTTAATTTAAAACAGGGGGACAGGGTTTTAGAGATCGGCTGTGGCGAAGGAGGAGTATTGGCAGCATTTATAAAAAAAGGATGTATAGGAGTAGGCGTAGAGCTGCATGAGAGCAGGTTACAACTTGCGAACGAGCTTTTGAAAAATGAAATTATAGAGAAAAAAATAACATTTATCTCTAATGATATTTATAAAGTTACAGAGCAGGAATTGGGAGGAAGATTTGATCTGATAATAATGAAAGATGTGATCGAACATATTCATGATCAAAAAAAATTGTTGCAAAGATTACACGATTTGTTGCTGCCACAGGGTACTATATTTTTTGGCTTCCCTCCCTGGCAAATGCCATTTGGCGGACACCAGCAAATGTGTAAAAGCAAATTACTTAGTAAGCTTCCTTACTACCATCTGTTGCCAAAAAAAATATATAAATGGATATTGATAAAATTTAATGAGCCTACAGAAGATCTCCTGGAAATAAAAGAAACCGGTATTTCAATTGAAAGATTTGAGAGGATCGTTATGCAAACAAATTATAAAGTGATAGATAAAATTCATTATCTCATTAATCCTATTTATAAATATAAATTTGGATGGAAGGCACGAAAGCAATTGCCGGTTATAAAAAGCATTCCATATTTCAGGGGTTATTTTACTACCTGTGTATACTATTTAATAACTCAAAAAAATAATCAGCAATGATTCATATAGTTTTTCAGCACGCAGATGTGGCTGCCATGAAAAAAAGTTTTGAATTGGACGAAACTTTAAATGGAGATATAATTGAGATCAAAGATGATTTTGCAGTCGGACCGCTTGTTGATATTTTTTCTGAATCAGGTATTGAAGCCAGGAAGCAATGGTGGCGCGGGGTTTTAGTCGGTGGTGATTATGCAGGTAAAGTAGATACAGGAGAGGTGGATGATAACAAAACAGTAGACGAATTAATTGAAAGAATGAATAGTGATCCCGAAGAAATTATTTGGATATGGGCTGCACAAAATAAACACGATGTATCAGGATATTATTGGCTGATGAGCCAACTGAAAGATCTGCAGGGAAGAATATTTATTTTATATCTCAACAATCTTCCTTTTATAAATGACAAGGGACATATTTTTTATCCAACAAATATTTTTGAAATACCTGCTAAAGAATTTTTAAAAGCAAAAAAATTAGCAAGACAAATAACACTAAGCGAATTTGAAGTTGACCCGGATGAATGGACGAAACTCAGCAACGAAAATAAAGGTGTAAGAACTTTGGAAGGAGGAAAAAAACTCATTCAGCATGATTATGATTATTATGATGCTGAGCTTTTAAAATTTATAACACCTGACTGGCAAAAAGTTAATAAACTGTTCCATTCATTCTTTTCCAAATCCAAAGAAACAACAGGTGATGCATACCTTTTATGGCGATTAAAATTAATGATAGCAGAAGGAAAGATAGATGCACAGGGAGAAATAAAGGGAATGAAAGACTTTGAAGTAAAGTTGAAAGAAAATTATCTAGCTCCGTAGGAGCGTTATATTAGTAGTAGTACAAGGATCAACAAATAAATTTAGCTCCGTAGGAGCGTTATATCAATAGGAGGTAAGATAAAATAACTTTATAAGTAATCAGCAAATGCCAAATACATATTCACAATTATATATTCAAATTATATTTGCTGTAAGAGGCAGGCAATCTTTTATAAAATCATCCTTCAGAGATGAACTACAAAAATATATCTCAGGAATTATAAAGAATGAAAAACAAAAATTATATGCAATTTATTGCATGCCTGATCATACCCATATTTTAGTAAGTATAAAACCAGACATTACCATTTCTGACTTGGTTAGAGATATAAAATCAAATTCATCTTCATTTTTAAAAGAAAAAAACTTAGTAAATGATTTTTTATGGCAAACCGGTTTTGGGGCTTTTTCTTATTCAAAATCTCAGGCAAAAAATGTTGTTGAGTTATTTTAAATCAGCCTGAACATCACAAAAAGAAAACATTCAAACAGGAGTATATTGAGTTTTTACAAAAATTTGAGGTTGAATATGATGAGAAATATTTGTTTGAATTTTATGATTGAAAAAATATTTGTTCAATATATCGCTCCTACGGAGCTTGTAATTTATTTTATTCCGGGTTTTACTAGTATTACGCTCCTATGGAGCTTACTTTATTTCTAAGCTAATGGCAAAAAGTATTAAAGAAGATTATCTCCACAGTGATTCCGGTGTAAGTGGACAATACAAAACATGGTTTTTAGATTATGCCAGTTATGTGATATTGGAAAGAGCGGTTCCTGCTGTTGAAGATGGATTAAAGCCTGTACAGCGGCGCATCCTGCACGCAATGAAGGAAATGGATGATGGCCGTTTTAATAAGGTTGCCAACATCATCGGACAAAGCATGCAGTATCATCCACATGGTGATGTAAGTATCGGTGATGCATTGGTAAATCTCGGGCAAAAAAACCTGTTGATAGAAACCCAGGGTAACTGGGGTGATGTTAGAACCGGCGATGATGCAGCGGCGCCACGATATATCGAAGCAAGATTAAGCAAGTTTGCTTTGGAAGTTGCCTTTAATAATAAAACAACAGAATGGCAGTTGAGTTATGATGGACGAAAGAATGAGCCGGTAACGCTGCCGATGAAATTTCCATTATTGCTGGCACAGGGAGCAGAAGGAATTGCGGTTGGCCTGGCAACAAAAATTTTACCGCATAACTTTTGTGAACTTATAGATGCCTCAATAAAATATTTGCGTGGCAAAAAGTTTGAATTGTTTCCTGATTTTGCAACAGGCGGAACCGTTGATGTAACCAATTACAATGAGGGTAAACGTGGTGGCAAAATAAGAGTGAGAGCGAAAATTGAAGAGCTTGACAAAAGAAATCTTGTGATACGTGATGTGCCTTATGGAATTACAACGACGCAATTAATTGATTCCATTATTAAGGCTAATGAAAATGGAAAGATCAAAATAAAGAAAGTTACTGATAACACAGCCGCAGAAGTGGAGATCGCAATAGAGCTGGCACAGGGCATTTCAACTGATATTACGATTGATGCGTTATATGCTTTTACTGATTGTGAAATTTCTATTTCACCAAATGCATGTGTGATCGTTAAGCATAAACCTGCTTTTTTAGGTGTACCGGAATTGCTGAAAATATCTACAGATAACACAAAAGATCTATTAAGAAAAGAATTGGAAATAAAGCTGGCAGAGCTTCATGAAAAATGGCATTACACTTCTTTGGAAAAAATATTTTTTGAAGAAAAGATATACAAGGAGCTGGAGAAGAAACATGAAACGTGGGACAAAGTTTTAGAAGCCATTGATAAAGCTTTCAATCCTTTTAAAAAATTGTTGAAAAGAGATATCACCAAAGAAGATATTATCAAATTAACAGAGAAGCCGGTTAGGAGAATTTATAAATTGGATATTGAAGATCTGAATGACCAGATAAAAAATTTAGAAGCAGACATCAAACAGGTTAATTATGATCTTGAACATTTGACAGATTATTCTGTAGCTTATTATGAGGGACTTCTAAAAAAATATGGGAAGGGTAACGAAAGAAAAACAGAGATAAAACTTTTTGATACGATCCAGGCAAAAAGTGTTGCTATCGCCAACACAAAAATATACGTCAATAGGGCTGATGGTTTTATTGGCACTGGGTTAAAGAAGGATGAACTTATTGGTGAAGTCTCTGATCTGGATGATATAATTGCCTTTACAAAAGCCGGTAAAATGAAAGTGGTAAAGGTTGCAGATAAGACTTTTATTGGTAAGGATATTATTCATGTAGAGGTGTTTCAAAAAAATGATGAACGCACCACCTATAATATGATCTATTTTGACGGCAAACAAAAAAGCTTTGCTAAACGGTTTAATGTTACCGGCATTACAAGGGATAAAGAATATGATGTGGCAAAGGGAGAAGATAAAACGAGGGTGCATTATCTAAGTGTAAATTCAAATGGAGAAGC
Organism: Chitinophagales bacterium; assembly: GCA_025353485.1. Lineage (GTDB taxonomy): Bacteria > Bacteroidota > Bacteroidia > Chitinophagales > Chitinophagaceae > Ginsengibacter. The sequence goes on from JANXQO010000032.1 coordinate 16,928, forward strand.
CGAACTTATAAGAATTATTTTAAGCCCTAATTGTTCAGCAAGAATTAAAGAGTTTGATTTCTCTTTTGAGGAACTGGATATAAAAGGCAGAAGCAGTTTGGGAAACCAGGTTACAAAATATCCAATTAAATCAGTAAGATTAAAAGAGAAAGGAAAATCTACATTAGACGGTCGCAAACTTTGGTTTGATGAAACTTTCGGAAGATTGAATATTGATGAGAAAGGAAAACTGTTGGAAAATTTTGATGGGGATGATAAAATACTCGTGATAGATTATGATGGCAATTATGAAATAATTGACCAGGAACTTACGCAAAGATTTGATGTTGATAATATTGCTTTAATGGAAAAATTTTCTCCTGGAAAAATTGTTACTGCTGTTTATCTTGACAAGGAAAAATTGCAGTTCAACATTAAGCGTTTCAAAATTGAAACGACAACACTTCACAATAAATTCCTTTTTATAAAAGAAGGCGAAGGCAACAAATTAATAAAAGCAACTACTGATGAAGAACCGATCCTCGCAGTACAAAGTGGCCGTGGATCACAGGTACGAAAAGCAAAAATAAAATTGAACAAGATGGTTGAAGTGATGGGCTGGCGTACCATTGGCACAAAACTTACTGATTATAATAAGAGTGTAGAAATGGATTGGGAAAGGAAAGAAAAAGAAAATCCGCAGACAGAATTATTTTAATAAAAGATAAATTTTATTATTAATTTATCGCCATTCTTACTTTTTATTATTTCTTACTTTTATAGAAAATTATGGATTCAAGTATAGTAACTACAAAAGGACAAATAGTAATACCTAAACGTATAAGGGACAGGTATCACCTAATCCCTGGCACCAAATTGATTTTTAAAGAAACTAAAACAGGTCTACTTTTACAACCAATAGATACTTTTTTTATTCAAAGCCTCAAAGGGATTGCGAAGTCTGCTGATCCACGCCCAATGAAAATTTGGTGGGCTGAATATAAAAAGGAAGAAAAAGAATTAGAAGATAGAAAACTTAATTTGCACTAATTCAGCTGTACATCAAATTTTTCTTTTTCAAAATCGGTTTCACTATAATCCTTAACAACATTGTACAGCGTATCTCTTTCTACAGGCGTACGTTTTACCTGTTTGATAAGGGTTACCAATTCTTCGGTTGTCATTGCAGGGTTTTGTTCTTCACTGCCTGCCATTGAATAAATTTTTGTTGAGTCATCAATGGTGCCGTCAATATCATTTACACCAAACGAAAGAGACAGTTGTGCATTCTGCCTCCCAAGCATGGGCCAGTAAGCTTTCAGGTGAGGAAAATTATCTAAATAAATTCTGGCAACTGCATACATCTTCATGTCTTCAACAATAGAAGATTCTGTTACATCGCTCATATCATTTTCTTTGTTTCTAAATTTAAGAGGAATGAAAGTGTTGAAGCCATGCGTTTTATCCTGCAGCTCTCTTAATCTTCTCATGTGATCTATGCGGTGCCAATATTTTTCGATATGGCCATACAACATAGTAGCATTGCTATGCATGCCGAGATCATGTGCCGCTTCATGAATATGCAGCCATCCATTTGTATCTACTTTGTCATCGCAAATTTGTTCTCTTATTTCAGGATGAAAAATTTCTGCTCCTCCACCGGGTAATGAATCCAAACCTGCTTCATGAATTTTTTTCATTCCTTCTTCTACACTCAACTTTGCTTTGCGAAACATATAATCTAATTCAACTGCTGTAAATCCTTTAATGTGTAATGATGGTCTGTGTTGTTTTATCTTTTGTAATAACTCACAGAAAAAGTCAAGATTCATTTTTGGATGAACACCGCCTACAATATGTACTTCGGTAATAGGTTTGCCATCGTAGCTTTTCACAATGTCGAGCATTTGCTGCATACTTAATTCCCAGCCTTCATCACGGTGTGCATACAACCTTGAGTAAGAACAAAACTTACAGGCAAAAACACAAACGTTGGTTGGCTCAATATGAAAGTTGCGGTTGAAATATGTTTTGTCTCCATGAAGATCTTCTCTTATATAATTTGCCAACGTTCCTAAAAAAGAGAGGCTTCCTTTTTCAAATAAAACCAACGCATCTTCATCGCTTATTCTTTTTTTGTCAAATATTTTTTCAGCAATATTTTTCAGATCTTTCTCAGTAACTGCTTCTAAAATTAAATTCTGCAAATCTTCTTTTTTCATGAATACTATTATTGTACAAAGTTACTTCAGGCTGCATTGTAAAACAAAAGAGGCTGCCTTGTGCAACCTCCTTTTTAAAAAGAATTACTTAATTTTTTACTACCCGCTGTATAATTATTTTGTCCTTGTAGGTTAGGTTAAGAATATACACTCCCGGAGAAAGATTTCCAACATTAACTGTAATTAAACTGCTTGCCGGTCCATCAATTATTTTTTCCCAAACTGTCTGTCCTAATGAGTTATACAATGAAATCTTTTGCAGATTTATTGAAGGCAAGCGATGTTGAATTACAAATGAATTTAAAAACGGATTAGGATAAATGAGATAGCCCTGATCTTTTAAACGTTGGGGTAAATTAATTCCATAAACATTTATATTATCTATGTAAAGATTATTTTGCCTGTTACTTTTTGCTACAAAAAATAATTGTAAGCTTGGTGTATTAGCAAAGGGTGTTAAATAAATTTTGATATTTTGCCAGTCGTTTGCAGTAGGAGTGAACCTGCCGCTACTTATGGCTGTTATCAGATCAATACCCCACTTTTTCCAAACAGTGGTAAAGGTTTGTCCGCAATCCCTGCTAACCTGTATTTCTAAAGTATCCAAATTATTATTAGCATTATTTAGGCCTAGTGCATAAGCAAGATCAAAGGAAACAAATAAAGAGTCGAATCCCGTGACACCGGTAATACCTGGCGAAACAAATTTATCAATGGTATTTGCAAGAGGATAATCAAAGTTTCTAATCACCATTGAAGCGCTTCCCGATTTTGCAGCGGTAGTTGTTCTCTCCCACGTAATAGAGCCATCAGGATTATCAACTGCCCAATTTACTGGAGGAAATACAGCGGATTCAAATCCTTCTGTTACCGGTATAGTCAACCTGCCAACCAATGTAAACACTTTGCTCAGTGTATCATTTGCCTGGTTCTGATCTCTGGAACTTACAGAAGTTAAAACATCAGAAATAAAAACTTTAATTGTATGAGCGCCGGGTGTAACAGTAAATGGAGGATCTAAGGGTACACTTAATTGCTGGCCGGGTGATAAATTTATTGAAGCTAAAGTTGTAAGAACTGCAGGACCATTATCAACACTGTAAGATATATTGAAGCTTGCAACAGACTCACTTCCTGAATTTTTAACTGTTGCAACCGCGGTTACAGATGGAGTACAAATTATAGCCTCAGGCTGATCTATTGAAACGAGTTGCAGATCTCCCGGATCAGGCTTTGCAATATTTATGTTATCAAGAAAAATATTATTTCCAAATTTGTTTGTATTTCTAAAAGCAACAATAATATTTCCTGCAGATAAGATGCTTCCCTTTAAAGTAATTTTATCTGTGCGCCAATCAGAATTTTGGGGAGTAACGTAAGCCAATGTAGAGGTATCGGCAGTTGCAAGATCAGGCCCCCATTTTTTGTATACGTTTATAAACGTAGCGCCGCAATCATTTGAAACCAGCACACTTAAAGTATCATAATTAGTAGGATCAGGATAATATTTATGAGCAACATCAAAAGAAATTAGAACAACTGAATCTGCAGGGGTGAAAGTAATTCTCGGTGTTCTTAATTCATCAATTCTTCCCTGGCCATCATTGTTATAATTATCAATTGCTGCAGAAAAATTACTGTTATGCCCTGGTGTAACACGGATCCATGTAAAATCTCCATTGGGATTACGGATCGTCCACCCTGCCGGTGGAAAGGTACTTCCTTCAAAACCTTCGGTAACCGGAATTGGCAATGGTGTTGCAACGGTTAATGTTGTAGTAAGTGTGTCGTTTGACGGAACCTGATCAGGATTAATTCCATTTGGATTTGCTGTATAATATTTTATCGTGTATGTGCCGGTGGTAACCGGTACTGCAGAAAAAGTTACAACGGTTGTATATCCAAATGGAAGATTAGGAGAAATATTTTGTATAACAGGAGCGCCGCCATTAATGATTACACCAACGGTAACGGTATTCAAATTATTTAAACCATTATTCCTGATCCTAACTTTTGGAATAAAATTTCCCGGACATGGAATTGTAGATTGATACAAAAAAGAAGCACAGTTAACAACTTCTATACCTCCCGGATTTACAGATTGAAAAGGAGAAGCATCCAATGTAACTGCACCACCGGGTATAGTTCCACCCAAAGATGTTTTTAAACTTGATCTGCAATTATCAACAATCCACTCCATTCGCTCAACCTGCTTATTCGTAAACATGCTGTAGCAGGGATCGTCAGTGTAATCCATATAATCCTGGTACATTATTCCCGGAGAGGTTGAGGTACATGCATCTGTTTTTATACCTGATGGACAAATTCCGGAATTGGATCCAGCCTGATTAGGGGTATCTCCAATATCTGTTGCTGTATTGCCCTGTCCCACAGGATTAAAAAGTCCGGCAGGTAAAATACATGATGATCCAACAGCGGTTAAACTTTTAAAATCATCTCCTGTACAGGCTGTACCATCATCACCCCAAATATGTAACAGTCCAAGATAATGTCCTGTTTCATGCACAGCTGTTCTGCCTAATCTATATTGAGTGAGTGTATAGCAGGGGTTATTTCCCCAGCTTCTTACATTTATAAACACACCATCATCTGCCGTAACTGCGGAGTTAGGAAATTGAGCATAACCTAATATCCCTTGCCCTGAAGCATCATTTGCAACCCAAAAGTTTAAATAGGAAGCAGGGTCCCAAACATCTGCACCTCCCAGTGAAGTTCTTTTTACGGGATCTATAGTTTTATTTACATTTGATCCTACACTGCTTCGTACTCTTTCAATTCCATTTGTTAATACTCCGGAGGGTGTTCTTCTTGCCAATGTAAATCTTATCCTGCTATGACCTCTTAGAGCCTGGAACTCAGGAGGAATATTTGTACTATCCGGATTTAATCCTGAATAATCTAAATTTAATTTATCTATCTGCCATTGCACATCAGCATCAGTAACAATATCCGGGTTAAATAAAACGATGTGTACAACAACCGGAATTGTTACAATTGCATTGGTGCGGTAATTATTTACAGAAGGGCCGGAAGGAATTGTTTTTGAAAGCTGTTCCGATTGCGTTCTTAATCGTGGATCATTCTCAAACATCTGCTCAACCCTAATCATAGTGCCGCAGCGGTTAATAACATTTTCTTTATTTTTAGTTTGAGAAAATGTTATCGTAACAAGAATTATCGAAAGAAAGGTTAGTATTATTTTTTTCAATACAAATTTTTTTGCTCAGAAGTTATGTTAATAGGATAAATGATTACAGCGAATTTTATTATGCCTTAAAAGTAAGATTAATTTTAAAATTAAAAGATTGGTTTAAAGTGAATTATTTATTAATCTGTTATCTTTCAAAAAATATAAAGGTTTGATATCAGGATGCTATTCTGCTTTCAAACGCTGCATTAAAATGTTTAAATTGGCCATATTATTTATATACGTAAAAACTGAACCATGAGTATAAAGTTTCGCCTTATTTTAATGAATTTTTTACAGTTCTTTATTTGGGGTTCATGGCTAATTTCCATAGGTGGGTATTTGGGAGGTACCTTACATTTTACAGGAGCACAAATTGGTGGTGTGTTTTCTACTTTAGGTATTGCTTCTTTATTCATGCCTGCCTTAATGGGTATCGTTGCGGATAAATGGATAAACGCTGAAAGAGTTTTAGGGCTCTGTCATATCGTAGGTGCCGGGCTGCTTTTTTGGGCATCAACTATTAAAGATCCTAACAATTTCTTCTGGGTAATGCTTCTTAACTCAATGTTCTATATGCCTACAATTGCATTGAACAATACAGTTTCCTATATTATATTGGAACAAAAAGGATTTGATATTGTAAAAGATTTTCCGCCGATAAGAGTTTGGGGTACCATTGGTTTTATTGCTGCTATGTGGGTAGTTGATCTTGTGGGATGGAAGTCAAGTAATATGCAATTAATATTTGCTTCAGTATCGGCGCTTGTTTTAGGAGTATATGCTTTTACCATGCCCAGGTGTCCACCTATTAAATCAAATAAAACAAAATCTTTTCTTGCTACAATAGGGCTTGATGCATTCGTATTATTCAAACAGAGAAAAATGTTCATTTTCTTTTTGTTTGCAATGTTCCTGGGGGGAGCATTACAAATCACTAATGCTTTCGGAGGATCATTCCTGGATAGTTTTTCTATAACTTATCCTGACTCTTTCGGCGTAAAACATCCGATACTTTTATTATCTATTTCTCAAATTTCTGAAACTCTTTTTATTCTTACCATTCCATTCTTCTTACATAAGTTCGGAATAAAAAGAGTGATGATGATAAGCATTGTTGCCTGGGTACTTAGGTTTGGCTTATTTGGCATTGGTGATCCCGGCGGGGGATTATATCTTCTTGTGCTATCAATGATAATTTATGGAATGGCTTTCGATTTCTTTAATATCTCAGGTTCTTTATTTGTAGAAAAAGAATCGCCTGCAAACATAAGGGCAAGCGCACAAGGATTGTTTATGTTTATGACCAATGGTATAGGTGCGATGTGTGGCGGATATGGCGCTGGTTTGGTTGTTGATTACTTTACAAAAATAGATCCTGTTACGCATAATATTCTATCAAGGGATTGGCATAGCATATGGTTTTCTTTTGCAGGATATGCTCTTGTATTGGCGATCATCTTCCCATTAGTATTTAAATACAAACATGTGCCCACAATGGAAATAAAAGCCGGACATTAAATAAAATCTCAGGAGCCGGTAAGTAGAGCAATTCCATTAAAATGCAATAATTTTATAACCTAATAATAAAGCTATGAGTACATCTGTTTTAAGAAAAGAAGTTAAAAAATATATTGACAAAGTTGATAACCGGACTTTAAAGATAGTTCATGCTATGCTGGAAGCAGAAGAAGATTATGATAGCTGGGAAGAACTTCCTGCCTCTTTAAAAAGATCTATTCAAAAAGGCTTGAAACAGGCTGATGAAGGTAAACTAATACCTCATGAGGTAATTGTAAAACAATACAAAAAATGGTTTACAAAATAGTTTGGACTCCAGAAGCATTGCGAACCTATTTACAGATAATAAGCTACCTTGAACAAGAGTGGACAGAAAGGGAAATAAAAGAAGTTAATTGAAACCGATTTCAATTAACTTCATTATAACCCTTAATGGTATTGGCTTTCAAAAGATTTTACCAACCATTTTTGACTATTATATCATAAATAACTATAGTTGTGAAAAATGAACGGTCGACTAGTTCAGGGACTTATTTTCAATTGATATTAATCCTTCTTTTGATATACGTACCAGTATTATTTTTTTCTTCTATTGCCCATTGACCAGTATCAATATCTATTTGTAATTTAAAAATATTTGAATCCATTAATTTAATTAGAAACCTACTTGTATTTTTAGAGAAAGCAGTATCACTTTTCATTTTTCTGGTTATTATTGAGGTGTCACCTGTTATAATTAATATAGCTATATTTCCGATTTGTTCCAGTTTGTAATTACCAATATTCTTAATTGTAATTTGGCTCTTTTGGGTTATAATAATATTATGAATACTATCAATAAAATGAAAGGACATTTTCCCATAAGTAGTATCAACTAAATCCCACGTTCCTAATATATTTTTATTTAAAATTTGTTGATTATACCCTTTAAATAAGGAGAATGATAATAATATAAATACTAGAATCGATTTCATGGTAATTATTTAATGCTTCTTTATTTGATTTTTTAAAAATATAGGTTGGCAAAACCAACCTATATTTATGATGAATTAAGGTTCAACGAGTGGTGAACATTTAATAGTGCAACCAATTGTCATACCTGGTACACATAACTCAATATCTAAAAGACAGATTGCTCTTTCAAGCCAACTCATATTTGATATTATACCCCCCACACAATCTCCGAAACAAGTTGAGAAATCAGCGGCAGCATAATTTAGCCCATTCAATCTTAGAGTTGTACTGGTTTTTGTAACACCTTTATCTATTCCGGCTTCAATTATACTTGAAATGGACATTCCAGTATTTAAATTATATAGCGTTATTTTCCCATTAATTATTTTGTTAGTGTTTGTTAAAACATCAACATCCTTATCGAAACTTTCAACTGAACCAATGTAGGTAGTTAGAATGTGATTATTATTTGTGAAATTATCAACAATCAATAATTTAATAATGATTGACTTGCTACTTTGTGACGTACGAATTGACGCTGAATAAATAGTCGCAGATTTTGAATATGCCTTGGAATGAAAAGAATTTATATCCACCGCACCTAAGTTATTTTGAATCATAGAGAGATCAGCATTCGTTAATTTAGTTCTTCGAAAAATTTCTGCTGGATATTGGCTTATAGGTGGACTTACAGGTTTAGTTAAGCTAACTTCTTTATCCATGATAAGTTCGGCAGCTTTATTTTTTTTACATGAGATAAAAAAAATAAAGCTACAAATAGCAGCTATTGTAAACAAAATTCATTGTTTCATATTTGATAATATTAAAATTTGTGAAATAAAAAAAGAAATGACTTATCAAATAGAGACTATATAAATCCGCATTACCTAATTTATCTTAATAAATGCTTTTAATACTTTAGCGTCTCAAGTAACTAATAAATTTTATAGATAATAGAATTAGGAAAACGCCCAAAATTATCAAAGAAGCTAAACTAAAATGATTTGTCATTCTGGAAAGTAGTCCAACAGCTATAACAATAACGAATACTGTTGAAAGAATTATTTTGTGATTGCCAGATAATTGATTCTTGCCAATTCTTATGAGTAACATTAAGATAAATGCAAGAGCGATTATTAAAAATTCTTGCATTCTAAATTATTTTAATGAAAGATAGACTAATTAGTTGACGCCATCAATCATTATCAGAAATCATTAACATAAAAGGAACAATAGAAAAACCTTGAAAGCGATAAACTTTCAAGGTTTAATTGTATGAGGCTTTAATAATTTTTAATTTAAATGCTGCTCAATCTTTTTTACAAAATTAGCTTTAGGTTGTGCACCTACTAATTTATCAACTACTTTACCGCCTTTTACAAATAATATTGCAGGGATAGAAGTGATGCCATAATTCATACTTATCTGAGGATTAGTATCAACATTTACTTTTCCAACATTTACTTTGCCGTGATATTCTTTTGAAAGTTCTTCAATTACAGGGCCTATCGCACGGCATGGTCCGCACCACTCAGCCCAAAAATCAATGACTGATAATTTTTCTGAATCTAAAACTTCCTGTTTAAAGTTTGCATCTGTGAATTCGTGTGCCATATATAGTTTATAGTTTTAAGTTTAATTGTTTGTAGTTAGAATAACAAAATTACATCCAAACATTTTAAGAAGTTGTTTTGACATATACACATCATGTTAATTCTACCTGTACTTCCAATTCTGGCTTTTGTTGCAGGAATTTAGCCATTTCGTCATTCATTTCAAAACCGTTCTCTAACGTATACATCCCTATTTTTAGCCTTGATGCCGGTTCTGATAAACAAAATTTAAGGCTTGACTTTCCCGGAAATTTTTTTACATTTTTTTCTACAAAGCCAATTATATTTTCATCTATAAATTTGGGATGAACTTCTATTTGTAATTTCCTGGTGCAGAGTTTCATCATGCTTTCCAGTAAAGTGATGCCGTTTACTTTAAACTCAAATTCCGATTTATTATAGCGTTGCCTGAAACTTCCTGTGATAAAAATTACCATTCCTGCCTCTAAATAATTACTGAACCTTACATAATCATCACTCCATAAAGTAAGCTCCATTCTTGCAGTGTAATCTTCAATATGGAACACGCCATATTTATTTCCATTTTTTGAAATGCGATGTTGTGCCTCAGCAATTAAGCCTGCCATTCTAAAATTTCTTCCCGGGTTTGGATGAAGATTAACAGCTTCTTTAAATTCATTAAATTCAGCAATAGGAGTGAGGCCGTAATATTTTATTTCGAATTTAAAATTATCTAATGGATGGCCACTGATGAACATGCCTGTAACATCTTTTTCAAAATCCAACAATTTTATTAAGGGCCATTGCTCACATTCATACAATTTTGGAGGATTAACTTCTTCCATCTGCAGATCACCAAACAATGTATTTGAAGTGCTGCTTAATTGTGCCTGGTATTGATTTCCAAACCTGATTATTTTTTCGAGGCCGTTAGCATTATCACCGGGGGCTATATAAAAATATTGTGCCCGGTGAATATTTTTAAAACAATCGAAAGCGCCTGCATAGGCAAGGCTTTCAAGCGATTTTTTATTTACTGTTCTTTGATTAACTCTTTTTACAAGATCATAGATAGTTGAAAAATGCCCACGCTTTTCCCGCTCTTCAATAATACCTTCCATAGCAGCTTCACCAACTCCTTTCATGCCACTGAATCCAAATCTTATTTCTCCTTTTTTATTTACAGCAAAACCATTTTGTGATTCATTAATATCCGGGCCAAGCACTTTTAATCCCATGCGTTTACATTCTTCCATAAAAAAAGTGATCTTCTCAATGCCGCCTGCATGATTTAAAACTGCAGCCATGTATTCACTTGGATAATGGGCTTTTAAATAAGCTGTTTGATATGCAACCAATGCATAGCAGGTAGAGTGGGATTTATTAAATGCATATTGCGCAAATTTTTCCCAATCAGTCCAGATCTTTTCTAATGGTTGTGCTTTAAATCCATTGGCAGTACCACCTGAAATAAATTGAGCCTTCATTTTATCAAGCTGGTTCCTGTCTTTTTTGCCCATTGCCTTGCGCAAATAATCAGCATCGCCTTTGCTGAAGCCTGCAAGTTTTTGTGAGAGCAACATCACCTGTTCCTGGTAAACAGTAATGCCATACGTGTCTTTCAAAAATTCTTCCATTTCCGGCAGATCATAAATTATCGGCTCACGGCCATGCTTACGCTCAATGTAATTAGGAATGTATGCCATTGGCCCCGGACGAAACAATGCATTCATTGCTATGAGATCATTAAAAGTATCGGGTTTAAGATCTCTTAAATGCTTTTGCATTCCTGCGCTTTCAAACTGGAAAGTTCCATTTGTATCTGCACGCTGGTAAAGCTTGTACGTTTTTTCATCATCCAATGGCAGATCATCCAGGTTAATAATTACACCATGATTTTGTTTGATAAGAAACAATGCAGTTTTTAAAATGCTCAATGTTCTCAAACCAAGAAAATCCATTTTTAAAACACCAGCCGCCTCAATATTATTTCCATCAATTTGTGTAAGCCAAAGCTCAGAATCTTTTGAAGACGCTACGGGAATAAGATCAGTAAGATCTTTTGGCGCAATGATAATGGCTGATGCATGAATGCCTGTATTGCGAACAGAACCTTCTAAAATTTCTGCTTCATGCAA
>JANXQO010000037.1 GCA_025353485.1 Chitinophagales bacterium
CATCCTGTACTTTTAAAAAACTTCTTGTTCTTTCTCCCAAAGAAAATGATGAATTAAATTCTGAAACTTCATCAATATCACAACTGCATATTTTAGTTGTATCACCTTTTGTAAGTTGTTGTAAATGATGTGTGATATTAAATTTTTCCTGAGCTCCTAAAACCAAATCTACTCCATCAATGGCCGCAATTTCTTCGGGTTTTAATTGGGCATAACAACCTGTAACAACAACCATAGAATCAGGAGCCTTTCGTTGTATTTTTCTAATCAGTTGCCTGCATTCTTTATCGGCATTATCGGTAACAGAACAGGTATTAATTACATACACATCTGCAAGCTCATCAAAATCTTTTTTTATAAAACCATCCCTCTCCATCAACCTTGTTATCGCAGATGATTCAGAATAATTTAGCTTGCAACCCAGCGTATGTACTGCAACCGATTTTTGCATACGCAAATATACAAACGGATGAGTGCATCTTTGCCTTACAATTAAACAGTTTGTTTTGATGAATAATAATTGGACAAAATACAGGTTGATCATTATTGCAGTAATATTGTTAGCAGTTATTTTTTTTCGGACTATTTATCCATCCTTAAGGGCGGGTAATCATTCTTCTCAAACCACTCAACAAACAACAACTGAATTAAATAGAAATATTGATCATCTTATTCTTACCAAACATGCAAGATGCAGGATGGAATGCAGGGATATTACTGAAGATGAAATAAAAGAAATATTGCATGATGGAAACATCAATTATAATAAAAGTGATTTGAATAATGAACGGGGTGCAACTTATGCTTTGGAAGGTTATAGCCACGATCACCAGCATCTGCGAATAATTTTTGCGCCGAAAAAAGATGAGCTTGTTGTAGTAACCTGTATTGACATTGATAAAGAATGGCACTGCGATTGTAATTAATTGTAAGTTTGTTTATCGATTGCGCACTGAATGAAAATTAAATCTTTTCTTGCCAAGCCTTTTGCTGCTTACATCTACAAGCAGATAAAAAAAGGAATGACTACAGCAGTAGCAGACCAGGATTCTATCTTTCAAAATCTTATTAAAGTTGGCAGTAAAACTGATTTTGGTAAAGAGCATAATTTCAGTGAAATAAAAACACATGAGGATTTTTTTACCCGGATTCCCATAAGAGATTACGAAGAATTTAAAATATACATCGAAGCTATAAAGCAAGGCAGGCATAATGTTTTGTGGAAAGGGAAGCCGATATATTTTGCTAAAACAAGCGGAACAACAAGCGGTATAAAATACATTCCAATTACAAAAGATTCTATCCCTAATCATATTAATACAGCAAGAAATGCATTGTTGTGCTATATGGCAGAAACAGGTAATACTGCTTTTTCAAATGGCAAATTAATTTTTTTAAGCGGTTCACCGGAGCTTGAAAGAGTAGGTGGAATTCCTACCGGAAGATTGAGCGGAATTGTAAATCATCATGTGCCAAAATATTTAAGAGCTAACCAGCTTCCTTCGTTTGAAACAAATTGTATAGATGATTGGGAGACCAAACTCGACAAAATTATTGATGAAACTATTGAGCAGGATATGCGGCTGATAAGTGGTATACCGCCATGGATGCAGATGTATTTTGATAAGCTTACAGAAAGAACAGGCAAAAAGATTAAAGATATTTTTCCAAATTTTAGTGTGATGGTACAGGGGGGTGTAAACTTTGAACCCTACAAAGCAAAGCTGTTTGAAAGCATTGGTAAAAAAATTGATTGTATTGAATTGTTTCCGGCAAGCGAAGGATTTTTTGCTTTCCAGGATAGCCAGGAAATGGAAGGGTTATTACTCAATACCTGCAGTGGTATCTTTTTTGAATTTATTCCTGTTGCTGAATTCTCTAATGATAAACCCACAAGGCTTACTTTAAAAGATGTAAAGCCAAATGAAAACTACGTTTTAATTATCAGCACCAATGCAGGCCTGTGGGCTTACAATACAGGCGATACAGTAAAGTTTGTTTCCTGCGATCCTTACCGGCTTGTAGTTACAGGAAGAATAAAACATTTTATTTCTGCTTTTGGTGAACATGTAATTGGTGAAGAAGTAGAAAATGCTTTACTGACAGCCGCAAAAGAAGAAGGCATTCATGTTACTGAATTTACTGTTGCTCCAATGATTTCTCAAAACGGGAAAAAAAGTTATCATGAATGGTTTATCGAGTTTGAAAATCTTCCTGCAGACATAGAAAAGTTTTCAGAAAAGGTTGATAGTAATCTGCGTAAAAAAAACGTGTATTATGATGATCTCATAAAAGGAAATATTTTAGATCATTTAAAAATAAGTGTGATAAAAAAAGGGGGATTTATTGATTATATGAAAAGCATTGGAAAGCTTGGTGGCCAAAATAAAGTTCCCAGATTAAGCAATGAAAGGGCTATTGCTGATATACTTGCAAACTGGGCGGTAAAAATGATAACAAAGCCTTAATATTATTTCTTCTCATAAATTTTTTAAAAGCATTTATATTTGTACTCTTAATAATTAAATCATAAACTGAATTGAATTATAAATCAACACATCCTTATTTTCAGTTTCCCCTTAACCCCTTACGGGTATTTATATTTCTGTCGAATTTTTTTCGACGTGGATGCTGATAGGACGAGCAATTAATACTTGCCCCTGTCAGTGAAAAAATCCCTCCGCAATATTTTATCTAATTTTATTCATCATTCAATTTTGCAAAATTGGAACAATCACAAATTATTGTTCGTGTTGCAACATCAGCCGATACAAAATACGCTTCCATCATAACTGATGAAATGGCTTCGTCTGCCCAGGCACGGGGTACAGGAATTGCCAAACGTTCTCCTGAATATGTTGCAAAAAAAATGGAAGAAGGTAAAGCTGTAATTGCTCATACACCTGATAGTGACTGGGTTGGCTTTTGCTATATAGAGGCATGGGGGCACGACCAGTTTGTTGCAAACAGCGGCCTCATTGTAGCCCCGGCATTTCGTAAAAGTGGTATTGCCAAGCAAATTAAAAAAAGAGTTTTTGATCTTTCAAGAGAGAAATATCCAGCGGCAAAAATTTTTGGGTTAACAACTGGTCTTGCTGTAATGAAGATAAACTCTGACCTCGGTTATGAGCCTGTAACTTATTCAGAACTTACAGACGATGAAGAGTTTTGGGCGGGTTGTAAAAGCTGTGTAAACTTTGATATATTAATGAGCAAGGATAGAAAAAATTGTATGTGTACGGCAATGTTGTACGATCCCACCGATCATTATGAGCCTGAAGAAACAAAAGAAGAATTTAAAAAACATTCAAAATTGTATGAGCGTTTTATGAGAATAAAACAAAGTGGGTTATTGAAATTTTTAACGGGCAAACAAAGTGCCGGCAAGGGTGATAAGAAGAAAAGCTTTTTCTCTCAACTACTAAATTTTTAATAATTACAGCATGGTAAAAAAAGTTGTTCTTGGTTTTAGCGGCGGTTTGGATACATCGTATTGTGTAAAGTATTTGCATGAAGATATGGAATATGAGGTGCACAGCATAACCGTAAATACCGGGGGTTTTTCAAAAGAAGAATTAAAACATATTGAGGAGCATGCTTATAAACTCGGCGTAAAAACGCATACAACTGTTGATGCTGTAGAAAGTTATTATGAAAGCATTATCAGGTTTCTCATTTATGGAAATGTTTTAAAAAATAATACGTATCCATTAAGTGTAAGTGCCGAAAGATTAAGTCAGGCGCTGCATGTGGCAGAGCATACAAAAAATTTACACGCCGATGCTGTGGCACATGGCAGCACAGGTGCAGGTAATGATCAGGTGCGGTTTGATATGATATTTCATGTGATGATACCGGGTGTTGAAATATTAACTCCGATACGTGATCTGCAGGTAAGCCGTGAACACGAAATAGAATATTTAAAGGCTAAAGGTGTAGATATGAATTTTCACAAATCAATGTATTCCATCAATAAAGGTTTGTGGGGAACAAGCGTTGGAGGAAAAGAAACGTTGTCATCAAAGGGAATGTTGCCGGAAGAGGCCTGGCCAACACAGGTTACAAAATCCGGCAGTGAAGAAATAAAATTACATTTCGAAAAAGGGGAATTAAAAAAGATCAATGATAAAACCTATCATCATACAGCTGAAGCAATTCACCATCTTCATTCCATTGCAGCTCCGTATGGCATTGGCAGAGATATTCATGTAGGTGATACAATTATTGGCATTAAAGGTCGCGTCGGTTTTGAAGCTGCAGCACCAATGATAATTATTAAAGCACATCATGCTTTGGAAAAACATGTGCTTACAAAATGGCAGCTCATATGCAAAGATCAGCTTTCACAATTTTATGGAAACTGGTTGCACGAAGGACAAATTCTTGATCCTGTAATGAGAGATATTGAAGCATATCTTACAAAATCGCAACGTAATGTTACGGGTGATGTATTCATACAGTTATTTCCTTATCGTTTTCAAATTATGGGGATTGAATCTCCTTATGATCTTATGAATAATAAGTTCGGAAAATATGGTGAGATGAATACAGGATGGACAGGCGAAGAAGTTAGAGGGTTTAGTAAAATTTTTGGTAACCAAACAATGATCTATCACAAGGTTAAAGATGATATTAATCAAAAAAATGCAGAGAAGTATTAACAATGGGTAAGCAATTAAAATCAGAAAATTCTTCAAAAGCCTTTACTTCCGGTAGTTTGGTGAGAGCAGGAATTATTGGCGGTGCCGGTTATACAGGTGGTGAATTGGTTAGAATTTTATTAAATCATCCTTCAGCACAAATTTGTTTTGTTCATAGCAAAAGCAATGCAGGTAATTTTCTTCACCAAGTTCATAACGATCTGTTGGGAGAAACTAATATAAAGTTTAGCAATGATCTTGCCCCTTTAGGGGATAGGGGCGTTCTTTTTCTTTGTGCAGGACATGGAGCGGCAAAAAAGTTTTTAGCAGAAAACAATGTTGATGATGCAATAAAAATTATTGATCTCTCACATGATTTTCGTTTACATCAACAATCCTCTTTTAATAATCGAAAATTTGTTTACGGACTTCCTGAATTAAACAGAGAAGAAATTATCAAAGCAAATAATATTGCCAACCCCGGTTGCTTTGCAACGGCAATTCAATTAGGATTATTGCCCCTGGCAAAAGCGGGATTGCTTAAAGACGTTTATACAACAGGTATCACAGGTTCAACAGGTGCAGGACAGGGTTTATCGGATACTTCTCATTTTTCCTGGCGTGCCAATAATATTCAACCTTATAAATCATTTACGCATCAGCATTTAAATGAAGTTGGAGAATCGCTCATGCAATTGCAAAAAAATAATGATGTGGAAATAAATTTTATTCCCTGGCGTGGAGATTTTACCAGAGGAATTTTTGTTAGCTCACAAATGCATTGCGATTGGGAATTAAAAGATCTTAATAAACTATATACAGATTTTTATAATGATCATCCATTTACAATTGTTAGCGATGAACATATATTTTTAAAACAGGCAGTTAACAACAATAAATGTTTTATTAATCTTGAAAAAGTAGGTAACAGATTGGTTGTACATTCTGCCATTGATAATTTATTAAAGGGAGCCAGTGGCCAGGCAGTGCAAAATATGAACCTGATATTTGGGTTGGAAGAAACTTTGGGACTAAAATTTAAAGGAACAGTATTTTAAAATTTTTAGCATGAAACTTTTTGATGTATATCCTATCAATGAAATTAATATCACCAGAGCAAAAGGCTCATACGTTTGGGATGATAAGGATGTTAAGTATTTAGACATGTATGGCGGACATGCAGTAATCAGCATCGGCCATACAAACCCGCACTGGGTAAAGCGTATAGAAGATCAGCTTAATAAAATTGGATTTTATTCCAACTCAATACAAATACCATTACAGCAGCAGCTTGCAGAAAAACTTGGCAAGATTTCAGGTAAAGAAGAGTATCAATTATTCTTATGCAACTCAGGAGCAGAAGCAAATGAAAATGCATTAAAGCTTGCATCATTTTATAATGGGAGAAAAAAAATAATTGCTTTTACAAAAGCTTTCCATGGTAGAACTTCATTAACCGTAGCAGCGACTGATAATCCAAATATTGTTGCTCCGGTAAATGAAACTGACAATATTGTTTTTCTTCCCTTTAATAACGAGGATACTTTGCAGGAATATTTTAATGATCAGGGTAAAGAAATTTCTTCTGTAATTATTGAAGGCATACAGGGTGTTGGTGGTATTAATATTGCCAATGATTCTTTCTTACAAAAAATTAGAAGTTTATGTAATGAGTATAATGCTGTATTTATTGCTGACAGTGTGCAATGTGGTTATGGAAGAAGCGGTAAATTTTTCTCGCAGGATTATGCAGGAGTAAAGGCAGATATATATTCAATGGCAAAAGGAATGGGCAATGGTTTTCCTGTTGGCGGAATAATTATTGCTCCCCATATCAAGCCAAAACATTTTATGCTGGGCACAACTTTCGGCGGCAATCATCTTGCATGTGCTGCAGCACTGGCGGTTTTGGAAGTTATAGAATCTGAAAATTTAATGAGCAATGCACAAAAAGTTGGTGAGCATCTTATGAATGAATTAAAAAATATTACTGAATTGCAAAATGTAAGAGGCAGAGGTTTGATGATCGGATTTGATGTGCCTGAAGAATTAAAAGAGCTTAAGAAAAACCTTTTGTTTAAGTATCACATTTTTACAGGTGAAGCAAAACCAAATGTGATCCGTTTACTTCCTTCTCTTGCATTAACTATTGAAGAGGCAGACCATTTTCTAAAAGCAATTAAAGAAGAAATAAAAAATATAATCTCATCCTCAACGCTGGTAAATCAAGAATGAAAAATTTTACTTCTGTTCATGATGTTTCTGATATAAATGCATTGGTAAAAATAGCATTGGACTTTAAGAACGATCCTTTTAAATCAAAACAGTCAGGCATCAATAAGCGAATCGGGTTGTTGTTTTTTAATCCAAGTATGCGTACACGATTGAGCACTCAAATAGCTGCGCAAAATTTAGGAATGGAAGCAATTGTTTTTAATATTAGTCACGAAGGATGGACGTTGGAATTTGAAGAGGAAGCAATTATGAGCGGTACCACAGTTGAGCATGTAAAAGATGCCGCACCGGTATTGGGAAAATACTTTGATGTTCTTGGTATAAGAACATTTCCATCTTTAAAAAACCGGGAAGATGATTACAGCGAATTGTACATAAAACAATTTATAAAGTATTCAGGGATTCCAATTGTTAGTTTAGAAAGTGCAACCCTTCATCCACTGCAAAGCTTAACCGATATAATTACAATACAGGAATGCCGTAACCGGCAACCGGCAACCGGCAACCGGCAACCGAGGATTGTTCTTACCTGGGCGCCACATGTAAAGCCTTTACCGCAGTGCGTTGCAAACAGTTTTTCACAATGGATAAATGCCTGGGGCGTAGCAGATTTTGTAATTACTCATCCTGAAGAATATGAACTGGATGAACAATTTACAAAAGGTGCTACAATAACAAACAACCAAAATGAAGCCTTGAAGAATGCCGATTTTGTGTATGTAAAAAACTGGAGCACTTACAAAGATTATGGAAAAATTTACTGTAATGATCCCGGGTGGATGCTGACAAACGAAAAATTAATGATTACCAATAATGCAAAGATTATGCATTGTTTGCCGGTGAGAAGAAATGTAGAATTAAGCGATGATATTTTAGATGGCAGCCACAGTATAGTAACACAACAGGCTGCTAACAGAGTGTGGGCTGCACAGGCTGTATTAAGCAAAATTCTGCCCCCATCCCCTAAAGGGGTGTAAAATATTTTTTATGAAAGAGAATATGTTTTTTGGTGCAAACGCAGAAATATTTAAACGGGCTGAGGAATTACGTAATAGGATGACGAATGCTGAAGAAATTTTATGGAATGCAATACATATAAATGAATGGCACCTGAAGTTTAGAAGGCAACATCCGTTAGCGAATTATATTGTTGATTTTTATTGTCATGGAGTTAAGCTCGTTATTGAGTTGGATGGCAGTATTCATGACAAGGAAGAAATAAAAAGAAATGACAAGGCAAGAGAAACACATTTAAAAGAATTTGATCTCACTGTATTGCGATTTAAAAATGATGAAGTAATCAATAATACAAAAGCTGTTTTGCAAAAGATAAAGGAAACAATTACGAAGATTCAAAGTACTTCGCAAATTCGTTCAGAGGTAATCCCCCCTTTAGGGGATGGGGGCAAATTATTTGTAATAAAAATTGGAGGAAATATTATTGATGATGAAGCAAAACTCTCAGTGTTCTTAAAAGATTTTGCTTCAATAAAAGAAAGAAAAATATTAATACATGGTGGCGGCAAGATTGCTACAAATATTGCGCAGCAGCTAAATATTCCTCAGCAAATAGTTGAGGGACGCAGAATCACTGATGCGGAAACTTTAAAAGTAATCACGATGGTGTATGCCGGTTATATCAATAAAAATATGGTAGCATTATTGCAATCAAATAATTGCGATGCAATTGGTTTAACCGGCGCAGATGCCAATTTGATTCTGGCACATAAAAGAACTTCTGGCTCCCCTTTAGGTGCTGGGGGCGATTATGGTTTTGTGGGAGATATTGATTCAATAAACAGTGATTGGCTTGATAAATTATTAAATGATAATGCAACACCTGTAATTGCTCCTGTTTCGCATAATAAAAAAGGTCAATTGCTAAATACTAATGCAGATACCATTGCACAGGAGATTGCAAAAAGCATGGCACATAACTATGATGTAACCCTAATTTATTGTTTTGAAAAAAAAGGTGTTTTGCAAAACGCTGATGATGAAGATTCAGTTATTGAAGAAATAAATGCTGCATCTTATAAGAGTCTTAAAGAAAAACAAATAATTCATTCCGGCATGATACCTAAGCTGGACAATGCTTTTGCAGCATTGAACAGTGGCGTAAAAAAAGTTGTTATTGGTAAAGCAGAAGATTTGCTGCATTTGATTACCGGAGATAAAGGAACAGGTATCAAATAAACTTCAAACAATCATTTGAGCAAGGAAAAAAATATTAATTCATCAGAGTCTTCGAAAGTCTCCCCTATTGGGGGAGATTTAGAGGAGGCCGTTTCCTTTCTTAAAAAATTAATTGCCACGCCATCCTTCAGTAAAGAGGAAGATAAAACCGGTTCTCTAATTGAACAATTCCTGCAATCAAAAAATGTATCAACAGAAAGATTTATAAATAATGTTTGGGCAAAAAATAAATATTTCGATAAATTAAAGCCAACTATTCTTTTAAACTCACATCACGATACAGTAAAGCCAAACAAGGAATACACAGTAGATCCTTTTTCTCCCATTGAAAAAGAAAATAAACTTTTTGGATTAGGAAGTAATGATGCCGGAGGTGCTTTGGTTTCTTTGATTACAACTTTTTTGTATTTCTATGAAAAGCAAAATTTAAAATTCAATCTTATAATTGCTGCAACTGCAGAAGAAGAAATTTCCGGTAAAAACGGAATTGAAATATTACTTCCAAAACTGGGCAGCATAGATTTTGGAATTGTTGGTGAGCCTACGCAAATGCAAATGGCTGTTGCAGAAAAAGGTTTATTGGTTATTGATTGTATCGCAAAAGGAAAAGCCGGACATGCTGCAAGAGAAGAAGGCGACAATGCAATTTATAAAGCCATAAAAGATATTGAATGGTTTCAATCATATCAGTTTCCAAAAAGATCTGATCTGCTGGGACCCGTAAAAATGAGTATCACCTCAATTGATACCGATAATAAAGCACACAACATTGTACCTTCTCAATGTAATTTCGTTGCAGATGTTAGGGTGAATGAGTTATATACTTTTGAAGAAATTCTGGATGTTGTTCAGCAAAATGTAAAGTGTAAAATACAACCACGAAGCACAAGATTAGGTTCTACTTCTATTGCATTGGATCATCCATTAATTAAGGCTGGCCTGGCTTTGGGAAGAACTTATTATGGCTCGCCGACAACCTCTGATAAAGCATTAATGCCGTTTCCAACAGTAAAGATCGGCCCGGGAGATTCTGCCCGCAGCCATATTGCGGATGAATTTATTTATCTTGATGAAATTAAAGAAGGGATAGGATTGTACATTAAATTACTTGAAAGAATTATAATATAGTTGCCTGTTTCCGGATGCCAGTTACCAGTAAAGAAAATATATGAAAAGTTATAGAGATCTGGAAGTTTATACAGTATCAAAATTACTTGCTGTTCGTGTTCATAAAATGACAATGGGATTGCCGAAATTTGAATTATATGAGGAAGGCGGACAGATACGCCGCTCATCAAAATCTGTTACATCAATGATTGTTGAAGGTTATGGAAGAAGAAGGTACAAAGCTGAATTTATAAGATATTTAATTTTTTGCCAATCAGAATGTGACGAAACAATACTCCATCTTGATTTTTTATTTGAAACCGAATTACTAAAAAATCAGGAAACCTACAATGAATTAAGAAGTGAATACGATTCGTTAAGTAAGCGAATCAATAAATTCATATAATGGGTTGAAGAAAAATTTAATGTTAATCAACCGGATAACAGGTAAACTTGTAACTGGTAACTTGTATTTTATGAAATTGTGGCAAAAAGATAAAAATGTTTCGGCAGAAGTAGAAAAATTCACTGTTGGCAATGATAGAGATCTTGATCTTTATCTTGCGCCTTTTGATGTATTGGGTTCACTTGCGCACATAAAAATGTTGCAGTCAGTTGGGTTATTATCTAAAGAAGAAATGGATAAATTAGTGATAGAATTAAAAAATATTTATAAAGCAACATTGTCAGAAGATTTTAAACTTGATGAAGGAGTTGAAGATATTCATTCACAAATAGAGGTTTTACTTACCCAAAAATTAGGTGATGCTGGTAAAAAAATTCATAGTGCCCGTTCAAGGAATGACCAGGTATTACTTGATCTGAAACTTTTTCTAAGAAGTGAAATTGAAAAAACCGTCATAAGCACAAAAGATTTTTTTGATCTGCTTATTCAACAAAGTGAAAAATATAAAGAGGATCTTTTGCCGGGCTACACCCACTTGCAACTTGCTATGCCTTCATCCTTTGGATTATGGTTTGGCGCTTATGCTGAAAGTTTAGTGGATGATCTCATCACACTTCGTGCTGCTTATCAAATTGTAAATAAAAATCCTCTTGGCTCTGCAGCCGGTTATGGGTCTTCGTTTCCGATCAATAGAAGAATGACAACCGAACTGTTAGGATTCGATGATCTTAATTACAATGTTGTTTATGCACAAATGGGCAGGGGAAAATCTGAGAGAATCGTTGCATCATCTTTGGCCAATATTGCGGCCACACTTTCTAAATTAAGCATGGATGCAACTTTATTTCTAAACCAGAATTTTGATTTCATTTCTTTTCCTGAAGAATTAACTACTGGCAGCAGTATTATGCCGCATAAAAAAAACCCTGATGTATTTGAGTTGATCCGCTCTCATTGCAATCGTATCCAGGCATTGCCGAATGAAATAATGTTGATGACCACAAATCTTCCTTCAGGTTATCACCGCGATCTTCAATTGCTTAAAGAACATCTTATCCCTTCTTTTACTGATTTAAGGAATTGTTTACAAATGGCCGGATTAATGCTGTCTAACATCAGCGTTAAAAAAAACATATTGGAAGATGAAAAATATAAATTCATTTTTAGCGTGGAAGAAGTAAATAAACTTGTATTAAATGGTATGTCATTTCGGGATGCTTATAAACAAATTGGCGCTGATATTGAAAGTGGGGATTTTAAGTATAATACCAAAGTTGCCCATACACACGAAGGTTCAATTGGCAATCTGCAAAACGATCAGGTTACAAAAATGATGAACACAGTAATGCAACAATTTAATTTTGAAAAAGTTAACAGTGCATTGCAGCAATTAATTGGTTAAATTGCCGCCTCAAATTTATTGCCCATAATGGCAGATACAAATAAAAAACGGATTGCACTGTTTGGTTCCACGGGTTCCATCGGTACGCAGGCTTTGCAGGTAATTGAAGCAAATCCTGAATTGTTTGAAGTGGAAATTCTTACCGCACAAAATAATGATGCCTTATTAATTGAACAGGCTTTAAAATTCCGGCCCAATGCTGTTGTTATTGGGGATGAAAAAAAATACGAAGCCGTAAAAGCCGCTCTGGGTTCAACAGATATAAAAGTTTTTGCCGGAGAAAATGCACTGGAAGAAGCTGCAGATTTTGATACCTATGATATGATGCTGGCTGCCATAGTAGGTTTTGCAGGATTAAAACCAACGCTGAAAGCTGTAAAAAAAGGTAAAGCAATTGCCCTGGCTAATAAAGAAACATTGGTAGTTGCAGGCGATATTGTAATGCAAAAAGCATTAGAGAACAGGGTTCCAATAATTCCGGTAGATAGTGAACACTCAGCAGTATTTCAATGCCTTGTTGGTGAAACACGAAACAAGATTGAAAAGATAATTCTTACTGCAAGTGGTGGACCCTTTCTTGGTAAAAAACCAAATTTTCTGGTGAATGTAAAACGGGATCATGCGCTGCAGCACCCCAACTGGAAGATGGGCGCCAAAGTAAGTATAGACTCTGCAACCCTTATGAATAAAGGGCTTGAGATGATTGAAGCCAAATGGCTTTTTAATTTAAAGCCCGAACAGATACAGGTTGTTATTCATTCGCAAAGTATTATTCATAGTATGGTGCAGTTTGAAGATGGAAGCATGAAAGCCCAAATGGGTTTGCCCGATATGAAACTTCCCATTCAATATGCTTTTACTTTTCCTAACAGGGTTTACAATAATACCCCTCGTATGGATTTTAAAAGATTGAATGTGCTGAACTTTGAAGAGCCCGATATAAAAACATTTCGCAACCTTACCCTTGCTACCGAAGCTTTGTTTGCAGGCGGTAATCTTCCCTGCGTTTTAAATGCTGCAAACGAAATTGCTGTATGGGCATTTTTGCACAACCGCATCGGGTTTCTTGATATCACTGCAGTTGTTGAGCAAACTATGCAAGAGGTAGCTTTTATCCAAAAGCCAAATCTTGAAGAATATTTTGAAAGCGACGGTGAGGCCCGTAGTTTTGCGGCTTCATTAATTAAAATGTAAAACACAGTAAAAAATTTGGTTACAGGCATTTGTTTTTCATGGCTTCATCGTTGTGTCACTCACTTGTACCACATACCAACAGGCAACTTAAATTATAATAACATCGTACATCATACATAGTACATTTCAAATTCATTATGACAACATTAGCAATCAATTGGTCTCAGGTAGGTTTACAGGCAGGCTATTTACTTTTCTCATTATCCATACTGGTGATACTTCACGAATTTGGACATTACATCACTGCCAAGTGGTTCAAGTGCAGGGTTGAAAAATTCTATCTTTTCTTTGATCCATGGTTCTCACTTTTTAAAAAGAAGATTGGAGAAACGGAATACGGTGTTGGCTGGCTTCCTTTAGGAGGGTATGTAAAAATTTCGGGAATGGTGGATGAAAGCATGGATAAAGAACAAATGAAACAACCGCCACAGCCATGGGAATTTCGCAGTAAGCCGGCATGGCAGCGTTTAATAATAATGCTTGCCGGAATTATAATGAATGTATTGCTTGCATTCTTTATTTATGCCATGATATTATTTACATGGGGCGAAAAAAAGTTGCCTATTGAAAATGCACCAAACGGCATTTGGGTAACAGACAGTTTAATGTTGAATCAGGGGTTAAAAAACGGCGATAAAATTATTGCGGTAAATGGTGATTCAATAAAATATTTCAATGATATACCTTCCAAATTATTATTAGGCAAAACAGTTTTGCTGGAAAGGGATGGTAAAAAAATGAACATTGATCTGCCTGTTAATTTAATAGAACAATTGGTTGAGAAAAAAGGAAAACGCAGTGATCTTATTTTACCAAGAGTGCCTTTAATTATCGGAGGATTTGATGATAAGGATACTTCTCATGCAAAAAAAGCAGGATTAAAAGTGTTCGACAGGGTTGTTGCCGTTGATTCCACAACGGTTGGTTTTTTTGATGAGATGGGCCCGCTTTTAAATAATAAAAAAGGTGATTCCGTTAGTGTTTCATTTATAAGAAATATGCAGCCAATGCAAGCGAAAGTTTTAGTGGACAAAAATGGAAAAATTGGTTTCAGTATTTTAAATGAAGATCAGTTTGATAGTCTTGGAATACTAAAACAGGAAAGCAGAAAGTATGGATTTTTTGAAGCCTTTCCTGCCGGGGTACAAAAAGCCGGCGAGAAATTAGACTTTTATATCCAGCAGTTTAAATTGATATTGAATCCTAAAACAGGTGCCTATAAAGGGCTTGGCGGATTTAAAGCAATGGCATCTATCTTCCCTAAAAACGAATGGAACTGGGAAGTATTCTGGAATATCACGGCATTCTTTTCAATTGTACTTGCCTTTATGAATATGTTACCTATTCCTGCATTGGATGGCGGTCATGTTTTGTTTACATTAATTGAGATGATATCCGGCCGCAAACCAAGTGATAAGTTTTTAGAGTATGCGCAAATTGCAGGTATGGTGCTTTTATTTGGCTTACTCATTTTCGCAAATGGCAATGATTGGTTTGGATGGGGTAGGGGGCATTAATTATGTTTTGATGTAGGATGTACGATGTTTGATACACATTTGGTTTAACCTATTTTTTTACATAGTACTTCGTACATCACTCATCGTGCATCGTACATAGAACTTACAATTCAATCCCAATCTTTTTCATAAGTATTGAAGCGTTTAAACTTGTGCATACACCGGGTTTTAGCAGGTAATCAAAAAACAATTCATCATTACTTACCTGCACATCAAAATGATAATTGATAATATTATCCGGATACTCATCTTTTAATTTTGCCAGTTCAAGATCATGCGTGGCTATTATTGCTGCGGCATGATGTTTTATTAATTGTTTTACCAAAGCTACAGAACCTGTATGCCTGTCAAGCGAATTGGTTCCTCTTAGTATCTCATCCAATAAAATAAAAACCTTTTCCTTATTATTTACTTTTTCAATAATGGTTTTTAATTTTTTTAATTCTGCATAAAATGTAGAAGTGCTTTCAGCAAGATTATCAGTAATACGCATACTGCTGATAATTTGCACATGCGAAACTTTAAACGTTTTTGCACAAACAGGCGCACCTGCCATTGCCAATACAACATTTACCCCTATGCTGCGCAGATATGTACTCTTGCCTGCCATGTTACTACCTGTCACCAACATTAGCTCCCCGTCGTGTTTAATTTCAATATCATTATTTACACGTTTGGATTTTGATATAAGAGGATGACCAATCTCTTTTCCTTCTATAAAAAAATATTCTGGAATTACGATTGGGAAAACCCACTCCGGCTCATTAAAATAAAGTATACCTAAACTGTTTAATGCTTCTATTTCTCCTAACGTATCAAACCATATATTGATATTTTTTTGTTGATCACTTTTCCATTTTTCAAGGTCAAGCATTTGTTGAAGGTTCCAAAGCATCAAAATATTTAACGGAGCAGAAAGAACCAGATTATATCTGAGGTCAAGCCTGTCAAGCAATTTTCTCAGGCTGATAATATCCCGGGATACATTTTTATTTTGAAGACGAAAAGGTGATTGTAAATAGTTGAGTAAATCACTTATAAATGTTGCTGTTTCAATATGTATTACGCTGTTGGAAAGTATGGTAAGTTCTTCAGCGATCTTTGATAATTTTTCATGGATGGGAGCAACTACTTTATTAACCTGAAAAGCTATTACAGCAAAAATTAATAACGAAGAATAAAATATTCCTGATGACACCAAATCAAAAATATAAAGCGTAACAATACTGATGATAATTGCCGGTAATAAGTAGCGTAACCAATTCCATGGTTTAAATTTTGTAAAAACAATAGGTTCTGCGATCCAGTCTTTGAGCCCTTTTTGTGTAGAAAAAGTAATTTGCTTTTCTTTTCCTTTGGCCTGCAGATCCTGTATCCATTCAATTTTTTTTGATAATTCTTTTACCGCTGTTTGTCTTTGTAAAATAATATCAGGCGCTGCAGGAGTGTTTAAATATTCAGCCAATTTACTGCTGCCCATTTCTGATACAGTACGGTTGATGTATTGAAATAAAGAAGCTTTTCCAAATATATCCAGGTCATTTGCATACAAATGATTTTCAGGAATATGATGATTGCCATCGGGAAAACCATAGTAATCGCCGGCAAGTATTTTTATTTCATCATTATTAATTTTTAATAAATAACCGGTGTGAGCAATTGCTGATTTATTTTTAAGATCAGCAAGTAATAATCTTGTAAAAATTATCAACAGTAAAATACCTGTAATTATTAAATACCCTATTCCCAATGAGTATAAAAAATAAAATGCTGCTATTATTGCTGCGATCGATCCAAAGCGCAACCAGCCAAAAGCTGATTTTTTTTGTTGAAGGTTCTTAAGATCCTTGTGTAAACTGTCAATTCTTTTTCCATAAAATACTTCTGGCTTCATGTAATTTTTTGTAATATAAGTTTGCAAAAATAACAGATGTAAAACTTATAATTCAACAGTTTAATTTTTGTAAATTTGCATACACAATTGCCAATTGCTGTATTGCCAATTGTGTTTTGGGGCTGACCGGTTTTGACAGCATAGTTCTTTGTAAGTGTAAGCATGTAGTGCGTTGCGTAGTCAGCACTTAAATCTTAATACGAAAACTTTAAATGGCAATACTCAGTATGCCATGGCTGCTTAGTCGATAGA
The DNA here is from genome assembly GCA_025353485.1 of Chitinophagales bacterium. Classification (GTDB taxonomy): domain Bacteria; phylum Bacteroidota; class Bacteroidia; order Chitinophagales; family Chitinophagaceae; genus Ginsengibacter. The sequence goes on from JANXQO010000037.1 coordinate 16,844, forward strand.
CTGGCATCCATTAGGGCCGTGTAGCGGGCTTGCCTGTTGCCATGCTGCTCCGCCGACTCAAAACAAAAACGGGCTGCTGTAATCAAAGGCTGTGATGATTATTTAAGCCCCGATAGCTATCGGGAATTCAGCTAAGGATTAGGTTGGTTAGTTTTGCCCCTGCCTCTTCCCTACAAATAATGCAGAAATAAACATGTAGAAAGCTTATGGCGAATATGTTTGGACCAGGGTTCGACTCCCTGCAGCTCCACTTTTTTCAGTAAAATTTTATTAAGAGAAGTAAGAATCCCAGTGAAACGCACTGTTTACGGGATTTTTATTTCTACTCTTTACCTTACTTTATCAATATTTAGCTTGAGTCATTCGTGGAGTCTTACCTAACTTTACAAAGACTCCACCAAACTTTCATAAGTCTTTATTAATTAACATTTTATAGAATTGCAACTATGTTTTACAAGTATTGTAAAACATAATTTTATAACCCTAAAATGAATGTTATGGAAACAAGTTTTGGATTGGTGTTTCATCTCAAGAAAAATAGAGAAGAAAACGCTTCAGAATTGCCAGTTTATCTGCGAATCACAGTAGATGGAAGCTCCTGTGAAATAAGTTCAAAAAGAAAATGCAAAACGGAATTTTGGAACTCGGGTTCTGGCAGATTACATGGCAAAACAGATTATTCAAAATCCTTTAACGCTTACCTGGATACCCTTCAACAAAAAGTATATGAAGCCAAGAGAAGGCTTATAGAACTTGACCAAAATTATTCTGCGGAGGATATAAAAAATAATATTTTAACGTGAGTTCGATATAAGCGGGTTAGTAAATTTTATAATAAATTAATAATAAATTAATAATGTAATGAGATGATAATCAATAAAATATAAGCATATATTAGTATATTTATAGTGCAAACAAAAACAACTAAAATATGCTTACATCAGACCAATTTACCGAACTTTTCTTTCTTATTGATGAATATTGCATCCTTTTTGAAAAAAATATGAATCAAAGCCTTATCCGAATTCCTCTAA
>JANXQO010000044.1 GCA_025353485.1 Chitinophagales bacterium
TTTGGCTGGTATTGTTGATACAGTACCAACAGCATTAGCGCCACCGGAATTAAATGTTGTAAGAATTTTTTATACCGATAGCTCTGCTTTTTTTTTAAAATATAAAATTGACAGTTTACGGCTGATCAATAATAAAGCATTGATAGGCCTGGGTTACCGGCCACACATTAATTTGTATGCTGATGCAGGTGTTCAATCATCTTTTGCTGAGCCGTTGTATAGGAATTTTGGCAACAGTTTTGGAATTAATTTTGTTATCCCCATTTATGATGGCGGGCAAAAAAAACTACAATATTCAAAAATTGCTATTGCCGAAAGAACAAGATTAAAAAATAAAGGATTTTTTCAGAATCAATATTACCAACAGATAGCACAGTTGCAACAGCAGCTTTCAGCAATTGAAAATTTAATCATCCCGATTGATAAACAAATAAAATATATTGAAACACTTATTGATGTAAATGGAAAACTTTTAGAAACCGGCGATATAAAAATGACGGATTATATATTAGCTTTAAACAATTACATCACGGCAAAAAATCTTATCGTTCAAAATATGATATCACGTTTACAGATAATCAATCAATTAAATTATTGGCATAAGTAAAAAGAAAGTGATAAGTAATTAGTAAATAAGTAACCAGTAACAAGTATGAAAATATTCATAAAAAATATCCATGTGATTTTATTAATACTTATTATTTTTTCGTGCAAACACAAAGAGGCTACCTCAACGGAAGAAACAAAAACAGAAACAATTACCCCTGTAACTGTTACTGTTATCAGTTACGATCCTTTAAAGGAATTTGTAGAACTTAATGCCACTTCAACTTTTTTACAAAAGAGTTATATAAAATCTAATTTAACCGGTTACATAAAATCTGTTACTGTAAAATATGCTGATCGTGTAAATCCGGGCCAGGCTATGTTTACGCTAAAAACAAAGGAATCTGATGTCATTGGAAATACAATTAATAAACTTGATCCCGGTTTTAGATTTTCAGGAGTGAATGTTATAAAAGCAAGCAGCGGCGGTTATGTTTCAGAACTTAACCACCAGTCCGGAGATTATGTACAGGATGGTGAGCAGCTTGCAGTAATTAGCAATGTAAACAGTTTTGTTTTTGTTATGGATGTGCCCTACGAATACAAACAATACATTACAAACAATAAAGAAGCAGAACTTACTTTACCCGATGGAACAAGGCTTTTAGGAACGGTGCAAACCTCTATGCCTTTTATGGATTCTCTTTCGCAGACACAGGCAGTGGCAATTCGTATTCATTCGCTGCAACAAATTCCGCAACATTTAGTAGCAAGAGTAAAGATCGTAAAAACGAGCAAAGCCGCTGCTGCTTCACTTCCTAAAGCCGCTGTGCTTTCTGATGAAACACAATCTGAATTTTGGGTGATGAAATTAATAAATGACAGCATTGCTGTAAAAGTGCCGGTAAAAAAAGGAATTGAAACAGGAGATAAAATA
>JANXQO010000061.1 GCA_025353485.1 Chitinophagales bacterium
TCGGGCTCCAGTGCCAGTATAAAACTTCTTCACCACCTTTTGTAAACCAATTCCATTCAACATCATTCCACATCCCTCCAATTCGGTTGCGTAAATCAATTTCTGTTTTTACATCATGATTAAAATATTGTCTGGCACACAATAAGCCCTCAAATAAATAAGATGTTTCAACAAGATCAGCACCATCATCTTTTCTGCTGAAGGGAATTGTTTTTCCCGTTGCACCATTCATCCAATGCGGAAACACTCCATGATATGCATCAGCCTTTGATAAAAATTTTACCATCTTCACCAAAAACTTTGCAGCGCTATCCCTGCTTATCCAACCTCTTTCTGCTGCTACAATAATTGCCATTACTCCAAAGCCAGTGCCCCCTGTAGTTACCACTTCGTTACCGTAATCATAAGCAATATTACTTCGCTCTCTTGCCATCCCGCTAACAGGATGCGCAAAGTCCCAAAAATATCTGAAAGTCTGTTTCTGTACGAGTTCCAGCAGGGCTGTGTCAGACAAATTTTTTTGTCTTTCCATTCCCACCTTGTTATTTTGAGAAACACAAGAAATGCTAATGAACGAAAATAAAAAAATGCAGAAAGAATTGATTTTAAAATATTTCATTTTTTTAGAAATGGATTATAAATATGGCCGTTTAATTTGCCCCTAAATCCCCTAAAGGGGACTTGTCAGCTTTAGATATATTATTTGGCGGATGAATATTGTTTCAACTTTATTTCCACCACCTTCTTTTTTATTTCATTAATGATCTCATCAATATTGTTTATTACCTGATGATTAGTGAACCTGAGTATTTGTATTCCAAATTCACTCAAAGTAATGTCTCTGTTAATATCATATTCTTTATGCTCTTTTGCCAGGTGTATATCACCATCAATTTCAATTATAAGTTTTAATTCATGACAATAAAAATCAGCAATATATTTATGTATCTGATGTTGTCTTCTTATTCGTATATCAAGTTTATTATTACTAAGTTTTTCCCATACAATTTTCTCAGCTTCCGTCATGTTTTTTCGTAATAATTCAGCATATTGAAAGATGATTTTAGATGCTCCACAATGCATGTTCGGTGCCATATATTTTTTCTAAGATATTATTGTTGAAAAAAATATAATGTTGATATAAGCACTGAAGTAAAGTCCCCTTTAGGGGATTTAGGGGCAGCACTATTTTACTTTCATTTTACTATCAAACTTACAAAAAGAACCCGTACGGTTATTATAAATATGGTGCAGTAAATCCAAGATTTTTCATACCCGATTTTACCTCAGCGCAACTTGTAAATAAATTCCAGAGTAAACCCGTTCTGTAATTTTCTATCATCACAATAATCGGTCCCTGGTCTATGGCAAGATATGAATCAGCAAACCAGGTATCATTTAAACTGAAAGCATCTTTAAATCCGTATTGCCCCCAAATTTTATCGCCCAGTTTATAATAAAAAAATTTAAGCGTCTGCATTGATTCTGTTGGAGTATAAGGAAAAGATGACAGGGCTGCAGTTGGTGCAATTACACCAACATCATTTGTTGGCGAGCTTGCAGTATATCCTGAAGGAATATCACTTGCAGTTAAGCCCCAACACAAATTGCTGTAGCCATAATATCCTTTAGCGTTTGCTTTGCAGTATTCGTAATTGATTTTTGTATGATTAATTGTTTGTGTTTGATAATTTGCATATGTATCAGTTAATCCATTTGGATTTATACCGAGGAAAGAATACTGTGCAAAGAAAAGCGGGCCACCTGAGGCAGGGCCTAATGGCAACTGATAGCCATAGTAGGTATTATTATTTTTGATGGCTCCATTTTGTGCCCAGCCGTTATCGTAAACATTTTTTGGTATAGAATAATTTTGAGAAGATGTAGCCAGAACATAAGTTATTAAAGCTTCATTCCATCCATGAATTTGAAAATTCATATCCCAATTGTAATTCGTACTCCAGTGCCAATACAAAACATTTTGGTTATTCTGACGAAACCAATTCCATTCAACTCCATTCCATAAAATATTTATATCATTACGCAACGCAGTTTCTGTAGCATCACTGCCATTAAAAAATTGTCTTGCTGTAAGCAATCCCTGCATTAAATAAGACGTTTCCACAAGATCAGCACCATTATCTTTTGTGCTGAAAGGTATTACAACTCCGGTGGTACCATTTAACCAATGCGGATACGCTCCATGAAAACGTTGTGCCGTATTTTTTAAAAAGCCAACAATGGTTTGCATTCGTGTAAGTCCTTGTGCTCTTGTAATAAAATTCCGGCTAATGCCGGTAACAATTGCCATAATACCAAATCCCGAACCGCCACTGGTAACAGTTTCTCCGGATGTATTTCTTTCTCTTGCCAAACCACTAACAGGGTGGCCAAAATCCCAAAAATATTTAAAGGTTTGTTGTTGCACAAGATCGAGCAAAGCATTATCTGATAGTATCGGGAATTTATCTGTTGAATCAATTGAAGTGATAAAGTTTACAGTAATAGCAGATTGTAAAGAGCCGCCTGCCTGCGATGTGAGACCGGTTGATATTGTTAAATTGTATTTAGTAATAAAACTCAACGGTGATGCAGGTTGTAACACAACTGTACTATCATTATTTTCATAAGAGGGGTTGATTGGAATCACTGTCCCACTACTATTTTTTAATAAAAAAGCAGTACCGACTGAACTATGATTTATCGGTGACGAAAATGATAATTTTATTAAGGGAGTAGTATTAATTCCATTATAAGTAAAACCATTTGAATTCCCATTTACTTTAATTACTGTTGATGTAACGGGAGATGTGGGGGGTGGGGGTGGCGGAGTTGTTGTGCTACCTGAATTTTTACTGCAACTATGCAATGACACTATCAAACACAACAAATAAAAATAGCGAATCACCATTTTAAAGAATTTTATATTGACTAATAGTTAATCAAGTTATAGAGATATTATTTGTTCAATTTATAGAACATCAAGCTGTCATTGTTTTTCGCTGCCACCAATATGTCTCCATATTTAGCTGTATGCAGCCATTTTAAATCTCTTACTTCTCCTTTTATGTCAATTATTTTTGTTTGATTAACTGCGCCGGACTTATCTGTTTCAAAAGATAATAAAGATGAAGCATCATACTGTCCTTCGTAAGGTATCACACCAAAAAAATTTCCGCCGGCAAAAAATGAATTTGTATTCCCCAATCGCTGGAAAGCAAATAATGGCGCCAGTTGCAATTCCTGCGGCAAATCTTTTCTTGTAAAATTGCCCTTCCCGTCGTTGATAAAAAAAGAAGAACTAAGTGTTTCTGCCTGTAGTTCTTTATAATCTTTAAATAAATCATAAAACATATATTGAACTGTTTTGCCTGCTACTTCGCTATACGTTAAATATGCTTTTTTTAATACCGGCAAAGCACGCTCCAATTCATCTTTTGCTAAAAAAGTATATTCTTTTCCATCAATGGTGTATGCCATTACCTGTTCAACTGAACCATTTTTATCAAAGTCGTTTATGTAAAGTTTTACAGGACCGTTTTTGCCGGCAACCAATTTACAGTTCTGCCCCCAGTTTCCTGCAATAAGATCAGGAAAACCATCCCCGTTTATATCAGTGGAGTATAGCGATTGCCACAATCCCGTTGATTGTGCTACATCAGTTTCTTTAAACACCCCTTTATTATTGATAAATATTTTTACAGGCATCCATTCTCCCGTAATTACCAGGTCCATCCATCCGTCATTATTTAAATCAGTGAATGTTGAGGCAGTAACTATTCCAATATTATTTAAATTAATTACCGAAGTGTCGGCAAGTTTAAAATTTCCTTTGCCATTATTCAATAATAAATAAGAGGATTGTGGCTCCCCATAACTTTTTGCATTAGCTAATCCCCCAACAAATAAATCGTTGGAACCATCTTTATTTACATCTGCAACTGATACACAGGATTTATTGAATAATAATTTTGGTAAACTATTAAAGGCTAATTCAAAATGTCCTTTGCCATTGTTTATGTATAATCTGTCGCTTAATTTTTCATCACCATCCTTGTATTCATTTCCTCCACTTACCACATACAAATCCAGGAAGCCATCGTTATTGGCATCAAAAAAAACTGCATCTACATCTTCGCTGCTATCAGTTTTGCTAAATAAATTTTCATCTGTTTTAATAAACTTACCATCTTTGGTTTGAACCATCAGGCATCCCGGCTGTAATTTTGCTCCGCATACAAAAAAATCGTCGAGCCCATCCTTATTAATATCACCTACAGCGACTTTTGGACCTCTTGTGCTCTCTTCGTGCGGAATTAAATATTGTACATTAAAATCTACAAAATCATTTTCTTTATGTTTCCAGTTACAATTTATTTCGGCAGAAATGTTTTGTAGAATTTCCGGTAAAGGAGGAAAATAATTTCCGTATTCAAATCCGGCTATCGCATCTTTTTGTTTAACTATTAGCTGCTGATTAGCTGACACATTTTTTATTACCTGATACTTTTGATCGGGCCAAACAATTAATACGCTATCAATTTTAGCCAGGGTATCTAATCCAAAATGTAATCTTGTATCTGAAGAAGACATAAATCCTCTTGTAAGCATCAATTGCTGGTATTGCATTTTATCTTTTTGAAAAACATATGCTTTACAACCTACACCGAATGTATTAAATCCGGTATCACCTTTAAAAGAAATAGATAAGTAATTTTTCCTGGGAGAATTATTTTTTAAAATTACAGCCGGCGCATTAATACAATTAATTACAAGATCAAGATTTCCATCATTATCCAGGTCTGCATAAGAAGCGCCATTAAAATATCCTTTCATTTTTCCTGTACCCCAGGCATCACTTACATCTTTAAAACTTAATTTGCCGTCTCCTTTAAATAAATATGGATGAGATGATCCATCCGGCATTGCGTTTATTGCTTCATCATCATATTTATCGGTTTGATCCATTCCTTTTTTTATGTGCAGATCAGAAATGAAACGAACATAGTCCAGGTCAACCGGGCGTTTCACAATGCCGCTTGAAATAAACAAATCTTTATTACCATCATTATCAAAATCTGCAAACAAAGGAGCCCAGCTCCAATCAGTGGCTGATACACCACTAATTAAAGAGGTCTCGCTAAAGCTGCTTCCACTACCATTATTGCGTTGCAGGCAATTTTTTGAATATTGATTTTGGTAACCACGTAGCTGAAGTTTTACTTTATAAATATCAAGGTTCTCATCGCTGCCGTATGTTTTTAAAATTTTTTCATCGGATGGCAGCATGTCCACGGTAATCAAATCTAATTGGCCATCATTATTATAATCAGCAATATCATTTCCCATGCTAAACCGGCTGTAATGATTAAAATGTTTGGCGCCGCTTTCAGTAAATGTACCGTTGCCATTATTTATATAATAATAATCGTTCTCATGAAAATCATTGCCCACATAAATATCATCCCATCCGTCATTGTTAATATCTGCAATTGCAATACCTAATCCATACCCCAAGTTGCTTTGATAAATACCAGCTTGCTTTGATACTTCTGTAAATTTCCCTGTTGTATTTAAATCATTTCTGTAAAGCCTGTCTCCGGAAAGAGAGTCATAACTATTTCTGTGGCTGGTATCTACAATATTTGCATGAGGATGATGTGATTGATTAAGAATGTAACAATCCAGGTCACCGTCATGGTCATAATCAAAAAATGCAACCTGCGTTGTAAAGCCTGAAAAATCCAATCCATATTTTGCAGAACTTTCAGTAAAACTTCCGTTGCCGTTATTTATAAAAAGTTCGTTGTGCCCCTTTAATCCATGTTCATTGCTGACAGCGGAAACATAGATATCCAAATAGCCATCACCATTTACATCAGCCATTGTTGTGCCGGTGCACCAGTCTGCACTTCCGGCTACGCCTGCTTTTTCAGTTACATCTTCAAATTTAAAATTGCCTTTATTTAAATAGAGCTTGTTATTGCCTTTGCTGTTTGCTGTAAAATAAATATCAGGAAGGCCGTCATTATTGATATCCCCTATAGCAACACCACCGCCATTATAATAATATAAATAATAAAGAATGTTGAAGAGGTGTTTATTTTCTAATTTATTTTCAAATTGAATATTTGTTGCTGAAGGCGGTAAACTTTCAAATAAACTATCAGAATGATGACATGAAATACATAAAAAGCATGAGAGCAGGCAAAAAATAAATAAGCCTTTAGCGGGCATGGATAAAATTTTATTATTGTAATTTAAATGCTGTAAGATACAAGATATTTGTATGGGATTAAACACATAAGTGGCGCAAAAATTATAAAGTTTAACTGTAAATTCATTACCATAATCATACTTTTATGTTATAAGAATTACCATGCGCCAAAGCCGATCTATAATAACTGTAGCCTTAATTGTTTTATGTATTTTTTTAATATCGCAATGCATAAATAAAAGCAATACTGAGCCTGTAATTATTACAAATAAAAACGGGGAACAATTTGCAGGCTCTGCAACCTGCGCCAATTGCCATAAAAATATTTATGATACGCATATTCACACAGCTCACTACCTTACTTCGCAACCTGCTTTAGAAAAATATATAAAAGGAAGTTTTGAAACAGGGAAGAATTTTTACGCTTACAATGGAAGTGTACTAATAGCTATGGAAAAAAGAGATAGGGGCTTTTACCAGGTTGAATATTACAGGGAGAATGAACAAAAAGCGCATCGGTTTGATATAGTAATTGGTTCAGGAACGATGGGGCAGAGTTATTTATACTGGCAGGATAATTATCTATATCAATTACCTATAACTTATTTTACTGCTGCCAAGGCATGGTCTAACAGCCCGGGTTTTCCTGATAGAATAATTTTTAACAGGATCATTACCTCGCGTTGCCTTGAATGCCATGCCACCTATGTAAATAAAACATCACCTCCTGAAGAGCAACATGAAACATTTGACAGGGATAAAATAATATACGGTGTTGATTGTGAAAAATGCCACGGACCTGCAGAAAAACATGTGGAATTTCAAACACAAAATCCCAAAATTACCATAGGCAAATACATTATTAACCCTGCTAAGTTTACAAGGCAACAAAATATGGATTTGTGTGCATCATGCCATGGAGGAAGGTTGCAGAAAATAAAACCTTCTTTTGAATTTACATCAGGAGATAAGCTTTCAGATTATTTTGCGGTTGATACTTCTGCCCCTGATCCTAAAAAAATTGATGTACATGGTAACCAATACGGATTGCTTCGTGCCAGCAAATGTTACAGAACAAGCAACACACTAACATGCACTACATGTCACAATACACATGAAAATGAAAAAGGCAAAATTGAACTTTTCTCCCAAAGATGTATGACCTGTCATAGTGGAGGGCATAATAACGTTTGTAAGCTTACTAAAACTATGGGCTCTGCAATAAATACAAACTGTATTGACTGTCACATGCCGCTAAAATATTCAAATGTAATTGCTGTTCAATTGCATGGGGACCTGGCACCTACCGCTGCTTTAATTCGTTCGCACTTTATTAGTATTTATCCTGATGAAACTAAAAAGATAATGAGTGCAATGAAAAATTCAAATCAAATTCATTAACTAAAATATATTGGATGTAGATGCTCCATCTAAATTTTGGATAACAAAAAAGGCTGCAAAAAATGCAGCCTTAAATTAAAATTTTATAATCTTATTGTTTGCTATTGTAAAGAGCCTGTATTTCAGTTGCCGTAAGAACTTTACCATACATACGGAATTGATCCATCTTACCTGTAAAGCCACTTATCCAGCTATCTGTAGGCCCTGAAAGTCCTGCATGCTTGTTCCATCCGCCCACAACCAAATTGGTTGCGTTTCCTAAAGTTAGCTTGCCAAGTCCCGCAAAATTTCCTGCAGCACTTGCTGGTGTGGGAACTTCAGTGCCGTCAAAATATACTTTTACTGTAGAAGTGGTTTCATCATAAGTAAATGCCAGATGATGCCAGTTGCCATCAAATAATGGCTTATTGAAGTTATCAATATACTCTACCCAATGATCCTCCAATGCAAACTTAAGCTGGCATTTGGTAGGAGTAGCATGCTCTAACAATAAAAAAGCAGCACTTTCATGCCAGTAATCTTTGCTGGCAAGGGAAAATAAAAGCTCAGTATTTGTATTGACAGCATTATTTAACCACATTGATATGGTGCAACTTGTTACCCCTTTAAAATCATTTGCTGATGGATATTTAATGGCTTGTGTGCCGTTGCCCTGAACAGCTTTTCCTTTTACACCATCCACTGAAGCTAACGGATTAACAGATGGAAAATTTGCCCTGATACTGTCAACCGCATTCATTAAGGTATTAGATGTAGTACCATCAAATGCGGCGTAAAATTTTAAAGGACCACCTGGCGGAGAAGCATCTTTTGCATAATCACCAAGCTTTGGACGATCAAGTTTTTGACAGGCTGTAATTGCAAGGCTCGCTGCAAAAACCAATACAGCATTTTTAATTATTTTATTTTTAAAGCTCATGGTTGAAATATTATAGATGAATATTATTTAGAAATAATTACCATTCAGGATTTTGTTTTAAAACATTACCAGACAGATCAATAGCCTTTTGTGGTATAGGATAAAATCTGCACCGGTTAGTATAACCTAATCCTGAAAGTGTTGATACAGCATCACCCCAACGCACCAAATCGTAAAACCTGTAACCTTCCAATGCAAATTCAAATCTTCTTTCATTTTTTAATGCCGTACGCATTTGTGCCTGATTTACAAATGCAATTGGTGGCAGAATAGTGCGGCCGGGCCCTTTATTACCACTTGCCCTGTTTCTGATTAATTCCAGGTTGGCAGCAGCAGTTGTGCCATCACTTGATTCATTTGCAGCTTCTGCCAGCATTAGAATTACATCGGCATAGCGCAATATCCGGTGGTTAATCCAGCTTGCACCCCCATTATTATTAATAAAGCCTGTAAACGATCTCATTGCAGGATCATTACCTGTATAAAGTTTTTTATTCCAATATTTTTGTGCAAGTCCACCTGCACCACTTGGATCAGTATAAGCAGGAAGTATAACCCCAAACCCGCCAAGAGCAGGGCCTCCATCATATTTTCCGGAAAATAAAATTGTTTGCGATTTTCTTGGATCAGTACTATCCCATGCGTTTACCAGATTATCAGTTGGAGTATTCCATCCCCAGCCCAGATTCCAATCCAGGGGAGCACCATTTTGCCGCACTTGCTGTTCTGTTCCCCAGTTTGTTCCATTGTCAACAGCATTGTTACTCTGTCCATTTTGCCCAACATTGGCCTGCATCTCCCATATGGATTCTGGCCCATTTTTACCGGCACCATTTAAACCGTCTCTCCATATATCAGAAAAATTAGGAGCTAAAGTATATTGACCGGAAGCGATAACCTCTTTACAAAGAGCTATAACCCGTGCCCAATTTTGCCTGAACAAATAGGTTTGCGCCCATAATGTATTAGCAGCCCCTTTAGTTAACCTTCCCGGATAGGCATTGCCATATGCGGAACTATTGAGCGGAAGAAGTGCGGTAGCTACCTGTAAATTAGAATCAATAAATGCATAAAGGGTAGCTATAGGAGATTTATCACGGATACCATCTGTAGGCTTAACGATCCGGTAATTAATCAAGGGTACATCACCAAAGTTTTTTACCAATTCAAAATAAGCATAAGCTCTGAAAAAACAGGCTTCTCCAACATTACGCAGGGAGGCAGGATCAGTAAGATTAAAAGATTTAGCATCATCTAATGCATTATTAGTTTCGTTGATCATTGCATAATGATCATTCCAATAAGTATTGATAGCCCAGTCGTCTTTATTATATTGAAAAGTTTCAAACTCTGTATTTATTTCTCTTCCATCGTTTGCATCACTGCCTTTTTGTGCATCGTCATCACGTATGCTATGAAAGTCTAACCAGGGTAAAAGAGAAAAGCCAGCATAAGTCCTGAGAATAGTATACATATTTAATGACTGTCCTTCCAGGCCTCCCTGCTTCAAATCATCCAGGGTTGCAGTTAGTGGCTTACGATCAAGAAATTTTTTACAACCTGACACCATCATAAGCATTGGAATTGCTACCAGCAACATCCAAAGTATATTTTTTATTTTTCTCATAATTTTTATCTATTATTTTTTTTAAAAAGTAATATTTAAGCCAATGGTACTTACAACTGGTATAGCACCGCCTGCATTATCATATCCAAATGCTGTTGCATCTCCTCCAAATTCTGCTGTATAACCATAATTGTTTTTCCAGGTTTTTAAATTCTGAACGTTGGCAAATAACCGCAGTTCTTTAATACCTGCTTTTGATATCAACTCCTTTCCAAATTTATAGCCAAGCTGAATATTTCTTATTCTGAAATAACTGCCATCTTCAATATTATAGGTAGAACCATTATAATTAAACCTGTCTCCCTGGCTAATAATAGGCACCCAGTTAGAAGTACCCTCACCATGCCATCTTTCAATCTTATCACCTGAATAATTTACACGTTGAAATGGTGACTCAAGAGAACCCCAAGTTCTGAATACCTGGTTACCATAAACACCAACCACATCCACACCTAAGCTTAAGCCGATATAAGTAAGGTTTATAGAAGCACCATATGTAAATTTGGGAGTAGGATTGCCAATAACTGTTCTATCATCTGCTGTGATAACGCCATCTCCATTTACATCTTTAAATTTAAAATCACCCGGCCTGTAAGCACCAAGAGAGGATGCTACGGGAGATTTTAATATATCAGCATAACTTTGATAAAGACCTTCTACAACGTATCCATAAAAAGAACCTATGGGTAGCCCTACCTTGGTTCTGCTTTCTGCACTACCATTATTTTGGAAAGCCCTTGACAGAATACCTGTAGGAAGTTCCTCACTTAAGCTCAACACTTTATTTTTTATGAATGTAATATTTCCTCCAATATTCAATGTTAATTTACGGGATAAATTTTGATTCCAGTTTGCAGAAAATTCTTCACCCCAGTTTTTTAAACTACCACCATTTACCAGTTTATTTTTTAAACCTATAGGAGATCTATCAACATAGGTCATTAGATCTTTGGTTGTTTTATTAAAATAATTTGCTTCAAAATGAAGGCGGTTCTTAAAAGCATTCAATTCCACACCAACTTCCTGTGCTGATACGGTTTCCCATTTTAAATCAGGATTGGGAATATACTCCGTATTAGCTGCAGTATAAACATTGGTGCCAAAAACAGCATTGGATCCTGTATTTAAATTTGGATAAAAAGGATAATTAAGCGGGGTCCCATCTAATCTGGATGCCGTTTGATTTCCTAATAAACCTACTGAACCTTTTAACTTCAGAAAATCAAAAATCTGTTGATTATTCATAAACGACTCTTTGGTAATATCCCATGCAGCACCTACAGCCCAGAATTTCTGATTTCTGTTTGCTTCCGGAAGTCTGGAAGAAGCATCATTTCTAAATGAGCCATTTAAGAAATACTTGCCCTTATAATTGTATAAGGCCCTTGCAAGGAAAGAAACTGTTGAGTATTCACTTTGGCTTGAATTGGCTGAGGTTGTGGAAGGGTTTTGAAACCCATTGGTTATATACCAAAATCTTGGATCATTAGGAATAGGAAGTGCAGTTGGCCCTGTGCTTTGGCTGGATTTCCCTGTTCTATTGAAATTACTAAAATAATAAGTAGTGAAACCTCCTGTTAACGTTAGACCGTGATCGCCAAAGTTTTTCTTAAAATTAAGGATATGATCCTGCTGAACTTTTCTATAAGTTTGATCATCTTCCTGAACTCTGGTTGTCTGGCTATACAAATATGGATTATTGTCTTTGGGGTTATAAGCGTAATAGAGAGGAGTATATTGCCGTTTGTTTACCGTACTCACATCTGCATACACAGTTGATCTGAAAGTAAAATTTTTAAGAAAAGTAACTTCAACAAAAACACTTCCTACTGTGCGGTATTCAATGTTTTTTGTTTTATTCCATTCATTCTCTAATTGTATTAATGGGTTTACAACTCCTGAAGATTGAAGACCTACATCAAGTCCTGAGTATAAATTTGTATTCATGCTATCGGTACCATAAGGATTTTTTACAAAAAAAGGTTTGGTGCCGGCAGATACCTGGGGTATTACTTTTCTTGCATTATCCAAAACTGATGTGGCATCATAGGGATTATCCTGTCTCGAAGAATTTAGGTTGACACCCAACTTTATTGCCTTACTTATTTTAAACTCATCGCTTAATGAAAGAAGCATTCTTTGCAACCTTTCATGTCTGATAATTCCCTCATCTGAGGTATACCCTAATCCAAAATTAAACCTGTTTTTTTCTGTACTTCCTGAAATACTTAAATTATTGTTATTGAATTTTCCTGTTCTTGTAACAGCATCTATCCAATCTGTATTAGCCGATAAACCGGTATAATCGAAAGGTGTTGTAGTGCCATTGTTTGCTCTTTCTTCATCAAAAAGTGTTTTAAATTGATCTGCACTTGCCAGTTTAATCTTATCTACTAATTTTTTAAATCCAAAGCTGGTATTAAAATTGATAATAGTCTGACCTACTTTTGCTTTTTTTGTAGTGATGGCAATCACTCCCGTAGCACCTTTAACACCAAAAATAGCTAATGAAGAAGGATCTTTTAAAATCTCGATTGATTCAATATCATTTGGATTGATATAATCAATATTATCATTAAAAATACCATCGACTACATAAAGCGGATGAACCTGCCCGATACTAACAGTACCTCTGATACGAATATCAGGTGCCTGCCCTGGAGTACCACTATTTACAACTGATAAGCCCGGTACTTTACCTTGTAAGGAAGCTATTGGATTTGTATTTGGTTTATCAGAAACTTCTTTGCCGCTGATCTTTACAATAGAACCTGTAAGATCTCTTTTATTTGCAGTTCCATATCCAATTACTACCACCTGCTCTAATTGTGTGTTGGAGGTTACCATATTGATGGTGATATTATTTTTACCATCAAGGTTTATCTCCTGTCTTTCATAACCTGAAGAACTAATTACAAGTGTAGCATTGGGATTGCCCACATTTAAAGAGAAGTTTCCGTTATTGTCTGTAGAGGTACCTTTTTTAGTTCCTTTTACCACAACAGAAACTGCGGCTAAAGGATCCCCTGTGGTGGATGTAACCTTGCCACTGATTACAGTTCCCTGGCTAAATACATTAGAGAAGAGAAACCCTAACAAAAGCGTTAAAAGAGATAACCTAAGAAACCGGTTTGTTTTGGTACTTTTTAAAATAGCAATCATACTCAATAGATTTAAAAGTTAAATAGTTTCCGGAAATGAAGAAGGTAAATAAACCGATCATCAATAATTATTTCAATCGTTTAATAATTGATGGGCACACAATGTTACGAAAAAGATGCACCAAATAACTAATTTTTTTTGATTGAAATTATTGGTTGGCATTCAAAAAAAAATATTATATTTTTTGTGCCCATGATAAAGTATCTATAACATCAATGTAGCAATAGAATGAGGCAAACTTATTACCTGCGCAGCTTTGCCACTAATCCATAAATAATATGGAATATTTTTATCACTCTGGTTCATCACAATCACAACCACACTTCCATCTTTATTTTTAAAAGCAGTGCTCAGCAAAGGACTTCTGCTGGAGGAGCTTGCAATTCTTTTTGCGCCGGGACGAATAAATTTTGAAAAATGCCCAATATAATAATAGGCATTCATGTAATATATTTTGCCTGTTTTGGTATCAGCATGAATGGGTGCAAAGCAATAATTTTGTACATGATTTGGGCCACCAATTTCATCAAGCAAAACATTCCAGTCTGTCCAGCCCACTGTGCCGTTATTAAAATCATTAATCATAGAACGTCCATAGCGCTCTCCCCATTTCCAGTCATTGATCTGGCTCATATTAAAAGGGCCATTACAACCTTCAGTAAATAAGATATTTTTTGCAGGAAAACTTTCCTGTACACGTTTTACATTATCATATACCTGGTCGCCACCACTCCAATCCTCGTACCAATGAAAGCCAAGCCCCCATGCGTATTGGGCAGCTTCGGGATCGCTGAATAATGTAGTAGCACGCTGAAATACCAGATCCCGGTTATGATCCCACACAATTATTTTTTTATCACTTAGCCCTTCTCTTTTTAATGTTGGTCCCAAATATTTTTTAAGAAAATCTCTTTCTTCTTCTGCTGTATACACACACGATTCCCATGTTTGTGTAGCCATTGGTTCATTTTGTATGGTGAGTCCCCATATTGGTATTCCTTCTTTTGAATAAGCTTTAATAAACTTTGCATAATAATTTGCCCATGACTGATAAAATTCAGGTTTTAATTTTCCGCCGTGAAGCATCTCATTATTATCTTTCATCCATGCCGGCGGACTCCATGGGCTGGCGAATAAAGTTAACTTTCCTCCGGCTGCCGCAATAGCCTGCTTGATGAAGGGAATGCGATATTGTTTATCATGATCAACATTAAAAGTTTTTAATTCTTTATCACCCTCCGCAACATAAGTGTAACTGCCACTGGAAAAATCGCAACTATGAATATTTGTTCTTGCCAATGTATAACCAATTCCTTTTTTGGGATCATAATATGCCTGTAATATTTCCTTTTGTTTTTCTTTCGGCAACATAGCAAATGTTTCTGCAGATGCATCTGTTAGTGCGCCACCAATTCCAATAAAGGTTTGAAATGTTTTTGCGGGATCAACAAATATACAAGGCTGTGTTTCTTTTGGCTGACCCATATAAGTGAACCGTAGTGTATCTGTAGCAAATAATCTGTAATCTGTATTTTCAGCCGTTGTATAAACAATTATTTTTTTGCCTTCTGTAAAATCTTTTGTTGTTGTAGTCGTTTTTTTCTGAGACAGTATACTATTTGATAATAGTAAAATGACAACTGTTATTATTATAATTTTCATATTTCTTAAATTTATTTTTTGCCTATCATTTTATAAGTACGAATATAATCCACTTCCATTTGCTTAGGAAAAAATACTTTCATCTACTCCATTCTTTCCTCCCCAGTCCCCTCCAACGGCTACATTCAGCATTCAAAAACTTTGCAATTGTCTATAAAGCCATTTATCGTTTCAGGAGGCCGGTCAATTCGATAAATATGAAATGCAGAGGTTGATCTTTTTATATTTACAACTGATGCCCTGGTTATTCTTCATCCGGTTTACCACAACCATTACCAAACATAAGTACCTACTGCACCTGCAGCTAATGTTGTACTTATCCATTTGTTATTAAACCTGATATTAAAAGAAGTTGAAGTTGCACCGTCGTTTTCTACAATTAATATTTTTTTCCCTTCCGGAGTTTTAAAAGCTACATTTTGTAAACTGCCTGTAAGATTACTTCCAATACGAACTGAGCCTGATGGAATAAATTTAGATGCATGAGCAATGATATAGTAAGCTACATTATGGATAATTGCCCCACCGGTAGTTATGGTTAATGCGCCTTTACAGGTAGTACATCCACCAGATGTATGCGGACCAAAGTATTCATCATTAGCTAAATTCCATTCCAGGGCAGTGCGGCTCCAGTTGCGCATAGAGCCAATGATAATATTTTTTAAATGCCATTTTATATCTCCTGCAAAGTCTCCGTTAGATGCTGTGTATTGTTCAGTAAAATAAACATGCTTCTCAGGATATGCATTGTGTACCTGCGTTAATGCGCTTATATCACCAGCATACAAATGAAATGCGGAACCATAAATAAATTGTTTGGCGCCAGCATCATTTAATATAGTTATAGGATAATCGGGATGATCGCAATTATGATCGTAAGCAATAATTTTTGTATTGATAGTGGCCACCTGAAATGCAGGTCCAAGACTGTTTTTAATAAAATTTGCCTGTTGCAAAGCTGTCATTACAAGACTTGGATTATTGCCTGGATTTAGTGGTTCGTTTTGAGGAGTGATAGCATCAATCGTTATACCTTCTCCCTTCATCTGTTGAATATATTTTACAAAATATTGTGCATATACATTATAATATTGTGGCTGCAAACTTCCTCCAATTGAGCTCCCATTGTCTTTCATCCATACAGGTGGAGACCATGGACAAGCTAAAATTTTAATTGTAGGATTGATTTGTAAAATTTCTTTCAATAGAGGAATCAACTCTGCCTTGTCAGGATTTAAACTAAAATTTATAAGATTAATATCTGTTTGCCCTGCCGGCATATCATCATAACTAAATACAGTAGAATTTAGATCTGAAGAACCAATACTTATTCGCAAATAACTAATTCCAATTGAATTATCTCCATTACCAAACAATTCCCTTAACAGGCTTAATTTTTCGGCAGCAGCAAGGTGGTTAATTACAGAAGCACTGCCGCCTGTAAGGGTATATCCAAATCCATCAACAGTTTGAAATATTTGTGTTGTATCTACATCAATAAAAGGATTTGCATTGCCTATTGTGCTAAAAGAAAGTATGCCTGTTTGTTTTTGCAATAATGAAGATTGATATGTTAGCCAAAAATCAACTTCATTTGTAAGTACTGGCGGCGGAGGAGGAGGTGGTGGAGGTGTACTTCCGCCTCCTGATGTGGATTTGGAGCATGAAAATGAAATTAACATCAGCAGGATTGCGGATATAATCATTTCTTTTTTGTACAACATAAATTAAATTTAGTATCAGGTTAAAGTATAAGAATATATTTTTTTACATTTTTCAAATTGCTTTGTATTAGATCATGTATGAACAACCTTCAATTGCCAACTCTGTATTCTCAAAAACTGAACATGCTTCTGTTTTAAAATCTTCCAACGATTCATACATTGAAGAAAAATGTCCCAGCAATAATTTTTTTGCACCTGCTTTTTTTGCAATGGTAGCAGCTTCTATAGAGGTACAATGAAAGCGGCTTGCAGCTTTTTGCTGTAATGCATGCAGGTAAGTTGCTTCGTGATAAAGAAGGTCAACATTTTTTATTTTCACTATTAAATCTTCATCATAAACAGTATCCGTGCAATAAGCATATGTTTTTGGCGGAGTTACTGCAGAGGTAAGTAATTCATTTTTTATAACTGTATTGTTTTCTGTAATAAAATCTTCACCCATGTGCAGGCTTTCAAAAAAAGAGGAAGGAATATTATATTTTTTTACTTCTTCAATTTCTATTTTTCTAAGATTCTTTTTTTCCCTGAATAAAAATCCCCTGCATTCAATGCGATGTTTAACTCTAAAACATTCTACTATAATTTTTTTATCAACTAATATCACACCTTCATTTGGCAGCGGATGAAAATGTAGTTCGTAAGGCAAATGAGCGCTGGCAACCTGCAACTGAAGATCAATAATTGTTTTTAATATTTCCGGAGCGTATAAATGCAATTCATGTTTGCGGCCAAGCAAACCCATACTGGTAAGCAATCCGATTAAACCAAAATAATGGTCACCATGAAGATGTGAAATAAAAATGTGATTTATTTTGCTGCTGCGGATCTTATATTGTATCATCTGCATTTGCGTACCTTCTCCGCAATCAATTAAAAAACTTTCTTCAGCATTCTGTACCACCTGGGCAGAAGGGTGCCGGTTAAAAGCAGGTATTGCAGAATTGTTTCCTAAAATAGTAACGGCTAACATAAGTTTAGATGTACGATGTACGATTTAGATGTACGATGTGAGATGTACAATGTGTTTCACTTCGTCAAAGTTTTTAATGAGCATGTCCAATTATTTAATTTGCATCCATAATAAATTTTATAACAATTGATTTACTTCGTACATCTCACATCTCACTTCGTACATCTCCCATTTTATGTATGTTTTATTTTCTTAATGTTTTCAAAGAAGCAACCATTATTTTTAATATTTCTTCTCCTTCCTTATATAAAGCTGCAATATTACTTTTCTTATTTTTATTGAATTCAACAATCAATTCTAAAAAGAAAAGTTATTCATCTGTTTCTTTGTCTACTATTTTAAATTTATTAATAAAGTCGGCTTTGGATATCATTTCATTTGGATCCATATTATTATTTTATGGGTTACATCGTACATCTCACATCGTAAATCGTACATTCGTCTGCACCTCCAACAACCTACTCTTTTAAATACTCTCTTTCAATTTCTTCCATTTGCACAATATCCCATGCTTCACTTTCTGTATTGGTTACATTTAATACTTCCAATAATTCAAGCAAGTCAAAAAAATCTTCTACCGGTTTTTGCAATTCACATATTACAAAAGAGACATTGTTATCATAAAATGTTTGCTGAAGATTTAAAATAGTTTCTGCAGCCCCTTTATCAACTTCCTGTATCATTCCTAATTTTAAAACAACATTTTTAATATCAGTTTTAAGAAAGGGAAGCAACATTTGATCCAATTCATCTGTCATATTAGCAGTAATAACAATATCTTCGGGGGTAATAACATGAAATTTTTCTTTGGTATCAATTTTGACTTTCATCCGTACCGGTTCTTTAAATGATTGCAAGATGTTTCTTTATCACCAGGTTCGCAAATGTATCATCTTTTAAAAATGTTTGAACAAAAAAGCCATGCTATTTTAACCTTTTGTTACGTGGTTTTCAACATGCTGTGGATTGTTTTTAAGAACCGACAGTGAATATTAATCGTTATTATTGTATAGATAAATAAAAAGAAAAAATGGATAATAATTTTTCAGCCCAGGTTAAAGAGATCATATCATACAGCAGGGAAGAAGCCCTAAGGTTAGGTAATGATTTTATTGGTACCGAACATTTGGTTTTAGGTTTAATTCGTGATGGAGAAAATACTGCGATCAAAATTTTAAAATCGCTCAATGTTGATCTGTATGAATTAAGGAAAGAAATTGAACTGGCAGTTAAAGATAAAACCGGTAAAAACATTGCCAATATAAATTCTCTGCCACTTACAAAGCAAGCCGAAAAAGTGATAAGGATCACCGTGCTTGAGGCAAAAGCAAATAAAAGCCCGCTGGTGGAAAGCGAGCATCTTATGCTCTCCATTCTTAAAAACAAAGAAAATATTGCTACACAAATTTTAAATCAGTTTGACGTGGATTACGATTTATTCAGGAATGAACTGGGCGTAGCCAAAGGCAATGATGTACGCAGCGAGTACTCAGAAGAAGGCGACGATGAGTTTGACGAAGAAAAGAAATACGCACAGCAAAAATCAAAAGCTGCCGGTGCCGCCAAAAGCAAAACACCGGTGCTGGGTAATATCGCGTCCAAAATTATCCAG
>JANXQO010000068.1 GCA_025353485.1 Chitinophagales bacterium
ATAGATTAGTTCATCAATCAGTTCGTGTCGAACTTAAAGGAGAATCTCTCAGAAAAAACAAAAAGGAAAACACAACAGAAGTAGTAGAAAAAAATATTTAATCAACATAGACTAAAATAATCCTACGTTTGAAAAACAAAAGCAACTAGTTCTTTACAAATTTTTAGGCCTGAAATGGTCCTTTTATTAAGGGGTGTTCTTAGGGGGTCAGTTTGCCGTGGCGGAGAGGGGTCAGTTTTGCCGGTATTTACTATCTCAGTAATAAATGACTAATTATGTATAAAGCAATATACGGATTTAGCAAAAGATAACTATAGCAGTTTTACAGACACAACTACAAAACTTCAACGAAAGGTAATTAATCAGATTTTATCATTTTAAAAATAATTTGGTTAGGTGATTTTCAAAATCCAGACTATATAATTAAAGACAAAAATCTAAGAAATAGATTAGAACCTTATACAGATAATTTCTGTTTCCCTGCTTGCAGTCAGAATAATATTATGTTTCAAATAAAAAAAAGGTATGGTTTAAAAGAAGATATTTACAATTGGAACTATATCGTTATTAAAAACGCAAAGTAGTTTATCTGTAAAAAATTACACACAAAATTTCATAAGAAGCAAAGCCGCAAAGATATTTTCTTAGCGGCTTTTTTACCTTTGCACCTTTACGTGAAAATATCACTCCCTCCTTTATATTTTGTACCTTATTTTTGTACAAACCTTTAATCATGCAGGTAATTTTAGTTCTTCATAATCTAATGCGCTGGGCTGTTTTATTGTTTGGACTATGGACATTATTTTCAGCCATGTCCGGAATAGTTAGCAAAAGAAATTATACAGCTGCAGATAGCAGGAGTAATTTCTTTTTTATGCTTAGCTGCGACATTCAGTTACTAATCGGCCTGGTATTATATTTTACAAATGGGTGGTCAGAAAGGTTAAAAGATCTTGGCAATAATATGAAAGATGCTAACAATCGCTTCTTTACAATGGAGCATAGCCTGCTGATGATTATAGCATTAATATTAGTTCATGTAGGCAGGGTGTCAGTAAAAAAAGCAGTAACACCTGCGGCAAAACATAAACGCACTTTATTATTTTTTGGAATAGCCATTGTATTGATATTAGCTGCCATACCATGGCCTTTTAGAGAAGCAATTGCAAGGCCATTATTAAGGTGGTTTAATTAGTTATATAATTTAGAAATGAATGAGTGAAGAGAAAACAATTCCCATCATACTTATTACAAACGATGATGGCATTACAGCGCCGGGAATAAGAAATTTAGTGGAAGCTGTAAGAGAACTTGGACAGGTTGTAGTAGTTGCACCTGATAAACCACAGAGCGGTATGGGGCATGCAATAACCATAGGTGTTCCGCTGCGGCTTAATAAAGTGGAAGACATGTTTGATGGGGTAGAAACCTGGCAAACCAGCGGCACACCTGTTGATTGTGTAAAACTTGCGGTTGATAAAATTTTACACCGCAAACCGGATATTTGTTTAAGCGGTATTAATCATGGTGCCAATCATTCCATCAACGTTATTTACAGTGGCACTATGAGTGCAGCCATGGAAGCTAGTATTGAAAGCATTCCCAGCATTGGTTTTTCATTGCTCGATTATCGTTTTGAAGCAGACTTTACCGCAGCAAAATTCTATGTCCATAAAATTGTAGAGAGTCTTTTAAAAACAAAAATGGATAAACATCTTTTACTCAATGTAAATTTTCCTGCAGTTCCAACTGAAGAAATAAAGGGAATAAAAATTTGCAAACAGGCATATGCAAAATATGATGAGGACTTTGATGAACGTCTGGATCCTCATGGTAAAAAATATTATTGGCTTACCGGCGAATTTGTAAATTTTGATAAAGGTGATGATACCGATGTATGGGCTTTGCAAAATAATTATGTAAGTGTTGTTCCTGTACAATTCGATCTTACTAATTATGCATTAAAAAAACAACTCGAAAAAAACTGGAAGATAAATGATATTTAAAAAAGACAATTTCGTTTTTGGATTAACCCTTGGTTTCATTGCACCGGCGTTTGGATTTTTGTTGTATAAGTTTGTAAAATTTCCTGGTCTTACCCTTAAAGAAATGTTTCAGTGGATAAAACTTAACCCAAATCTCATTACCGTTTTTATCAGCGTATCATTATTTGCCAACGCAGCATTGTTTACTGTTTACATTAACGGTCACCGCGATAAAACGGCAAAAGGAATTTTTGTTCTCACCATTATTTATGCAGTAATTGCAATGTTGTTTAAATATTTATAAGAAATTTTTTAGCCAACATCAAACCTTTGGGCATCATCGTTGTGTCACTCACTTGTACCGCATACCTTTATGCAGCAAATTATTTTTAATTTTAAAAGTCGCTTTCCCCTTGGGAAAGGTTAGGTGAGGTATGAAATATTATATTATAGCAGGCGAGGCATCAGGAGACCTGCATGGCAGCAATCTTATCAAAGAATTAAAAAAGCTTGACACTGCAGCAGACATCAGGGCATGGGGCGGAGATAAAATGCAGGCCCTGGGAATCAAGCTTGTAAAGCATCACAAGGATCTTGCCTTTATGGGCTTTGCCGAAGTAATAAAAAATCTTCCAACCATAATTAAGAATTTGAATTATTGTAAGCAGGATATTTTAAACTACCATCCTGATGAGCTCGTTCTTATTGACTATCCCGGTTTTAATTTGCGGCTTGTAAAATGGGCTAAGGAAAATAATTTGAAAGTTATTTTTTATATCTCTCCCCAGGTATGGGCATGGAAAGAAAGCAGGGTAAGTCTTATAAAAAATTATGTTGACAAGATGATCGTCATCTTACCATTTGAAAAAGAGTTTTACAAAAAATTTAATTATGATGTGGAGTATGTCGGACATCCGTTAGTAAAAGTTGTAGAAGACTATAAACTGCAAAATCAGTTATCGGTTACTAATTACAAGTTACCGGCAACCGGCAACCGGCAACCGGCAACTGGCAACATCATTGCCCTATTACCCGGCAGCCGTAAGCAGGAGATAAAAAGAAAACTCCCTGTTATGTTAGAAACATCAAAACATTTTCCTGAATATAATTTTATTGTTGCCAAAGCTCCGGGAATTACGGATGAGTTTTACAATACGTTTTTGGCTCCTTATAAAAATGTAAGTGCAGTTGCTGATCAAACCTATTCAATATTAATACGCTCAAAAGCAGCATTGGTAACATCCGGCACAGCTACTCTGGAAACTGCCTTATTTGAAGTGCCTGAAATTGTTTGCTATAAAGCCGGCGAACTTTCTTACCAAATTGCAAGGCGGTTAATAAAGTTGAAATTTATCAGCCTGGTAAATCTTATTATGAATAAAGAAGTGGTAAAAGAACTTATTCAAAATGATCTTACAGTTGAAAATAGTAAACACGAATTACACGAATTGCTAACGAACCCCACAAGACAAGAACAGATCAAAAATGATTACAGAGATCTGAAAAATTTATTAAGCCAGGGAGGAAATGCTTCAGCAAATGCAGCTAAAATTATTTATGATTTCACTAAAGTGTGAGGCCATTAAAATGGCCAGACACCTTAGTTTTATCTTCTTAAAAGTTTAATCACTATGATTATCAAAGCGAGTAAAAATAAAAGTATTGAAAGACGGTTGATCCCATGCATATAACCGATCCATTTGGTATGCGGACGATCAGGGTTCTTCTTCTTTATGTATAAATATTCTGCTATTTGCCGCCACACTCCCATTGTAATTGTTTTAAGTTATCCTTAACCAATATGTAAAACCAAAGAAAAAAAATCGCCGTAAATTACTTAAATAAAAAATACATAAAATGAAAATTATTTTAGCAGCTTTCACTTTCCTCCTTCTTGCAGGTTCAAGCTGTGCACAAAAAAATAAAAAAATGGAAAATTTCGCCGTTGTTAAAACAGATGCCGAATGGAAAAAGCAGTTAACACCTGAACAATTTGCAGTTGCCCGCAAAGCAGGAACTGAAAATCCTTTCTCCGGAAAATTTTGGGATAATCATGAAAAAGGAATTTATAAGTGTGCGAGTTGCGGACAGGAACTATTTTTATCCGATACAAAATTTGAAAGCGGAACAGGATGGCCAAGTTTTTATCAACCAATAAAAAAACAAAACGTTTTGGAAAAAACTGACAAAACTTTTGGTATGGCAAGAACAGAAGTGCTTTGCAGCCGTTGCGGTGCTCACTTAGGCCATGTATTTGACGATGGTCCGAAACCTACTGGGTTACGCTATTGTATGAATTCAGCGTCTATGGATTTTACAAAAACAAAATAAGTTTATAAATTCTTATAGATGATCCAGTATATCTTTTATGCTGGATCTTTTTCTATAATCAATATCAAAAAAGCGGTAAATGATCCTGCCCTTTTTATTAACTACATAAACAGCAGGTACGGGCAGCGTTGCACCGTTGTTTCCGTTTGCTTTTAAAAAATCAATACCATAACCTTTATATTTTTCAACAGTTTTATCATCAACTTTAAAAGCAACTTTGTAGTCGTTCATAATTTTTAATCCAGCATCATATAAAATAGAATAAGAGGCTTTTGTTTTCTCAATTGTTTTTGAAATATTCTCAGGCAATTCAGGAGTTATAGCAAAAACAGTTGCGCCTTTTTCCTTAATTAATCCAATCGAATCTTCCAGTTGCTTTAATTCTTTATTGCAATACGGGCACCATTGTCCGCGGTAAAATATCAGGACTACGTTTCCCTTTTTTAATTGTTTTTCCAGGTTTATCTTTTCACCTTTTTGATCAGTAGCTGTAAAATTGGGGGCATGGTCATTTACATCTAATCCCACAGGGAATGTTTGGGCTTGTAATTTTACACTGCTGGTAATAATTAAAAAGAATAATAATTTTTTCATGAAATAACTTTCAGCAAAACTACTTTTTAATAGTTAAATAGATTTAGTAAAGTGATTTCAATCTGGATATTTACTCATTTCGTATCTTACAATATCTATCTTTTTGATTTAATAAATTTGTTTATTAAATTGTTGTGATGAAAACAATTGTAAAAAAACATCCGCTTGCAATACGCTGGTTTCATTGGATAAATTTTCCGGTGTTGGCTGTAATGATTTGGAGTGGATTATTAATTTACTGGGCTAACGATATTTACAGGGTTGGCTGGGGTGATAAAACAGTTCTTAAATTTTTTCCCGATTCATTTAATAAAGCACTCAACATCCCCTTCAGGCTGGCAGAGGGTATGAGCCTGCATTTCTTCTTCATGTGGTTCTTTGCCATAAATGGCTTTTTATATGTTTTATATTTATTTATTTCAGGAGAATGGAGATTGATCTTCCCCAATAAAAAATCTTTAAAAGAATCATGGCAGGTTGTGCTGCACGATCTTCACATAAAGAAAAGAATGCCACCGCAAAAAAAATATAATGCGGCGCAACGCATTGCTTATACAGGTGTAATTTTTATGGGTATAGGTTCTTTGTTAACAGGATTAGCCATTTATAAACCTGTTCAGTTTAATTTTTTATGCAACTTACTTGGCGGTTATGAATGGGCAAGAGCAGAACATTTTATTCTCACAATTCTTTTTACTTTATTTTTTCTTGTGCATATCATTCAGGTAATAATTGCAGGATGGAATAATTTCAGGGGAATAGTTACAGGTTTTGAAGTGAAACCCCCTACGCCCCCGCCAGTTGGCGAAGGAACTATGGAAGTTCATCCTCTTAATGAATTAAAAAAATAATGACTGAAAAAGAAACAATAATTTCAGAAAAACAATTGAGAAAGAAAACAATAATTTCTTTTTCAGTTTTTATTGTGATGTTAGTACTTGCTGTAGTTGCATGGAAATGGCTTCACAAACAACCTGATGCAGATGGTGCTTTAAAACCTTTGCGTACAGTGTTAAATAATAATGAAAGAATTTTTTCAAATTTTTTCAGCAATAATCATCTTGCCAAAACATTTCCTGTTGGCGCTACTGTACATAAAGTAAGGGTGAATGGCAGCGAAGGTATGAGCCCGGATTTTGATGCTTCCAAATGGAAATTACAGGTAATAAAAAGTGCAGGAGATACTTTATTTGTAACCCTTGATGAAATAAAAGCATTACCAAAAACAGAAATAGTTTTTGATTTTAAATGTATTGAGGGCTGGAGCCAGATAACACATTGGGGCGGTGTAAAGTTTTCTGATTTTGCAAAAAAATATAATCTCACTTCGCAAACACAAATGAATTATGTTGGTTTGATTACGCCTGATAAAGGTTATTATGTAGGGATAGACATGCCCGCTATCCTGCACCCACAAACACTCTTATGTTACGAAATGAACGGGAAATCATTGCCAATGAATCAGGGTTATCCCTTGCGATTAATCATTCCGGTTAAATATGGTATTAAGCATTTAAAAAGGATTGGGAGTATTTTCTTTAGTAATGAGCGTCCCGCTGATTACTGGTACGAAAGAGGATATGATTATTATTCAGGGTTATGATCGTTAGAAAAAGGAAGTATTGATGAAACTTTTTGTAATCCTTTTTCAAAAAAGCCCCAGAAAGGTTTTGGTTGTTTTGCATATTGCAGTTTAAAACCAACAATGCTTTTTTCTTTTATATAATTAATAGCTTCTTCTATTGAATCTGTAACCAAATACAAACTTGGATCATTGGCAGAAATAGTTCCTTCTTTCATCATCCTTTCGTTATGTGCAAGCAGTTCTTTATGATATTCCTTATCAAAAATGATTATAGGAAATTTTTCTATTTTTTTTGTTTGAACTAATGTGATTGCTTCAAAAAATTCATCCAGTGTTCCGAAACCGCCGGGCATTACAACAAATGCATAAGAGTATTTTACCAGTAAAACTTTTCTTACAAAGAAAAATTTCATGTTCACCCATTTATCAAGGTATGGATTTGGATGTTGTTCGATTGGCAATACAATATTGCAACCCACACTTCTGCCTCCAACTTCTTTTGCGCCACGGTTTGCAGCTTCCATTATTCCCGGGCCGCCACCGGTAATTATTGTAAAGCCAAGCTTGGCAATCCTGCCGGCAAGTTTTCTTGTTTGCTCATAATAAGGATGATCTTCTTTAAAACGTGCAGAACCGAATATTGTAACACAAGGCCCAACAAAGTGTAATGCTCTGAAGCCTTTTATAAATTCAAAAAAAACACTAATGATATATTTAAAATCGTACCACCGGCTTTGAGGACCTTCTAAAAATTTTATTTCGCTTTTCGTTTCGCTTTTCATTGTCTTTTATTATTTCTGAACGCTGATTGGGGGAGATTAAAAAGAGTATAAGAATAAAATATTACAATAGGTATTAATCTTTTTAATCAAACAAATCTACCTAAATGGTGGTTCAGACAATTCATCAATAATCAAGCAAGGTTTTTAGAAGGGCACTAACTTTTTCAGGATTAGGTAACATTGCTTTTTCCAACCCTATATTCATTGGAACTGCAGGTAAATTTAATGCTCCCAAAACTTCAACAGGCGCATCTAAAAATCTAAAACACTCTTTTGAAATTCTCCCAGCAAGCGCTTCTGCAAATGAATTGTTTTGTTGCTCTTCAGTTAGTACCAAACACTTTCCGTGTTTTTTTACTGAAGAAAAAATTAATGCTTCATCTAAAGGAAACAAAGTTCTCAGGTCAACAATTTCAATTTGTTCTTTAAAATTTTTGGCTGCTGCTTTAGCCCAGTACACTCCCATTCCATACGTTATTATGCAGGCTGTTTCGCCGCTTTTTATTTTATCATCTGAGGCATGCAAAACAATATTTGCTTTGCCCAATGGTAAGATATAATCTTTTGCAGGCTCTATTGATTTTGCTTCTTCAGTGCCGGGAACTTTACTCCAGTACAATCCTTTATGCTCCAGCATAATTACAGGATTGGGATCGAGGAAGGCGGCCTTCATTAATCCCTTCATATCAGCAGCATTTGAAGGGTAAATAATTTTGATTCCTTTGATAGAAAGCAATGTTGTTTCAACACAGCCACTATGATAAGGGCCACCGCCGCCATAAGCGCCAACGGGAACACGAATAACTGTTTGAACAGGAAATTTTCCGCAGCTTAAATAACAGCTCTTGGAAATTTCTGTAACCAGTTGATTTATTCCCGGGTAAATATAATCACCGAACTGAACCTCAACAATTGGTTTTAAACCAACCGCACACATACCCACTGTGGAACCGATAATGTATGCTTCCTGTATGGCAGTATTAAAAACCCGATGGTCACCAAATTGTTCTGCAAGTGTAGCAGCTTCCCTAAAAACCCCACCCAGCCTGCGCCCTACGTCCTGACCATACAATACTGCTTCCGGATATTCTTCCATTATTTCTCTTATGGCAAAGAGGGCCGCATCAACCATTATTATTTTTTCTCTTCCCAAAGGAGTTCGTTCGCCATTTTCTTCAGTAACAGGAGTTGGAACAAAAATGTGTTCTGCAACTTTTAAAGGGTCGGGTTCAGGTGCATTGGTAGCTAGTAAAAATTGTTTCTCAACTTCTTCTTTTGTTTCGTCTTCAATTTTCTTTAGCTCCTCTTTTGAGATTCCAATATCAATTAATTTTTTGAGAAGTTTTGGATTGGGATCATCTATAAAATGTTTATCAAGATCTTCCTGTGTTCTGTAAAATTCTTTTCTTACACCACTGGTATGATGGCCAAGCAGCGGCACTTTCGCATGAACTAAAAATGGTTTGCGATGGTCTCTTACTTCTTTCACAACATTTTTCATTACCTCATAACTCTGTAAAAAATCACTGCCATCAATACTTAAACGCTGCAAGCCTTTAAAACCTTTTGCAAATTGAGAAGCGTTCATTGTTCGTGCCTCTTCTGCGGTTACGCTGATGCCCCAGTTATTATCCTGTACCAAATAAATTATGGGCAATTGTTTTAAAACTGCAAATTGAAATGCTTCACTTACTTCGCCTTCTGTAACGCTTGCATCGCCGAGAGAACAAACAACTACAGGTGGCTCTCCATCATCACCATTTCTATAAAGAGAAGATTTTATATTCTCCAAAAATTGAATGCCTTGTGCAATCCCCGTTGTTGGAATTGCCTGCATACCTGTTGCGCTGCTTTGATGAATGATTTGCGGGTTATCATCTCCACGATAATTTGGATGAGAATAATATTCACGACCCCCGGTAAAAATATCATCTCCTTTTGCAAGCAACTGTAACATCAACTCATAAGGGGTAAAGCCCAAACCTAATAACATGCTTTCATCGCGATAGTAGGGACTAATATAGTCGCAGGGCAACAGGTTAAATGCGGTTGCTAACTGAATAGCCTCATGCCCGCGGGAGGTTGAATGAACGTATTTACATATCTGCCTGTTAGCTTCGTAAGTATCTGCCATTGCTTTTGCAGTACACATCAGGCGGTAAGCTTTTAAAAGAATTTCCGAACCAATCATGGCAACGAAATTACGGGAAGAAGTGTGAGAAGCTATAGGATTAACTCTTAATTTTCTTAACTTTGAAACACCATGAAAGTATTACTAGATATAAAAGATAATAAAGTTGTACACCTGATAGAAGTGCTGAAAGGACTTTCCTATGTAAAGACTAAACCACTTGCTGATGAAAAGAGTTTGCGGATGGAAGAAATAAAAGAAGCCGTTGAATATCTTAAGCTGGTACGTAAAGGGAACCTCAAAGCCCGTCCTGCTAAAGAACTGTTAGATGAACTATAATGTTCTTTCCATACCGCCATTTGATAAGCAACTTAAACGACTGGTAAAAAAAACTAAAATATTTCAATATGAATACTGCCAAATCTGTTGATAAAGAAATTACAGAATACCTATGCCTGCTAAATCCCCGACAAAAAAAAACAGTGCTTTCCGTTGTAAAAAACTTTGCCGAAGAGCAGAAAGACTGGTGGGATGAAATTAGTAAAGAACAACAGTTGGCAATTGATGAATCTCTTGCGGAAATGAAGGCAGGCAAACTCACACCTCATGCTGAAGTGCTGAAAAAGTATTGCAAATGAATGAAATAACCAGCATTCAATGGACTGACAAGGCTAAATTTACTTTCAACAACATTATACTTTACCTGCAAAAGGAATGGACTGAAAAGGAGGTTTTCAAATTTATCAGTCGCACTAATGAAGTGTTAGATACATTAAAACGTTATCCTGAAATGTGCCGTTCTTCTCAAAGAAGAAAAAATGTAAGGATAGCAATTCTTGATAAACATACTCAAATGATTTATCATTTTAAATCCCGCAAAAGACAATTAGAAATTTTATTATTCTGGAATCCTAAACAAAACCCTGATAAATTTAAATATTAATAAGTTTTTGCCGTTGGTCGGAGACTATATGGTGGCTCTTACTGGTGCTGGTTATGCTTGGGTTAACGGGTGGACGAATACCTACTAAGGCAAGGAAATTAAATTACACTAGTTTGATTGAAGTTTCAAGAGATTCTGCTAAGTCAGAAAATGAATTATTGTCTTGAGAAAGTTGTGATTTCAATCGGATAGGTTCCTGACGGTGTTGATATTACTAATGTTTTACAATCAAAACTTTTTACGGTAGCTATGCTTCCATCTATAGTCATTGAATTTCCCTTTAAACTCCAAGTTCCATTAGGACGAGTACCACAAACTAATACTCCATCTGTCCACGTGTATTTGCCATCATATTTTAAAGTAAGAATGTCATCCCTATCACAGGGTTGCTCTCTAGCTAATTCATCAATTACTGGACTATTAGCTGTAGCTTGATAAGTGTCTGCAGTTCTAATATAGGCTCCTACAATTGTCGTTGATGATAAAGTGCAATTACTATTGCTATCACTCTTTTTGCAACTGGATGAAAATAATAAAGTTACTAAGGGTAAAATCATCAATGTTTTTTTTATAAAAATAATTTTAGTAGTTTTTGATAAAGCTAAATAAAATCTATTGTAAACCTATTAGTTTACAATAAATTTTTTAATTTGGTCAACCTTGCATGCCTCATTTAGAGGCAATGTCTAAAGATGTTTATCTTAAAAAATTGGGTAAAAACATAACTCGTTTAAGAGAACTCTCTGGTATTAGCCAAACTGAATTAGCCTTGCGGTGTGATAAAGACAGGCAAAGTTTAAATCGCTTAGAAAAGGGAAGAATTAATCCATCTATTTTTTATCTTTTGGAAATCGCTACAGAATTGAAAGTGCATGTAAAAGAATTAATTGATTTTGAATAATTTTTCTACTTTACTTTACCAACTCTTCTTCCTTCTAAAATTTTGTAAAATGAACGGCTTCTTATTTCATCGAGGGTGAGGCCAGTTATGAGTGCTTCTTCTTTAGTAATGGCGCCGCAGTTCATGGCTTTGAGAAAGAAGTTAAGCAAGCCCTGACCTGTGGCCGCATCGTCGAAAATGTCACCTGTTAGTGTAGATATTGCGGCACGGTCAACAAAAGTTTTTTGGTTTATGAATTTTGCAAAATAAAAAAGCGTCCCGGTTAAAGACGCTTTTTTTATAAGAAATAAATATTTTTTATTTGGCTAAAGCGTTCACATTTCTTGTGAGCTTTCTTTTAAGATTTGCCGCTTTATTTTTATGGATTATTCCACGCTTTGCCAATTTATCAATCATTGATGCTACCAGAGGTAGTTTTTCTGATGCACCTTCTTTTGTATCAATTACTTTCAGATCGCGAATTGCATTACGGGTTGTTTTACCATAATAGCGGTTACGCTCTCTGCGTTTAGTTGATTGTCTTACATCTTTTTTGGTAGCTGCGTGATTAGCCATGAAAATTTATTTTTTGGGTGGCAAAGATAGGGATTCTTCACAATAAAAAGCTCTCTCTTATCAATCTTTTTACCATAGTCAGGAGTTTTATAGTCATTTTTAATGTTGCGAAAAACCGATATTTGCACATATTTATGAAAGATTTCTCTTACATCACTAATTCTCATCCCGCTTACATTGAAAATCTTTATGCAGATTTTGTAAAGAATCCTGAAACTGTTGATCCTGACATTCGTAAATTTTTTGAGGGATTTGATTTTGCTGTCAACTCAGGAAGAGCAAATGCTAATGGAAGCAATAGGCTTCCATTAGTGGATACCGGGATTGCAAAAAGTGAAGTCTTTTCTGATGATGCTGCAATAAATTGGAGAAAAGAATTAGGTGCATACCGGATGATACTTGGATATCGCAATAAAGGCCACCTGATTGCAAAAACAAACCCGATCCGTCCACGCAAAGACCGGGGCGCTAATCTTGATCCTGCTTTTTTTGGTTTTACAGAAGAAGATATGGATAAAAATTTACAGGCAGGTAACCTGATCGGGATAGGCACAACAACACTTCGGAACATCATTAAGCATCTTCAGAAATGCTACGCCCATCATGTAGGTATTGAATTTAAATACATCAGTGATCAAAAAAAAATTGATTGGTTAACTAATGAAATAGAAAAGAATTTTTCAAATCCTGTTTCATTGGAAAAAAAGAAAAGAATTTTAGAAAAATTGAATCAGGGTGTGATGTTTGAAAAATTCCTTCACACAAAATATATCGGACAAAAAAGATTTTCACTGGAAGGCGGTGAAACTACAATACCTGCACTGGATGCAATCATTAATACTGCTGCTGATTATAACGTACAGGAAATGGTGATTGGCATGGCTCACCGCGGTAGGTTGAATATTCTGGCAAATATCCTGGGTAAAACATACGAGCAAATTTTCAGTGAATTTGAAGGAACTGCTAAGGTGGATCAAACAATGGGGACCGGCGATGTAAAATATCATCTTGGATTTGGAAGTGAAGTAACAACAATGAACGGTAAATCCATCCATCTGAAATTAATGCCGAATCCATCCCACCTGGAAGCAGTGGATCCTGTGGTTGTGGGATTTGCAAGAGCAAAGGCTGACGTGTTGTATGAAAGTAACTTTAATAAAATCTTACCAATATTAATTCACGGTGATGCATCACTGGCAGGGGAAGGTGTAGTGTATGAAGTTTTGCAGATGAGTGCTTTAAAAGGCTACTATACCGGCGGCACCATTCATTTTGTAATCAACAACCAGATAGGTTTTACAACAGATTTTGATGATGCCAGAAGTTCTGACTATTGCACATCTCTGGCTGCAGCCATACAAGCTCCTGCGATGCATATAAATGGTGATGATCCGGAAGCAGTAGTAAAGTGTGTTGAAATGGCAACACATTACCGGCAGGAATTTAATTCAGATATTTTTATTGATATGGTATGTTATCGCCGTCACGGCCACAATGAAGGTGATGATCCCAAGTTTACACAACCTCATTTGTATGCATTAATAGACAAGCATGCAAATCCCAGGGAAGTGTATGTAAACTATTTGCTGCAAAATGGTGAACCTGATGCACAGGAGCTGGCGAAAGAAATGGAAAAAAAATTCTGGAGCGATCTGCAGGAACGGCTTGATGAAGTAAAGCAAAATCCGTTGCCGTATACTTACCAACAGCCTGAAATATGGTGGAGAAATTTACGCAAGGCAACAGAGGCGGATTTCAATCAATCACCCGTGACAGCAATCAACACAGATAATTTTAAAAAAATATTTGATGCAATGATGAAATGGCCCGATGATTTTAAGCCGTTGCGAAAAGTGGAAAAGATTATCCAGGACAAAATAAAGTTATTTGATAAAGAACAAAAGGTAGATTGGGCAACAGGCGAACTCCTGTCTTATGGAAGTTTGTTGTTGGATGGAAATGATGTACGTATGAGCGGACAGGATGTACAGCGTGGCACTTTCTCACATCGTCATGCTGTTTTAAGAGATGATAATAATGATAAAGCCTATAACAGACTGAATAATATTTTGGATGCAAAAGCTAAATTCAGAATTTATAATTCGCTGTTAAGTGAATTTGGTGTATTGGGATTTGAATATGGTTATGGATTAGCAAATCCTAATGCTTTAGTATTGTGGGAAGCACAATTTGGTGATTTTGGTAACGAAGCACAAACAATTATTGATCAGTTTATTTCATCTGGTGAGCAAAAATGGAATCGCATGAACGGGCTGGTGATGCTATTACCCCATGGTTACGAAGGACAGGGACCGGAGCATAGCAGCGCAAGAATGGAAAGATTTTTACAAATGTGTGCCGAGCTTAATATGGTGATTGTAAATATTACTACAGCAGCAAATTATTTTCATGCAATGCGCAGGCAAATTGCATGGCCATTTAGAAAACCTTTGATCGTTTTTTCACCAAAAGCAAATCTTCGTCACCCCGGTAGTTACAGTCATATTGATGAATTTACATCCGGAGGATTTAAAGAATTAATGGATGATAATTTTATAAAAGACCCATCTGCAGTAAAAAAAGTTTTGTTCTGCAGTGGTAAAATTTATTTTGATCTTGCAGAAAAACAACAAAAAGAAAACAGGCAGGATGTGGCCATCATCAGGCTGGAACAAATCTATCCATTACCATTAAAGCAATTGGAAGATTTGTATAAAAAATACAGTAAAGCAATTTTGTTTTGGGTGCAGGAAGAACCTTTAAACATGGGAGCAGCCTCCTTCTTATTAATGAATTTAAAAAGCATTAATTATGGAGTGATAGGCCGCCAGCCAAGCGCTTCAACTGCTACGGGCTATTCAAAAGTTCATGCACAGGAACAGGCTGAAATAATTGAAACAGCTTTTAGTGTTTAAAAATAAATCTTGATAAAATTTCAAATAAATACCAACCATAATTCATAACGCATAATTCATAACTTCGACAAAACCCCATCAATGGCAATAGAAATAAAAGTTCCTTCTGTGGGTGAAAGCATTACTGAAGTAACCCTTGTAAAATGGTTAAGGCAAAATGGTGATTATGTCGAAAGAGATGAGGTGATTGCCGAGCTGGAAAGTGAAAAAGCTACATTTGAGATTAATGCACAACAGGCCGGAATTTTAACCACAGTTGCCAACGAAGGTGACACATTAAAGATCGGTGATGTTGCCTGCCGGATAGACGATTCCGCTGCCCGTCCTGAAAAGCCTGCAGAGAAAAAGACTGAACAAAAAGCTGAAGGGAAAAAAGCAGAATCTAAAAAGAGTGAACAATCAAAAGAAAAAGAAATTTCAACATCGAACATCGAACATCGAACATCGGACATTAAAGCAACACCTGTAGCTGCCGCAATTTTAGCTGATAAAAAAGTAGATATAAAAAATATTACTCCAAGCGGATCTAATGGAAAGATATTAAAGCATGATGTGCTTGACGCTTTATTAAATCCGGGCAGAAGCATTGGCCATCCTATGTTTAGCAGGGATGATAAGCCTGAGAAGATGAGCAATCTGCGCAAAACAATAAGCAGGAGATTGGTAGAAGCAAAAAACACAACAGCCATGCTTACCACTTTTAATGAAGTGGACATGAGCGCAATAATGGATCTGCGAACTAAGTACAAGGAAGTGTTTAAAAAACAACATGAAACCAATCTTGGCTTCATGAGTTTTTTTACAAAAGCTATTTGTTTTGGTTTGCAGGAATGGCCAACTGTAAATGCAATGATAGATGGAGAAAATATTATTCATCATAATTATTGTGATATATCCATTGCTGTTTCTGCCCCAAAAGGTTTGGTAGTACCCGTAATAAGAAACGCTGAAAGCCTTAGTATGGCTGAGATTGAGAAGAAGGTTGTTGAACTGGCAACCAAGGCAAAAGAAAATAAACTCACGATTGAAGAAATGACCGGAGGAACTTTTACAATTACCAATGGAGGCGTTTTTGGTTCATTGATGAGCACACCTATAATAAATATTCCGCAGTCTGCTATTTTAGGGATGCACAAAATACTGGAGAGGCCTGTTGCTATTAACGGCCAGGTTGTAATTAAACCTATGATGTATTTAGCGCTTAGTTATGATCACAGGATTATTGATGGTCGTGAATCTGTAAGTTTTTTAGTAAGAGTAAAAGAAATGCTGGAAAATCCTGAACAATTGCTTTTTGGTCAAGATCCGATGAAAGCGTTGCTGGAATTATAAGGTATCTGTCCACTGTGCAGTGGACTAACACCTGCCATGGCTTGCCTCCACACAAGCATTAAAATATGAGCGTCTTTCATTCACATTTAAATTCCGCTATTGCCATTCTAAAATCATACAATGGCAATGAACCATTTCATCTTTATGTAAAAAAATATTTCTCTGCCAACAAAAAATTTGGATCAAGAGATAGAAAACAGGTCACTTCTCTCTGCTACAATTATTTTCGTTTAGGCAATGCAGTTAAAAATTTTTCTGTTGAAGAAAGGATAGCGCTTGCAACATTTTTATGTGAGACTAAATCATCTGATTTTTTAAAAACTATAAAGCCTGAATGGAATGATCTGGCAGAGGAACCAATTAAAGAAAAACTTTCTATTGTCTTTCCACAATTTTCTATTCAAAATATTTTTCCTTATAAAGATGAATTAAGCGAAGGCATTGATGCGGAAAAATTCAACGCATCATTTTTAATTCAGCCTGATCTTTTTTTAAGAGTCCGTCCTGGTAATAATAAAAGAGTAACTGGAAAGCTTGCAGGAGCAGGGATTTCGTACAAATTAATAAATGAAAATTGTATAGTACTTCCCAATTCATCAAAAATAAATGATGTATTGGAATTGGATAAGGAAGCAGTAGTGCAGGATTATAATTCGCAAAGAGTTGCTGAGTTTATTCAATTAAAAACTACAAACCACAAACTACAAACCTCCGTATGGGATTGTTGTGCAGCCAGCGGTGGTAAATCAATTATGGCGTACGACATTAATCCAAATATTGAATTAACGGTAAGTGATAAAAGGGAACCTATTTTAGAGAATTTGAAAAAACGTTTTGCAAAAGCGGGCATAAAAAAATATCATTCATTTGTTGCAGACCTTTCAAACAATCAGGCCGCTTTCAGTGCCCAGGCGGTAAAATTCGATCTTATTATTTGTGATGCTCCCTGCACGGGTTCAGGAACATGGGCAAGAACTCCTGAGCAATTATTTTATTTTAAAAAAGATTTGATTGAAAAATATGCAGGTCTGCAAAATAAAATTTTAGAAAATATTATTCCGCATATAAAACCCGGAGGCCATCTGTTATATATTACCTGCTCGGTTTTTAAAAAAGAAAATGAAGAGGTTGTGACCTATGTAACAGAAAAATTGAATTTGCGATTACAAAGAATGGAAATATTAAAAGGCTATGAAATGAAAGCTGATACTATGTTTGCGGCATTATTTATTGCTGCGTAATTGTTTTTATATTTTATCAGGAGCAGGTCGCTTTCAGCGCCCCCACCTTACTGCGCCACAATCCTGATGTTTCCTTTTTCCAAAATATTACTATGGTGTAAAGTATAAATTCCTTTTGTAAGCGGCTGCAAATTGTCAAAAGAAATAAATTGAGCTTGTCCCTGTTGTGTGGTTACCTTTTTAGTTAAATATAATTTTCCATCAGCGCCATATAATTTAAAAGTTTCTGTTCCTGAATATTTTGGCTTTATCAATAATGCAAAATTTCCTTTGAAGGGATTAGGATATGCCTTTATCCAATCGTTACCTAAAATAATATTAACCTTTAATAATACGCTTTGTTGAAAAAGATCATCGTATGCTTTATGAAAATTTGGAATGCCATAGCCGATGCGGTCATTTGGCGTTGTATAAATACTGCTGCTGCGTTTTACAGCCTCAATAATTTGCATGTTGGTAAATTCAGGAAATGCCTGCCATAAACAGGTAATAAGCCCTGCTAAGTTTGGTGTTGCAAAAGAAGTTCCATTACCAAAAGCAGGCTGGTTATTTAAATTTGCAAATGCTGTTCCCTCCCCTACAGAAGCCACTGTTGGTTTTATTCGTCCATCGCTTGCGGGGCCATAACTGCTGAAGTTTGCAACAACTCCGGATGTATTTACAGCACCAACAGTTACTATGCTGTCCGCATCAGCCGGCGTGGCAATAAAATGCCATGATTTGTTGCCATCATTACCGGCTGCTACAACAGATATAATTCCTTTTTTTGCCGCCATTGCATTGGCTCTTGCAATGATGGTTATCTTGCCATTCATATCAGCATAAGTGTGATTAAAAACAGGATTATCAAATGTAGAGTAGCCAAGCGAAGTTGAAAAAACATCAACGCCGATACTATCTGCACGTTCTGCTGCAGCTGCCCAATTCTGTTCTTCTATCGGGTATTCTGTCGCAACATCTTCTGTACGGTACAAATAAAATTTCGCTTTGGGGCAACTGCCTACAAATTGCCCCGGCCAGTTACCTGCAATAATAGAAAAGCAAAACATACCATGTGGATCATCTTCATTTACACTTGTTTCATTTTGTACAAAATCATAAGTCTCCACAATCTGGTTATTATTTCTTACACTGTCAAAAGCTGTTACGGTTAAATAATTTCTGTAGCCTCCATCAAACATAGCCAACAGCATTCCCTCTCCTTTAAAACCATTGTTGTGTAAAAATTCTCCTTCATGAATATGTATCTGCGCAAATGAATTTCCATAATTTAAAACATCACCGTTTGTTTTTGCAATTTGTGTAACCGATGTTGTTTGAGAAATTTCTTCGTTAAATTTATTTCGGGTAATAATAATTTCTTTGTTTGCCTGTTGCAATCTCATTACAGCATTGGAAGAAATTACAAAAGGGAAACTGTTGATCTTTGCCAAAGCCGCTGCATCAGTGGTTTGTATGCAAACCTCATTAAGCCATTTTGATTTATTAAGAATGGTTACGTTGCCTGCAAGCTTTATACTATCAAGATATCCTGGTGTAATGGGAAGATCAGTTGAGTCAATAGAAATGTTTTGCCTTACTCTTCTTTGAATTGCCCTGGTAGATAAATATTGACCGGGATTATTTATACTGAAAGGAGTTGCTGCCTTATCCTTAAATCTTATAATATATTTTGAGAATTGTGCAGTTGAAGAAAAACCAAAAAGTAAAACGATTACAGAAAGAAGAAGTAAAAGTTTTTTCATGTGAAAATGTATAAATTCTGCTAATCTTAATTGTGCCCTGTCATTGTAAGTTTTACACCATAGCCAACATAAAAAGCCTGCCTGCCTGGTTGTGCGCCCTGAAATTCCCAATGCAAAAATTCCTTATAAACCAGCCCGATATTTTTTCCATACTTTTCTACACTGTAATTTTTTTCTGCATATTGTGTTCCGGGCAACTTTGGATCCAGTCCTAAAAATTCGTCTCTCTGGCTAACTTTAATTGTATTGTCAAGTGGAAACCGTCCAACTGTTAGTGGAAGATTTACACTATCGTAAGTGTAATCCCAATCATCTAAATACTTTGTTGCAGAGTTTAAGGAATAGGTATCAATGAAACTATTTCCTTTCCACGTATAACCTTCTTTTATGGGCAATTTCAATTTTTGAAAACGTAAATTATTCTCTACGAATTCTATAGTTGTGGCGGTTTGTATAGCCATAAATGTATTGTTGGCACTCCATGCCTGGCTTGCATCTTTACGAATGTAACGTACTATGCGGTAGGCCGGACGGCCCAGGTTATCTGTTATTAATGTTTCTGTTGAATCTTTAACCTGGTATTTTATAATTGTATCTTTTTGCCCAAAATTTATGTATACTGTTGAATCTAAATTATAGGTAATGTATTTGCCGGGTTGCAAAGGAAAATAATCGCTTAAAGAGGCTGTAGTAAAAAGCTCGTTTTCTTTTTTACACGCAGTTAGTAAAGTGATGAACAATAAGGCCAGACCAAAATATTTTTTCATTGTATTTAATTAGGGGCAATGTTAAGATGTAATTAAAAATCAAACTGCTCTTGTCTTTGGATTATTCCACCGCCAATTACATCATCACCTTCATAAAAAACCGCACTTTGGCCTGGAGCAATTCCCTTTACATCTTCATAAAAACGAACATTTATACCTTTTTCGTATGTGTGAAGAGTTGATAATGCACCTTTATCTTTATACCTGATTTTTGTAATCACTTCCATTGCATCAGTAACCCCATCATATTTTATCCAGTTAATACCGGCAACCTTCATTTCATTTTTATTAAGATCATCTTCTTCACCCAATACAATGGTATTGCTTTCAGGAATAATTTCAGTTACAAATGCAGGTTTACCCAGCGCAATATCCAAACCTTTTCTTTGCCCTATTGTATAAAAAGGATAGCCTTTATGATTGCCTAATATCTTTCCGTTTTTATCAACAAAATATCCGCCATCAACTTTTGCTTGCAAACCTTCCACATTTCTTTTTAAAAATCCGCGATAATCATTATCAGGAACAAAACAAATTTCGTAGCTCTCACTTTTTTTAGCCAATTCGGGATATCCAAAGTCATTTGCCATTTGCCGAATCGCTGATTTGCGATAAGTGCCCAAAGGCAATAATGTTCTGCTCAGCAGATCCTGTTGCAACCCCCACAGTACATAGCTTTGGTCTTTGGTTTCATCAATACCTTTTCTTATAAAGTATCTTCCGTTGGTGTGCTGATGAATTTGTGCGTAGTGGCCTGTAGCAATAAAATCACAACCCAAAGCGTCGGCACGTTTTAATAATGCACGCCACTTTATATGCGTGTTACACATCACACAGGGGTTAGGAGTGCGGCCGGCCATATATTCTTCTACAAAATTTTCAATAACAAAATCGCCAAACTCTTCTCTTATGTCTAAAATAAAATGCGGGAATCCATGCTGAACAGCTGCTTGCCTGGCATCATTAAAGCTATCAAGGTTGCAGCAACCGGTTTCTTTTTTTGATGTGCCGCCGCTGGTTGCATAATCCCACGTTTTCATGGTAATACCTATTACTTCATAACCCTCATGATGAAGCATAAGCGCAGCCACGGTACTATCAATACCGCCACTCATTGCCATTAAAACTTTTCCTTTACTCATAAAAAAAACAATCTGCAAAGATAAGTTAATGCTACTAAGGCACAAAGGTTCTAAGTAACACAAAAAATTTCTCTGCAAGTTTCAAATTTCTCTTTGTAAACCTTTCTGTTTTTGTGCCTTTGTGGCAAGTGTCTATAATTCATTTTTTGGTATCCATCCTTCTGTATTTTCCTTATCAATAATAAAATAGAAATCTTTAAATATTGCCAGCAGATTTATTTTTTCTCCTGGAGCTAAAACCTTTTTTTGTACTCCCGATAAATCGGGCGAAGAAAGAAGATTTAGTGATTTTTTTATCGTTAAATGTTTTAATGGTTTTACAACAGAAGATAAGAATGTGTTGATTACAAATCCCTTTTTTCCATCCGATAATATAACTCTGTAAAAAATTCCTGTACCGGCTTCCGGCCGCAGTAATGTATTTTCTTCAAGCACAATAAAATTTGTACCAGTAGTAATCTGGTCAAAATAAAACTTTGCATTTTTGATACTTCGCATCCATGTATTTAAATTGGCTAATGGCACAGATAATTTTGCAGGCTCTTTATAATCATTCTTTACAAAATACAACGGATCAATTGCTCCGCTGTTTGTATAAATACCAAAATGTAAATGGGATACTGTAAATTTTGCATTACCGGTATTACCTGTTAAACCCAGTATATCACCGCTTTTCACACGTTGTCCTTCTTTGGCAATTTGAGAATCAAGATGAGCATAATATAAACTGTAAGAGGCATTTTCAGGTTTCATAAAAATTACTTTACCTCCCAATGCATTTTCATTTACTCTTGTTATAATTCCATTTGCACATGCAACTGCATATGAATGTTTCAGGGCAAGAATATCAATGCCTTCATGTTTTCTTTCTCCGTTATCTCTTCCTGTTCCAAATAAGCTTATTATAGTGCTTTTTACATTTTGCGGAATTGGAAATGCCAGCGATGGACCGGCAGTAATCGTAAGTGTATATTCTCCATTTTTAAATAATTCAGGTTGTATTCTTACAATAAAGTTTGTGTCTTCAATAACAGGATATTCTAAGGAGAGTTTAACTGTATCTGCAGCTGCTAAAAATGCAGGAGTTTTATTTTCTGAAGAAGGATATGGTTGCCAGAGATCAACATAGATTGCAAAATTTTCTGAAGATTTTTTCTGAAGAGAAATATGTAGCTGCTGTCCGGGCTTTGCAGGGAAACGAAAACCAATTCCATTGGCACGGTCATCAGCAAAATATCCTGTTTCGCAGTAGGGTAAAGAAATATCTAAGGGATTGCTAAGGGTTATGGCTGCTGCTTTTAGCCAGGCCTTTTCTGGTGAATTTTCTTTTATGCCTGTATTTTTTATTTTTTTTTCGTACTGTTCATGAGGCGTTTTTTTGCTAAACAAACCCGGTCCGTGAGAAGAGCATGCATAAAAAAGTATAAAAAGTAAAAATGGTAAATAAAGAAAAAAAGTAAACCGCGTTTTATTTTGCATAGGAATCAATTGCTCAAATTTACACCAGCTATTCTTAAAAAAAATCTAATAAAATTTTTTAAGTAAGGTGTAAATCCAATCTACCTCTTTTCTTCATAATCTTTTTAATCTATCCAAATCATGGCTCAGAATATTTATCTTGCACTCATGCAGCAATATCTTGATTTATTACAATATATTTTTAAAAGCGGTACTGATAAAAGTGACAGAACAGGTACAGGAACACGGAGTGTATTTGGATATCAAATGCGTTTTGATCTTGCCAAAGGATTCCCTTTAGTCACCACAAAAAAACTGCATCTTAAGAGTATAATTTACGAACTGTTGTGGTTTTTAAAAGGCGATACCAACACAAAATATTTAAAAG
This sequence comes from Chitinophagales bacterium, assembly GCA_025353485.1. GTDB lineage: Bacteria > Bacteroidota > Bacteroidia > Chitinophagales > Chitinophagaceae > Ginsengibacter. Next base: position 22,796 of record JANXQO010000068.1, read on the forward strand.
AAAATGGAGTTCGTATTTGGGATGACTGGGCAGATGAGAATGGGGACCTTGGCCCTGTGTATGGAAAACAGTGGCGCTGTTGGCAGGGATCAGATGGAAAAGTGGTTGATCAAATTTCAGAATTAGTTCAACAGATAAAAACAAATCCTGACAGCCGCAGATTAATTGTAAGTGCATGGAATGTTGCAGAACTATCAGAAATGAAATTAATGCCATGTCATTGTCTGTTCCAATTTTATACCACACCCCCGGCCCCTCTCCAAAAGGGAGAGGGGAGAAGAAAGCTTAGTTGTCAGCTTTATCAACGAAGTGCTGATGTATTTTTAGGTGTTCCATTTAATATTGCTTCGTATGTTTTGCTTACTTTAATGATAGCGCAGGTTTGTGATCTTGAACCCGGAGAGTTTGTTCATTCATTTGGTGATGTGCATTTATACAATAATCATTTTGATCAGGCAGAATTGCAGTTAACAAGAACACCGTTTGCATTACCACAAATGAAAATTAATCCTGGGATAAAAAATATTTTTGATTTTAAATTTGAAGATTTTGAATTAGTAAATTATCATAGTCATCCGGCAATAAAAGCTCCGGTTGCTGTTTAAAATATTCTTATGGTTATATCACATCTTGTTGCGGCATCAGAAAATAATGTTATTGGTAATAACAATCAAATCCCCTGGCATTTGCCCAACGATCTTAAGTTCTTTAAAAATAAATCATGGGGAATGCCGGTGATAATGGGCCGTAACACGTATGAATCTTTAGATAAGCCTTTGCCCGGCAGAATAAATATTGTTATCACATCAAAAAATAATTGGCAAAGAGATGATGTAACTGTTGCCCACAGCATTGATGAAGCAGTTACCAAAGCCTGCGAATCTGATTGTAATGAACTTTTTATAATTGGGGGGGGAGAGATATTCAAACAATCAATGGATATTGTAAACCGCATCTATCTTACACGGGTACATACTACAATTGATGGCGACATATTTTATCCTGAATTTGATGAAAGCAAATGGAAATTAATTTCAGAAGATCCGCATCCTGCAGATGAAAAGCATCAGTTTGCATATACCTTTCAGCTTTGGGAAAAACCCCACCAAACCTCCCCTGAAGGGGAGGCTTAAAAAATTTATGTACACACGTTTCCAGTTAGCTAAAAAATACCTTCATTATTATGTTAACGCTTCTAATGGAAAAGGCTATGGCATTCATTCTCCCTTTGTATATGATTTTATTAAAAATGTTCTGAATGATAAAAAAAATTATCAGTGCTACGGGCAGATAGAAAAATTAAGACGGCAATTATTGCAGGATAAAAAAGTTATAGAAGTGGAAGACTTTGGCGCAGGTTCATTGGCTGTACCATTCAGGCAAAAAAAAGTTAGTGATATTACCAGGTCATTTTTAAAATCGAAAAAATTTGCCCGGTTATTATTTAGAATCGTAAACCATTATAAACCTAAAACAATTATAGAACTGGGTACGTCATTGGGAGTTACATCCGCTTATCTTGGTGCAAATAAAACTTCAGAAGTATTTACCCTGGAAGGATCTAAAAATGTAGCTGCAATAGCAGAGAATAATTTTAAAAAACTGGATTTACAAAATATAAAAGCGGTACTGGGAAATTTTGATGATACATTACCACAAGTATTATCACAGCTTCAAAAATTTGATTTGGTTTTTGTTGATGGTAATCATCGCAAATCCCCTGTACTAAACTACTTTCAGCAATTATTACAAAAATCTACTGATCACTCCATTTTTATTTTTGATGACATACACTGGAGTGTAGAAATGGAAGAAGCATGGAAAGAAATTCAGCAACATCCTTCAGTAACATTAACAATTGATCTTTTTTTTATCGGCCTTGTTTTTTTTAAAAAAGATTTTAGGGCAAAACAACATTTTGTAATAAGGTTTTAAATTTTCAATATCTTACGGCCATATTTTGTTACTATGATAATCGGGGTATTAAAAGAACCATCACCTGAAACCAGAGTCTCCTTATTGCCGGAACATTTAGCTACGATAAAAAAATGGGATGTTGATATTGCTGTTGAAAACAATGCAGGTATTAGCGCTTTAGCCACTAACGAAAAGTATATCGAAGCAGGAGCAAAGATTGTAAGTCGCGAAGAAGTTTTACAAACCGCTGATATTATTTTATCCATTAATATTTTTCCGGAAGGGCAAACTTCGGCTCTAAAATCAAAAGCTCTTCTTGGTAATTACCAGGCGCTGTTTAATGCCGCTGTTATAAAAAATTTGAGTGATAAAGGAATTACAGTTTTTAGCATTGATATGATACCCCGTACAACCAGGGCGCAAAGCATGGATGTGCTAAGCAGCCAGGCAAATATTGCAGGATACAAAGCGGTATTGCTTGCCGCTAATTTATTTCCGAAATATTTTCCCATGTTTATGACTGCAGCAGGCAGCATTCCACCGGCAAAAATTTTGATATTAGGTGCAGGCGTTGCAGGATTACAGGCCATTGCAACTGCAAGGAGGTTGGGAGCTGTTGTAGAAGTATTTGATACAAGGCCTGCAGTTAAAGAAGAAGTGATGAGCCTTGGAGGAAAATTTGTAGAAGTGGAAGGTGCTGCTGATGCAAGCAAAGCCGGAGGCTATGCGGTTGAACAATCAGAAGAATTTTTACAAAAACAAAAAGCAAAAATTGCAGAGAGTGTTGCCAAGGCGGATATTGTAATTACCACTGCGCAGATACCGGGTAAAAAAGCGCCGGTATTAATTACCACTGCAATGATTGAGAATATGAAAAATGGATCAATAATTATTGATCTTGCTGCTGCAACAGGTGGAAATACAGAACTTACAAAAAATGCAGAAAGTATTTCACACAACGGCGTTACAATTGTAGGCAATTCTAACCTGCCTTCTACAATGCCTTACGATGCCAGTAAATTATATGGAAAGAATATTTTAAATTTTTTGCAATTGATAATTAATAAAGAAGGAAAATTAAATTTGAATTTTGAGGATGATCTTGTGAAGGGAACCTGTATTGCACACGATGGAAAAATAACGAATGAAAGAGTTGCTGGATTATTGGCCCCCTAAATCTCCCGAAGGGGGACTTTTGAAAGGCTATAATAATTGTATGATCTTAAAAAATATAGAAAGTAAATGTTGACAAAAAACATTTTTTAATAATTTATAAACTTAAAAATAGTCCTGAAGTTTCGGGATTTGGAGGGGCTTAATTTATGCAAAACATTCTTCAATGGATAACCAATAATCAACAAACGATATACATTGTTATCCTGATGATATTTGTTGGGATAGAAGTTATCGGCAGAGTGCCAAGTGTATTGCATACACCGCTAATGAGTGGTGCGAATGCCATACACGGAGTAGTTATCATCGGTGCGATCATTGTAATGGGCAAAGCAGAAACAGATAATTATTTAGCATTGATCCTCGGTTTTCTTGCAGTAATATTAGGAACACTGAATGTTGTTGGAGGTTTTGTTGTTACTGATAGAATGCTGGAGATGTTTAGTTCTAAGAAAAATTCTAAAAAATAACTCCTAAATTCTAAATGAGCGAAGAAAGAAAAATTCTAAAAAATAAACTCTAAATTTTAAAATGAGTGAAGAAAAAAAATATGATCTGGAAGAAAGAACAGAAAGATTTTCATTAAGAGTTAGAGATTTGTGCAGGTTGTTAAAACAGGACATCATTAATGAGAATACATAATTCAATTAATAAGAGCAGCAGGTTCAGTAGGAGCAAATTATATAGAGGCAAATGATAAATTAGGAGAAAAAGATTTAAGGTTTAGAATAAGGATAAGTAAAAAAGAAGCGAAAGAAACAAAGTATTGGTTAAAACATATCATGACTTATGATGTTATTGAGCTGGAAGAACAACGATTAATATTATTACAGGAGGCTGATGAGTTAATGAAAATATTTGCTGCAATTCTTAGAAAACTAGGAGATTAATTTTTAGAATTTAGAGTTTTTATTATGGACTTAAATCTATTAACGATATGTTATTTGATTGGCTCGGTAACTTTTATACTAGGATTAAAAATGTTATCTAATCCTGCAACGGCACGAAGAGGAAATTTAATTGCTGCAGCCGGCATGCTCATTGCAATTGGTGGAACAATATTTTTATATCGCAATACTGAAACAGGCGATCATCTTCATAATTATGCATGGATATTCGGTGGATTATTAATTGGCGGTGTTATAGGAACTTTAGCCGCACGAAAAGTAAAAATGACTGCCATGCCGGAGATGGTAAGTTTATTTAACGGCATGGGTGGCGCCTGTGCTGCTCTTATTTCTTTGGTTGAGTTCAACCATCTTTCCAGAGAACTTTATAGTAATTACAGTGCTGAGTATATAAGCAGTATTCAGCCAACAGTTTTAATTATTGTATTAGGTCTTATTATTGGTTCGGTTTCTTTTGCAGGCAGTATAATCGCCTGGGGAAAATTAAATGGTAAGGTGAAAGATTTTAGTTTCACCGGACAGAATATTCTTAATCTTATAATATTGGCTGTTGCACTTGGTGCCGGTGCATTTTTGGTAATTCACCCTGAACATAATTTTTTGTTGTACGCAATTCTTGCATTGGCATTAACGTACGGAGTGCTGTTTGTTATGCCCATTGGCGGTGCAGATATGCCTGTGGTAATATCTCTTTTAAATTCTTTTACAGGAGTTGCTGCGGCTTGCGGTGGGTTTTTGTATAATAACAAAGTAATGCTAACCGGGGGAATATTAGTTGGCGCTGCAGGTACCCTTCTTACAATTTTGATGTGCAAGGCAATGAACAGAAGTTTAATAAATGTATTGGTAGGTTCCTTTGGAGGCAGCAATAATTCTGCTTCCATTTCCGGTGGAAAGGACCAGGGCAATTATAAAGAAATATCATTGAGCGATGCGGCTATGTTGATGAGCTATGCAACTAAAGTGATGATAGTTCCCGGCTATGGACTGGCTGTAGCGCAGGCACAGCATGCCTGTCATGAACTTGAAAAAGTGCTGACGGAAAAAGGTGTTGAAGTAAATTATGCCATACATCCTGTTGCAGGCAGAATGCCGGGCCACATGAATGTATTACTTGCAGAAGCTGATGTGAGTTATGAAAAATTAGAAGACATGGAACAGGCTAATGATGAATTTAAAACCACCGATGTTGTGCTGATACTGGGCGCTAATGACGTAGTAAATCCTGCTGCTAAAAATGATCCTGATTCTCCCATATACGGTATGCCTATTTTAGAAGTGGAACTGGCAAAAAATATTATTGTAAACAAAAGAAGTATGAAGCCCGGTTATGCAGGAATAGAAAATGATCTTTTTTTTCAGCCAAAAACCTCTATGCTTTTTGGTGATGCAAAAAAAGTATTGCAGGATTTGTTGAATGAGGTTAAAAATGTATAGCCCACTCTAAATCTCCCCCAACAGGGGAGACTTCCGAAGTTTTAAAAGAATGGCAATGGATGCCATTTTATGAAAGATTATTTCTTTATGCTTTTTGTAACTTTCATTTGATGAAACTTATTATGGAAAAGCAAGAATCACTTGCAACAAAAGAGCTAAAGAATGGATAAATAAAAAGCCCCTCCGATATCGAAAGGGCCTGGTCTGTAATAATTTTTATCCTAAGATTTTACTGTATTTTTTTCTATAACCTTCTTGCCTTTCTTAATCTTTACTTTTGTGGTGGTGCCGGTTGTTTTATTTTCTGTCTTTACTTTATCATCTTTCACTTTTACTGATGTTTTATCATCTGTTGTTTTGTTGGCGGCAGCCCATGTGTCATAAGCAGCAGGCTCCATTACTTCACCTGCAAGATTGATCTGTTTTATTTCATCAACACCGGCAAATTTTACGGTTAGTGTTTTATGAATTCCTCCAATTGAAGAAGCATTATAAGTTGCTTTGATAATGCCTGTTTGCCCTGGTGCAATAGGTGATTTTGTATAATCAGAAATAGTACATCCGCAGGTTGGATTAGCTGCTTCAATTATCAAAGGTTCCTTGCTAATATTGGTAACTACAAAAGTTGCTGTAGCAGGAACACTTTGCTTTATTTTTCCAAAGTCAAAAGTTTCTGTGCTTAATTTAGCCACATCAGCTGCTTTCTTTTGTGCAAAAACTGCAGTTGCAAAAGTAAAAGCCATCAAAGAGAATAATAATTTTTTCATTTTAAGAGGAGTTTTATAGTTTAAATTTAGTATTGATTTTTTAAAGTTCCTAATCCGGAATTTTCCGGGGCAGAAGTGGTAGGTGTTTTCCATACATCACCCTTTATATTGATTTGTTTTGTTTGCTTTCCGTTGTATGTAACGGTAATAAATTTTGTAAAGGGTCCGTCGTTCATGGCATTGTACCCCACGGTTATTTTAGATGTTGCGCCGACAGGTATTGCATCTTTGCTCCATTCCGGTGTAGTACAACCGCAACTTGCCTGTACATTATCTAAAACCAAAGGCGTTGTGCCTGTATTTGTATAAGTAAAAACGTGGGTTACCGGTTTGCCTTGAGGAATTTTGCCAAAATCGTATTCAGTTTCTTTTAAAGAGATAACTTCGGGAGCAGGTTCAATTGATTTATTTTTTGAATCTTCAGGTTTTTTTATCGTATCCTGTACATTCTCCTTTGCATTAGGTGGTAATGTAAGATTTGTTTGTGCACTTGCTACATAAGTAAACAACAAAGCGCAATAAAGAGTAAATATTTTTTTCAATGCTTTTTTATTAGGAATTTCAAAGATACAAAAACGAATTTAATGGCTCTAAATTGTGAACAGGTTATCAGATTTTTAACAATCATCAGCCATTATTAATATTTTTGCTAGTATGCATACAGTTGACATCACTAAAGCTTCACTTGAAAAATTATCTTTTGATACTTTTAGAGAAGAAATTTTAAGAGATTATCGTGTGGTTTGTGAGAGCCGGGAAGCCAGTTTATTAGGGCGTAAAGAAGTATTGACAGGCAAAGCGAAATTTGGGATTTTTGGCGATGGAAAAGAAGTTGCCCAGGTTGCTATGGCAAAGTTTTTCAACAATGGTGATTTTCGTGCCGGTTACTACCGTGATCAAACTTTTATGTTTGCTGCAGGCCTCTCAACTGTTGAACAATTCTTTTCACAATTATTTTCTGATCCTGATTTAAATCATGATCCTTTTAGTGCAGGCAGGCAAATGAATTCACACTTTGCTACAAAGTTTGTTGATGAGAGCGGGGAATGGCTTGACCTCGCAAATAAAAAAAATGTATCAGCAGATATTGCACCCACTGCCGGGCAAATGCCAAGAGCTTTGGGGCTGGCATTCGCATCAAAATTATTCAGAAATGAAAAAACATTCCGGGAGTTTACAAATTTAAGTGACAATGGAAATGAGATATGTTTTTGCACCATTGGTGATGCATCCACTTCCGAAGGACATTTTTGGGAAACAATTAATGCAGCAGGAGTACTGCAGGTTCCCCTTGCAGTTTTTGTATGGGATGATGGTTATGGAATATCTGTTCCTAAAAAATATCAAACTACTAAAGAATCTGTTTCAAAAGCATTGCAAGGTTTTCAGAAAGAAGAAAATACTAATGGCATAACTATTTACAAACTAAAGGGATGGGATTATGCCGGTATGTGCGAAGTGCTGGAAAGTGCAATTAAAGAAATGCGGAAAACCCATATTCCTGCGTTATTTCATGTGGAGGAGATAACACAGCCACAGGGACATTCAACCTCAGGCAGCCATGAGCGGTATAAGGAGCAGGGACGTTTGGAGTGGGAGAAAAAATGGGATTGTATAAAACAAATGAAAGAATGGATACTCACCAATGCACTTGCCGAACAAGATGAATTGGAACAGATTGAAATAGAATCAAAAGAATTTGTAAGAGAAAGTAAAAAAAATGCATGGGAAAAATATAATGATCCCATAAAACAGCAGGTTAATAAATGTGTTGAGATGTTGAGTAGTTTAGAAGTTGAGAAGCCTGAGATAAAAAAAATCGCAGATGAATTATCCCCTAACAGAGAACCGCAGAGAAGAGATGTAATGAAAGCTTTAGCAGCGGCTATTGAACTAGTAACAAATAACCAGCAACTCGTAACTTATTACTCACAACTTACAACAGAAAACGCAGCGCTTTTTAACAGCCACTTATACAACGAAGGACCAAAATCAGCACTAAAAGTTGCAGAGATAAAACCTTATTTTAAAAATGATGCACCAACAGTAAATGGATACGAAGTGTTGAACAGATATTTTGATGAGCTGTTTGCTGCCAATAAAAAAGTAATTGCATTTGGCGAAGATCTTGGCTTTATCGGCGACGTTAACCAGGGCTTTAGCGGCCTGCAAAAAAAATATGGAGACAACAAAATTTTTGATACCGGTATAAGAGAACTTACCATCATGGGGCAGGGGATAGGCCTGGCTTTACGGGGATTGCGGCCTATTGCTGAAATTCAATATCTTGATTATTTATTATACGGATTGCAGCCTTTGAGTGATGATGTGGCAACCACTCATTTTAGAACAAAAGGCCAGCAAAGTTGCCCGCTGATTGTTCGTACACGGGGGCACCGGCTGGAAGGTATATGGCACAGCGGCTCACCAATGGGGATGACAATAAATGCATTGCATGGAATGTTTGTTTGTGTTCCGCGTAATATGGTGCAGGCTGTTGGTATGTACAATACTTTACTACAGGGAAATGATCCTGCAATAATTGTTGAATGCCTTAATGGTTATCGTTTAAAAGAAAAACTTCCATCTAATTTAATTGAATATACCATACCGCTAGGAGTGCCTGAAATTATAAAAGAGGGAATTGATATTACTATGGTAACGTATGGTTCCACTGCACGCATTGTTCAGGAGGCTGCAGAAATTTTAGATACCTTAAAAATAAGCTGCGAGATTATTGATGTACAAACTTTATTACCTTTTGATATCAGCCACAAAATTCTTGCGTCATTAAAAAAGACAAATCGTATTGTATTTATTGATGAAGATGTACCCGGAGGAGCCACAGCATTTATGTTTAATAAAGTGATGGAAGAACAGGGGGGGTATAAATATCTTGATGTTTCTCCAAGAACAATAACAGGAAAAGCACACCGTCCTTCTTATGGTACTGATGGAGATTATTTTAGCAAACCCAATGTAGAAGATGTTATCAGGGTAGTGAAAGAGATGATGGCGGAATAAAACAAATCGGCAATAAGCAATAAGCAATAGCAATACGAAATTGGAATAGAATCCCTAACATTAAGAAATGGCAGCAAGGAATGTAAACAATCCCGACAAATATTAATCACCAATTTGCTTATTGCCTATTGTCAATTGCTTATTTTTTTATATGACTCTTTACCAAATAGACGCATTTACAGATAAGCTTTTTAAAGGAAATCCTGCTGCAGTAATTCCATTGGATTATTGGATTGATGAAGAGCTGATGCAGAATATTGCAATGGAAAATAATCTTGCTGAGACTGCTTTTATTTGTCCGGCAAAGAGTGGGGATGCAGACTTTGAAATAAGATGGTTTACACCTGTTTGTGAAATTGATCTTTGTGGCCATGCTACATTAGCATCTGCCTATGTACTTTTTAATATGTTGGGTTATCATAAGAAAGAAATTAAATTAAGCTGCAAAAGCGGCATATTAAAAGTGAAGAAGAAAGGCGAATTTATCCTGATGGATTTCCCATCATGGAAGCCAGAAAGATTTAATACTTATCCTGTAGAATTGCAGAAGGCATTGGGCGGCGTAGAAATAGTTGGGGTTTATAAACACAGGGACCTGCTGGTGGAATTAATGAATGAAGAAGCCGTAAAAAAATGTGTTCCTGATTTTGCTTTGATAAATAAAACGGGTTATAAAATTATAATTACAGCTCCCGGAAAAGAAGTTGATTTTGTTTCGAGATTTTTTGCTCCCACAGTTGGCGTTAATGAAGATCCCGTTACGGGCTCTGCTCATTCACAACTCATTCCTTTCTGGTCAGATAAATTAGGGAAAGAAAAATTATTGGCACACCAGTTATCGCAGCGGGGTGGTGTACTTATGTGTGAGCAAAATAGTGACAGGGTAAAGATGGGGGGCAACTGTGTTTTTTATATGAAAGGTGAAATTGCCGTGTAGCCCCCTCCAGGTTTCAGCCTTTAAGGAAGATTTACGGAATGAAATAATAATTGATAGATGCTTTCAAAAAAAGAAAAAAAATTTATAAGAGATTGGGAGTTCCAAAAGGAAGGTCCTAAATGGAAATATTACCTGCAATATATTATTGCATGGAGTACTGTTTTATTCCTCTCCCTTTTCTTTTTACTTAAACTTATAATGAATGATAGAAGCATGGGAGGGTGGACAAGTTTTTACATTGTTGCTCCTGTATCTGTTGCAATGGCTACCATAATAACACATCTTGTTTATCAGACCAACGAAAAAAAACTACAACAGATTACACAAAGAGAAGAAAACATGTTGAGTGAAAATTAGTATCATCCCGGCAAAGCAAAGTATATAAATGCAGGGAATGTTCCTCTTACTGCTAACTCATAATATACAAACGTTTATTTCCCTAAGCTGCCTTATATTGGGTTAAAATAAGTATCGCAAAGTGCACAAAGGGAACGCAAAGGTCGCAGAGATAAGTTTGCGTTCTTTGCGAATGCTCAGCGTTCTTTGCGATACTAAAAAAATGTAGAGTAATGATATACTGTACAAGAGTGCTCCGATAGCTATCGGAGCCAATAAAGCTTAATAGCAGTACAAAAGATGGCTACAAAAAAACAAAACAAATTCAAATTCTTTGGCAGAAGCTCTGCTGTTTTGGGCGCTGCATTTTTAATGGCTAACTCTTCCATCGGTCCGGGGTTCCTTACACAAACAACTGTGTTTACGCAACAACTAATGACAAGCTTCGGCTTTGTAATATTGGTTTCTGTATTGCTGGATATCGGCGCACAATTAAACACATGGCGCATACTTACCATCAGCGAATTAAGAGCGCAGGATCTTGCCAATAAATTATTGCCAGGCTTAGGTTTTTTTTTAATGATGCTGGTTGTCATCGGCGGCTTTGCATTCAACATCGGCAACATTGCTGGTTGCGGATTAGGCGTGAATGTATTGACAGGCTTATCATTTCAGCAGGGCGCCATCATCAGTTGTGTTATTGCACTAATATTATTTTGGGTAAGAGAGATAGGCAAGATGCTGGATGTTCTCACACCTTTTTTAGGAATAATAAAAATTGCACTCACACTCATCATTGCATTTCTTGCACATCCTCCATTAGCACAAGCAGTGCACCATACATTCATTCCCGAAAAAATAAGCACCGCTGCAATAGTGACTATTGTAGGCGGAACTGTCGGCGGATACATTACTTTTTCAGGAGCTCACCGTTTGCTTGATGCAGGGATAAAAGGAAAAGAAAGTATTCCAATTGTAAACAGAAGTGCAATAAGTGGTGTTCTCATTTCTGCATTAATGCGGTTCATTCTTTTTGCTGCGGTGGTTGGTGTATTGTCTCATGGCGCAGTGTTGGATAATGATAATCCTGCAGGAAGTATTTTTAAATCGGCAGCAGGGCAAATTGGATTTAAAATTTTTGGTGTGGTATTATGGAGTGCAGCAATCTCTTCGGTAATTGGCGCATCATATACCTCTGTTTCTTTTTTCAAAACATTTCATCCAATGTTTGTAAAATACGAGAGATGGTTCATTTCTCTTTTTATTATTATCACTACCATCATCTTTGTATTTATTGGCAAGCCAAGGCAGTTATTAATTTTAGCAGGCGCTGTTAATGGCTTGATTCTGCCGATTGCATTGGCTGTTATATTAATTGCTGCCACACAAAAGCGTTTGATGAAAGGCTATCAGCATCCGCTGTGGATGCAGCTTTCAGGATGGGTTGTTGTTGTTGCAATGAGTTGGATGGGATATTTGGCTGTGCAGGATATGTGGGGGAAATTGTTTTAGGGTTTCACGCAAAGGCGCTAAATAAAATTAAGAAAAGGCGCAATGAACTTAGCGTCTTTATTTTCTTTGCGCCTTTGCGTGCAATAAACCGCTTATTGCTTTCGCAAACTCTACCGCATTTTTCCCATCACCATGAATACAAATTGTGTCTGAAACAATTGCTATTTCTTTTCCTGAAATTGTTTTTACTTTTCCATGTTTCGTCATCATTAAAACCTGTTGTATGGCCTTATCAGTATTTTCTATCAAAGCATTTGGTTGCGATCGTGGTGTAAGACTTCCATCATCCTGATAGGTGCGGTCAGCAAAAACTTCACTTGCTGTTTTTAATTTAATTGCGTTTGCTTCGATAATTAAAAAGCTGTTGCTTAACCCAAATAAAATTAAATTTTTGTCACAGTCATTTACGGCTTTTGCAATTGCCTGCGCTAACAGTTTATCTTTTGCCGCCATATTATACAAAGCTCCATGCGGCTTTATATGATGTAATGCTGCATTGTTATTTTCAGCAATTTTTTGTAAAAGATGTATTTGTTTAGATACTAATTCGTAAACTTCCTGCGGTGAATTTTTAATTTCTGTTCTGCCAAAATTTTCTTTGTCTAAAAAAGATGGGTGTGCTCCGATATTCACTTTATATTTTTGTGCAAGCAAAATTGTTTGGCGTATTGTTTCTTCATCACCTGCATGATAGCCACAGGCAATGTTTGCAGAGGTGATGTAAGGCATTATCAATTCATCATTGCCTATGCCTTCCCCCATATCACAATTAAGATCACAAAGTAACATTCAATTTATTTAAAACTCCTGGAGGGTTCAAAACCCTCCAGGAGTTGAGATGTTGGACAATAATTTTTCTATTTTAAATTTAGATGCAGTTTGCATTTGCTGTAAGCCTCTTTGTTGTTGAATAAGTTCCTGTTCTGCAATAGCAAGTTCAACAGAAGAAAATTTTATTTCATTCCCCGGATTACATTGGGCAAGCATTGAAAGATCAGCGCTGATAACATGTCCTATCCTTGGATAACCGCCTGTAGTTTGATGATCAGCCATCAATACTATCAATTGCCCGTCCGGTAATAACTGTATGGTTCCAAATGTTAGACCGGAAGATATCAATTGTATTTCCTCTTTTACTTTCAATGCATCTCCTTGTAAGCGATAGCCCATCCTGTTTGAATTATTTAAAATTTTGTAATTGCTTTCTGCAAAAATCTTTATAGCATCATCAGTAAGCCAATCCCATTCACTTCCTTTTATAAATCTTATTTCTTTTTTTGATGTAAAGGTTTCACTTGCTTTCCATGGCAGCAATTCAAAATCTTTTTCTGCTGCTAAGTATTTGCAGTCAAAATTATTTTTAAAATTCAGAATGTCTCCTTTTTTTAAAGCCCTTCCCTTAAAACCTCCTGCACCTGCAACAAGATTAGTGCTATAACTGTTTAACCATTTATCAAGATCAGGATCATGCAGAATTGTTATACAACAACGGGCTCCTGACAGCATTTTTTCAAATTGTAATACAGTATTTTCATTTATCGCAATTGGCTGGTTATTTAAAATTTTTTTGTGATTGATCGTTGGCGAAAAATCTGCACCTGTGATACAAATGATGGTTTCTTTTTGAAATAATATTATGGGTGCAGGAAAGTGTATCTCAATAACAGGTGAATTAAAATCCTTGCCCAATAAAGCATTGCCTGATTGTGAAGAAAAGCGATCCATTGCACCTCCGGGATTTATCCCGAGATGCTGATATCCATACCTGCCCTGGTCCTGGATAGTATCTAACAAACCTGATTTAATTATTTGTAAGCTCATCTTCTGTTATTGAATAAAATTCTATTTCATCGCCTAGCTGTAATAAAACCGGGTCGTTCTTCTCTTTGTCAAATATTTTTTGAGGAGTTTTTCCAATAATTTGCCATCCGCCGGGAGAATCAAATGGATAAATACCCGTTTGCCTTCCCGCAATTCCTATAGAGCCTGCTTCTACAATTGTGCGTGGTTGTGCTCTACGTGGCATTGCAATCCGTTCATCTACTTCTCCCATATATGCAAAGCCGGGTAAAAAACCTATCATGTAAACCCTGTATTTTTTTGCTGTATGTAAATGAATAATTTCATCCACAGATATTTTTTTTTCTTTTGAGATATCGTTTATATCCAACGCATATTTTTCAGAATAGCACACAGGGATTTTTATTTTTCGTGATGAAAGAGAAGAAATTTCTATATCTTCAAAAAGTATATTTTTAATTTGATCCGTAACTATTTCCAAATAAGTTTTGTTAACCGGGCTTTTGTTTTTTATAATTAACAAATCATAAAAAATAACCAACGAACTGTATGCGGGAACAATATCTTTAACAAATGGAAACGATTTTTTTTGTAATTCATGAAACAGGCGTAATACTTTCCTGTTAAGAGTTTCATCAATTTTATTTTCAAAATTTAATAATATTGCGGAGTCACCCAAAGGTGAAATTGTTAACTCATTCAAATTCATTTTATGAAAGTAAGCCAATTAAATATGGATTGTTAAATGCAAAAAAATAGTTGAAAAAAAAATACTTTATCTATTATGTTTGGATCGCCAACTTACAAAAATGCTAAAAATTAAAAATATATGAGATTAAATTTTTTACTTTTTTTTTTGCATTTATTTGTTTACACGCCGCAGCCCAGGATCCCAATAAATCGCCTTAATTGTTGCCATTGGCAAATACCCCGTTACCTCTGATTGGCCCGAACTTAGTTCTGCAAATGATGTTCCCCTCATTAAAGGCGCTTTAAAAGGACAGGGATTTAAAGATGAAAATATTACAGTACTAAAAGATCAACAGGCAACGCTTGCAGGGATGACAAATGCTTTTGATAAATATCTGATTCAAAAAGCAAAAAAGGGTGATATTGTTGTGTTTCACTTTTCGGGCCATGGCGAGCAGATAGAAGATGATAATGGAGATGAAGGCGATGGCCTGGATGAGGCATTGGTTTCTTATGATGCTCTTCAGGAGTATAAAGCCGGGGCTCCAATAAAGCATTTTAGGGATGACCTGTTAGCACAAAAAATAAAAGAATTGAGAACTGTACTTGGCCCAACAGGAAATTTATTGGTGATAATTGATGCATGCCATTCAGGAACAATGACCCGTGGATTAGGAGTTAAGCGTGGCACAAATAAAATTTATGCAAGCCCTGAATATTTTAAAAAATTAAAAATTAAAAAATTTACAACCGGCGATAATGATTATGGTGTTGTTGAAGATGGAAATGATCTTGCACCGATGGCTGCATATTTTGCATCAGCACCTGATCAATGTAATTCAGAAGTTGTATTGCCTGATAAAAAAGGAGTAGGCTCGCTCTCACTGGCATTCAGCAAAGCATTGGAAAAAATTGAGAAAGGAGATAAAAATACAACCTACCAGGGTTTGTTTGATGATATAAAGGTAGAAATGGGAACTTTAGTGCCGGGGCAAACACCTCAAGCAGAAGGAACATTGAACAAAGTTATTTTCGGTGGTAAAATGGTATCAAAGCCTGTGTATTATTCAGCCGATGCAGATAGCATAGAAATGAATGGAACTGTACAAATTAAGGTGGGAAAAATTTATGGAATCTTTGAAGGCACAACAGTAAAATTGTATAAACCTGATACACGCCTTGCTGATACTTTAAATGTTGCCCCCTTGGCTACCGGAACGGTTACTTACGCAGATCAATATTATTCTAAAATAAAATTAGATAAGCCTGTTTCAAAAGATCAAATAAAAAGAGCATGGATATATCTTGATAAAATAAATTATGGAGAATTGGCTGTTCAGGTACAACTTAAAATTGCTGATCAGGATAGCAAAAAAATATATCAATCTTTTTTTAAAGATATTCCACAGGCCTCTTTGGTTAATGATGGTGGCATTCTTTTTGTGGAGTCTGGCATGGATAACTATTCACCCGATTCGATTTATATTGTTACCCCTCAGGAAATAGTAATATGGAAAACATCTAAAAATATTCAGCAAAGTTTAATGGCAGATAGCTTCCAGATAAAAATTGCTGATTATGCACTTGCCAGGTATTTAAAAAATCTTACACTTACCAATTCTGATTATCAGGTTTTATTTGAAATTGTTCCGCTAAAATG
>JANXQO010000110.1 GCA_025353485.1 Chitinophagales bacterium
GTGGCATTGGTAGGTTCGTCAGGGGCCGGTAAAAGTACATTGGTTGACCTTATTCCCCGTTTTCATGATGTAGGTACTGGTGAATTATTGATAGATGATATTAATATAAAGGAATATTCTTTGGCATCCATCCGCAGCCAAATGGGTATTGTAACGCAGGAGCCAATTCTTTTTAATGATACCATTGCAAATAACATTGCACTGGGTATGGATAACCCCACAGAAGAACAAATAATTAATGCCGCCAAAATTGCCAATGCACATAATTTTATTTTACAAAAAGAAGAAGGCTACCAAACCAACATTGGTGAACGGGGAAATAAATTAAGTGGTGGAGAAAAACAACGCATCACTATTGCAAGAGCAGTTTTAAAAAACCCTCCCATATTAATTCTCGATGAAGCAACTTCTTCTCTTGATACAGAAAGCGAACGCCTGGTACAGGATGCCATTAATAACCTGATGAAGAACCGCACAAGTATTGTTATCGCTCACAGGCTAAGTACCATTCGCCATGCAGATGAGATCATCGTTTTACAACAGGGTAAAATTGTTGAAAGAGGTACGCATGATTCACTTATAGAAAAAAATGGTTTTTATAAACGTCTTGTAGATATGCAGGAAGTGAAGTAACATTAGTAAAAACAAAAACGACAGGCAATTTACCTGTCGTTTTTGTTTTTGATCAGCAGTTTAAGGTTATTGCTTAAGTATCCTGCTAGTTATATATTTTTGCGATGATAAAATCTGGATGAAATAATTACCGGCTGGTAATTTAGACATATTATCAATCCTTATATAATTTATTCCTTTAAATAATTGTATTGAATTTACTATTACATCTTTACCGGATGCATCAATAACTTTTACCTTGCCATATTCATTATCTGCCCAGTCAACACTAATGCTAACATAGCTTGTGAAGGGATTGGGAGAAACAATAAGCGGCCTGCTATCCTTACCCCGTCTTACAGCAACTATAGTAGAAATATTTTGTTTATTATCAAGATCAAACTGTTTAAGGCGATAATAAATTACCGGAGATGTAACAGCAGTAATTTCATCTGATACTGAGTATGCATGTGCTGTTGAAGAAGTGCCATTACCTTGTACGGTGGCTACTTTTGTAAATAAATTTCCGTCTAAACTTCTTTCAACGTCGTAATATTTACAATTTATTTCAAGCGAAGTTTCCCATGTAATGCCTACAATATTTTTAGATTGTAATGAGGCTTTTAAATAAACTAAAGTTACAGCTAACGGGCCTCCCTGCGGATTAATAATTGCGGTGCCATCATCTGTGTAATCTACATTAGCATCAGACTTTGCTTTTATTCTGGCAGTATTTATTATTGATGGTATCGGGTTACCTGTTCCGGGGTTATTTACGGTAACCTTAAATTGAACTTCATACGTTTCATTAGATACCAAAGTACCGCCATCAATATTATTTGCGCCTGTACCCAGTCTGAAAATTACTGTATGAATAGAGCCATTGGAAATAAATTCAGCAATATCATCACCGGATATATCTGTTTTTATTCCTGCTGTAATACCCGGCGAACTGATAACCTTTAAGGAGTTTGGCAAATAGGTTACTGTATTTGGAAGTGTATCAGTAATCACAACTTTATTGGCGTTACCAGTACCAAGGTTTGTACCTTTAAGAGTATAGGTTAATACTTCTCCAACTTCTGCGGTCATATTATTATTTGCATCTGTTACAAGTTTATCAATTGTAATTGTAGGGTCTTTCATTTTTATTACAAAGCTTATTATACCCGGGAAATATTGATCAGCCTCAGTACCGAATTCTAATACAGCAGTGCTTGCATTTGGTAAAATGCCATATCCTGTTCCAACTTCAAACTGGTCAATATCAATTCCCATTTGATTAGTATAGTTTGGATTTTTTGTAGTTACATGTACACCATTATCACTAATAGTTCCATTCCATGGATTTGTAGCTGAGTTTATCCCATTGGAAAAAGTATTTCCATTTATCTTTAAAAAATCACCCTGTAAGTTGGCATCGCCTTCCCATGCCACTACACCCATTTTTGCATCACTTTGTGAAAGAGCACCGGATGGAACATTTAAACCTGTTAAAGTAACTGAGGTTATAAGCGGATTACCATTATTAAATACCTGTTGAAATCCATCGTATAACCTGAGGCTGTTAAAATTTAAAGTTGGATTTTCGTACACTATTACAATACACCAGCCACCATAATTTCCTCCGCTGGAAATACTTCCTGTTGATAATGGAGCATTACCTATGGAATACGTTCCGGAGCCATTGGTTTGAATAAATGATGTAATATCAGTAAATGCCTGGTATTGCGAATAAGCTTCACTATTAAGTGTGGTGCTATTTTTATCAATTTGTAATGCTGTAAACTCACTGTAACCTGCCAAGGTTCCTTTTCTGATCTTAATTTTTTTGTTAGCGGTTTGTGTAAGATCAAAGTCTGCATCCTTTACACGCCCACCCCAATATAACCTGGCTAATTTAATTGTGTTAGTACCGGAAGGCAATACAAGATCAGCAGTAGATGAATTTCTTGTTGCGGCTCCTGTTAATCCGCTACCATCAATATCTACATATTGCATGTTTTCATTATCGTTACCATATATGCTGTTGCCAGTGGCGCTGTTATCATTCATCTTAGTTGTATTTACAGCGTTATTATCAACTATATGCATAAGTGTATTGCCAAACATTACAATATTGCCTTTAGCATTGTCTGTATAAACAATATTGTAGTTTCGAAACTGTGCATGCAGGACTGATGTAAAAAAAATAAAGGAAATAGAAAATACTAAACCGGGAAGAAATTGCCATTTGCATGGCTTGCATGTAAAAATTTTCATCTTAATTAGGTTTATAGAGGTAAAAAAAGAATACAATGATTCTTCGAGGACAGAATTAAAGAAGTAGTATTAATTAACCACAGTTAACGCTAAAGAGTAAGCATTTGCCTTCCTGATTAAGATATCGAAAAAAAATAAAGGAGTATAGGTTCTTGAGGAGGATATAGAGGTAATTAGGGTAAAAGTAGAAACAATTTTTTTTAAATGCAATAGCCTCTACTAAAAAATATTAATCGCCTTATATATTTAACGATAATTAATTTAATATTTAATACTTAAGGAAAAGCACAAAAAAAAACTGTACCTATTTTACAATACCCATTTTTGCCTCAATAGAGAGTGTAGCATGCGGAACAGCACGTAAACGGGCTTTATCAATTAATTTGCCTGTTACCCGGCAAATACCGTATGTTTTATTTTCAATACGCATCATTGCCTTTTCAAGATGATCAATAAAAGTAATCTGGCGGCTTGCCATCTGGCTTAACTGCTCTCTTTCCATACTAAGACTTCCATCTTCCATGGTCATATATCGGTTATCAGTATCGTCACCACCCATTTCATCTTTTCTTGTAATCAATCCCTGCAGATAACCCAATTCTTTTTTAGCAGTTTCAAGTTTTCGCTGAATCAGTTCTCTGAATTCATTTAACTCTGAATCGCTGTAACGCATAGTTGGTCCATTGTTTTCCTGTGGTGCCTGGTCTAAAACAGATTTGGTAAACCCAGGTTCATATTTGCGGGCCTTGGTAGCAGTTATTTTTGGCAGAACAACTGCCTTTGGAGCAGGAACTTTAATATCCTTAGCTTTTGGTAAAGGTTTTAATTCCGGCTTTTTGCTCTCCTGTTTAATAAGCACTACTTTGACTGGTTTTTTTACAGAGACGTTCGTCTTATTTATTACTACAGAAGATTTTTTAGGTGCTGCCTTTACAGGCTTTTTAATTGGGGTAGATTTTTTTACAGGTGTAACCACTTTTTTATGTACTGCTTTTTTAGCAACCGGCTTAGCAGTTTTTTTTGCCGGTATAGGGTTCTTAATAGGTTTGGCTGATTTTTTCGGAGAAGGTTTAGCCTTTTTAGACACTGCTTTTTTAGCTACGGGCTTAAATATCTTAATAGCTTTTTTCACTTTTGATTGCACAGGTTTAGCAGCTTTTTTAACAGCTGGTTTTTTAACTGGTGTTTTAGAAACCTGCTTTTTTGAAGCACCTTTTGCAATTTTTTTGGTAGTAGCCATACTAATCTCCTTTTTTAATTACGTTCACTTTTAGTTGATGATGATTTACTTCGATGGTTGTGCCATCCTTAATTTCAGACAGAAATTCAAGTTTATCTGCCAAAATTTCGGCGCAAATATAATCATTAAATTGAGTAATTGAGTCCTTGATAGTTTCATTTTCAAGCACTTTAACCAAAACTTTATCAGTCAGTTCAAAGTTGAGTTCTTTCCTGATATTCTGAATACGGTTTACAAACTCACGAGCCTCTCCTTCCATCTTTAGTTTTTCTGTAATGGTTATATCCAATGCAACTGTTAATGGTCCCTTTGAAATAACCTCGTATCCGGGAATTTCATCTGTGCTTATTTCAATGTCATCGTTTGTAATGTATACAGGTTCTTCTTTCTTTAATTCAAAGTCAGGGTTCAAAAGATATTCTCCTTTTTGGATGTTCTCTATTTCTATATTATTTAATAGCTGAATTTTCTCCGCAGCCCATTTCATTTTAGTCCCCAGTTTTTTGCCTAAGGTTTTGAAATTTGCTTTTGCTTTTTTACTTATAAAATCATTATCCGCTGAAAGGATTTCTATCTCTTTAATATTTGTTTCACTCTTAATAATATCTTCAACCGATCTTATATTTTCTAAAAGATCGGACTCAATAGCGGGTATCATCACTTTTTGTAATGGCTGTCTAACTTTAATATTTACTTTTTTACGCAGCGATAATATTAAAGAGGCAACATCCTGGGCCAGTTGCATTCTTTTTTCTAATGATGTATTTATTATTGTATTGTCAACTTTAGGGAAATCAGTATGGTGAATAGAAATATGTTTACTTCTTTTAGTAATATCATTTAAATTTTTAAACAACCATTCAGCAAAGAATGGAGCAACGGGAGCCATAAGACCGCAAAGGGTTTGCAAACATTCGTATAAAGTTTGATAAGCAGAAATCTTATCCTGCTCATACTCACCTTTCCAAAAACGGCGGCGGCAAAGACGAACATACCAGTTACTCAGGTGTTGATCTACAAAATTTTCGATTGCTCTTCCGGCAGGAGTAGGCTCATAATTATCTAAATTTTGCTGCACTTCCAATATCACGCTATTTAGAGAAGATAATATCCAGCGGTCAATTTCAGGCCTTTCTGCAACAGGAATATACTTTTCCTTAAATGAGAAACCATCTACATTGGCATATAAAGCAAAGAATTGATAGGTGTTATAAAGCGTTCCAAAAAATTTACGTTGAATTTCTTTTATCCCTTCAATATCAAATTTTAAATTATCCCATGGTGAGGCATTTGTTATAAGATACCATCGTGTGGCATCTGGCCCAAAAATGCTTAAGGTTTCAAACGGATCAACAACATTGCCCAGCCTCTTGCTCATTTTATTTCCATTTTTATCCAACACAAAGCCATTACTCACAACCGTTTTGAAAGCAACACTATCAAATAATAAAACGCCTAAGGCATGCAATGTATAAAACCAACCTCTTGTCTGGTCAACTCCTTCGGCAATAAAATCTGCCCCCTCCCAGCCTCCCCCCGTGGAGGAGGAGCCTTGAAGTTTATTCCAATAGTTAACACATTCTTCTTTAGTAGGATTACTATTTTTTCTTTCTTTTGGCAATCCCCATTGGGCATACGGCATTGCGCCACTATCAAACCAAACATCTATCAGGTCAGAGACACGGGTCATTGGTTTACCGGTTTCACTTACAAGAATTATATCATCAACAAAAGGTTTATGAAGATCAAGAATGCCTTCATGCAGATAATGTTTGTTTACATCCCCACCTAACACCTCACTTGCTTTTTTTATTTCATTGTTTAATTCATCAATTGATCCAATACATTTTTCTTGTGTTCCATCTTCTGTTCTCCAGATTGGTAATGGTGTTCCCCAGTAACGGCTGCGGCTAAGGTTCCAGTCAACCATATTTTCGAGCCAATTACCAAAGCGGCCTGTGCCAGTAGAAGCTGGTTTCCAGTTGATGGTATTATTCAATTCAATCATCCTGTCTTTTACAGCAGTAGTTCTAATGAACCATGCATCAAGCGGATAATAAATTATTGGCTTATCGGTACGCCAGCAATGTGGATAACTGTGCTCATATTTTTCTACTTTAAAAGCCCTGTTCTCTTTTTTAAGTTTTACAGCTATATCAACATTTACATCAGTATAATTTTTTTCATTCCTGTAATCTTTTACAAACCTTCCGCTAAATTCTCCAATACCGTCAACAAATTTTCCTTCTTTGTCAACAAGGGTTAATATGCCAAGATTATTTTTTTTACCGGCTTTAAAGTCATCAGCGCCAAAAGCAGGAGATGTATGAACAATACCGGTTCCATCTTCTGTGGTTACAAAATCTCCTAACACAACTTTAAAGGGTTGAGCACCGGGAGTTATTTCCTGAATTTTTTCTAAAGTGTTTGCTTCGAAAGGAAGAAGCTGTTCATATTCCAAATTCTCCAAAACTTCTCCTTTAAACTCACTTAAAATTTCCCAGGGTAGTATTTTAGATTTCTCATTGTAAATTTCAAAATTTCCTTTTTCATCTTCGGTCTTAAAATATTTATTCACTAATAATTTAGCAAGAATAATATTTGCAGGTAGATGTGTATAAGGATTAAAAGTTTTTACTAAAACATAATCTATAAATCTTCCAACAGCTAAGCCAAGATTGGAAGGAAGTGTCCATGGAGTTGTTGTCCAGGCAAGAAAGAAAATATCATTGGTCAGTAAGTCATTAGAGCTAATTTGCTTGTGCAATTTACTATTGACTATTGACTCATTGCCTGCCTTAAACATCGCCACTACACTTGTATCCTTCACATCTTTATAAGTACCCGGTTGATTTAATTCGTGAGAGCTTAATCCTGTTCCCGCTGCCGGCGAATATGGTTGAATGCTTACATCTTCGTACAACAAATTTTTATTGTACAATTCTTTTAAGCACCACCACAAAGTTTCAATGTAATTATTTTCGAAAGTGATATAGGGATGTTCCAGATCAACCCAATAACCCATTCTCTTTGTAAGATCATCCCATTGATCTTTAAATTTTAAAACCTCTCTGCGGCAGGTGGCATTATATTCCTCAACAGATATTTTTTTGCCTATATCTTCTTTTGTTATCCCTAAAAGTTTTTCTACCCCAAGCTCAACAGGTAAGCCGTGAGTATCCCAGCCCCCTTTACGTTTTACCTGGAAACCCTGCATTGTCTTATACCTGCACACCAGGTCCTTTAATGTTCGGGAAATAACATGATGAATACCCGGCATTCCATTAGCACTTGGAGGGCCTTCATAAAAAACAAATGGAGTGTTGCCAACTCTTAATTCAACGCTTTTTTCAAATACTTTATTATTGTCCCATTCTGCCAGAATTTCTTGTGCAATTACGGGCAAATTTAATTGTTGATATTCTTTATAGCGACTCATAACTATAGCCAAATCTTTGTGGAAAAAAGGAGGTGAAGGTAAGGAATTAATGCCCCACTTTGCTTATAAAATGAGCATCTTAAAAACACAGAAAGATGGGTTAAAAGTAATAGGTAGATGGATTAATAAAGTTTTCCACAATTATTTGGTTTTGGCATAGTGTTGGGCAGTAATTATTCGCTAACAAACTTCTCAGTATTCAAAAAAAATAATTTGCATACCGGGGCCGTTGCTCATGAAAAATACAAAAGTTCTAAAAACACTTTTAAGTTTGAATAGTGGGTTTGATAATAAATGTTTGATTTTTTTTTGCTGGTTTAGGGTTTTATTAGGGCAAGAACGGAGATACTCCTATCTCCGTTCATTTTTTAAATTTCGTAAAAGTACATAATAGAAAAGCCCCCCGAAGAAATTTGGGAGGCTTTAATTTTTTCAATGATTAATTAGAAAAACTATCAACAGCTTTTAATGTTTGATCCAGATCTTC
>JANXQO010000142.1 GCA_025353485.1 Chitinophagales bacterium
TATCATACCACCAAAAAAGTAAAAAAACAATTTGGTGAAATGCATAATAAGATGCAGGACCAAATGAATACATTCAATAAACAACAAACTTCCTCCACCAAAACAACTGCACAAGAGCCGGCAAAGAAAGAAGATTATATTGATTACGAGGAGATAAAATAGTGAGTGGTAAATAGTAAATTGAAATAATTATCCTATAATTCTAAATCTTCTACCTTCATCCCTTCTTCTAAAAAAATGGTTTGTAACCCTAAAGCTTTAGCAGCATTAATATTCTGCAATGAATCATCAATAAATAAAGTTTCAGAGGCAATTAACTTATTTTCTTTTAAAACATAGTCATAAGCTTCGTTGCCAGGTTTTCGATAACCAATTTCATGAGAATAATAAATTTTATCAAAATAATCTTCCCAAACTCCATTATTGTTCCCGTCTTTATAAATTTTATTAAATGCCTGCAGGTGAATACTATTTGTATTGCTTAGCAAATACAGCCTGTATTTATGTTTGATTGTTGTAAGCTTCTGTAATGCTTCTTCTCTATAATCCAGCAGCATTGCATTCCACGCTGTTTTAATTTGCTGATCTGTTAACCCAGGATGGGTTGACATTCTGAATGCATTATAAAATTCTGCTTCATTTATTTTGCCTTCTTCTAAATCGTGGAAAAGAGGATTAGCATTTTTTTGAGAGTACATCTCATCAAAATTTTTTACTCCCAGGTCTCCAAAAGCGTTGCGGGTTTTGTTGTAATCAATATTTAAAATAACCCCGCCAAGATCAAAAATGATTGCCTTTATATTCTGCATGAAATATTAAAAAGATTTAATAAGACGTAACTGTACCATTTTTTTCTCTTCAGAAATACCATACGCAAGATTTGCTAAAAGTCCATTAAATGGCGACAATAATAATCCTGCACCGTAATCAGTATGCCATGTATCAGAAGTTTCTAAAGGCTGCCAAACCCTGCCTTCATCATAAAAAACTGAAAAGCCAATTTTTCCATTCATAAGATAGCTTCTTAAGTTGGTAATAAACCTAAGTTCATTGCTGTTTGAGAAAGCTGTTTTACCAAAAAATCTTTCACGCCTATACCCCCGAAGATCATCAGCCCCACCCATATGAGGCAATTCATAAAACAAAGGATTCCCCGTAACTGTTCCCCCGGCGGCCCTTATAGCAAGTGAGAATTTTGAAATAAGAGGAATATAAATCTGAACTATTCCTGAGTATTTTTGAAACGAAGTGCTTTGTGTAAGATTTTGGTAATGACCTGCATTGGCTATAAATGAAAATCCGGCAGTTGGAACTATTGAATCATTAAAATGGATATACTTATAATCAAGTTGGCCACCTGCATAATTATTTGTCATAAAAATATTGGGCTGGGTTGGAGCAATATTTTTAATAACAAACCTTCCTGTATCATTGATTATTCTAACGCTTTTGTAAAAGCCGGAAACAGTAAATGTATTTTTCCCAAATTTTCTCTGCAAGCCAATTTCACCATTAATTTCTTTTGTTTGTGTTCTGTTGAACTTAATATTTTTGGTAGTGAATTTGGTTTCATTTCCAATACCATAAAAATTTATCCAGCGTATGGCATCGTAATCAGCATTTAAAAGAAGATCCCATTTGCCAATAAACCTGGGAAAAAGTCCCTGGTAAAAAACACTAAATGCCTTTTGTGTTATAGAATATTTTACACCTATATCCTGTTTGTAAATGAAAGGAAATTTTCTCCATTTAAAGTGAGTTGCACTATATCCTAATCCCACAAAAAAAGGATCTTCGTTAGTGTATCCTG
>JANXQO010000033.1 GCA_025353485.1 Chitinophagales bacterium
GATTTGCCGCAGCCGGATGGGCCAACCAATACCATAAATTCTTTATCATGAACTGTAAATGAAATATCATCAATGGTTTTTGTCCCGATAGCCATCGGGATTGATGAATTTTTTTTATTGTCATCATATACCTTGGAGATATGTTCTAATTTAACTTCGGCCATATATTATATGTTTTAAAAGATTTAAGGCGGCTCCTGCGGAGCCTTTTTATTTTTACATGCTGATAAAAAAGAAATTACGCTCACACATAAAATAAAAAATATTATTTTCAAAGCGAGCGAACCCAAACTATCTTCGGCAAGTATTTCTGGAGATTGTCCGCCGGACTGTGCCATTCGGACGGGCTTCGTCAAAACCCTCGTACCTCTGGTTTTTCCCCGCGATGACGTTATAATTTTCATTTCATCTCATTTAAAATTTCATCTATTTCAACAGATGCAAACACCGTAGCAAAATCGGATATTGCATAAGGGATGATCAACAACTTTCCATGCTGCAGCATACCACATGTATAAACCACATTAGGAACATAACCTTCACGTTCTTCTTCATCAGCAGTAATCATTGGTTTAGTTAATCTCCCAATAATTTTTGATGGATCGTTCAGGTCAAGGAGTATAGCACTGATAACATACTTTCTCATTGCGCCAACGCCGTGAGTTAGCAACAGCCAGCCTTTATCCGTTTTTATCGGCGAGCCGCAGTTGCCTATCTGTACAAACTCCCATTCAAATTCAGGCTCTCTTAGCAACTGATAACTTTCCCATTTATATAAATCATCCGAAAACATTATGCTTAATAATTCTGAGCCCTGGCGTGAGCAGATTACAAATTTGTCATTCACTTTTTCAGGAAACAATGCCATGCCTTTGTCATTAACTGCATTACCATAAAGTGATCGTACTCTGAAGGAATTAAAATCATTGGTTTCCAAAAGCATGGGACGGATATTTTTTCCGTCGTAAGCAGTATAGGTTCCATAATAACACGAATTTTCACCATCAATAAATTTTACAAGCCGAAGATCTTCCATCCCCATTTTTTCAAATTTTGCAGAAGGAAAAATTACTTTTTCTGTAAGAGGAATATTTTGTGCAGAAATTAAATCATAATTATTGTCAGCAAAGTCATCGAACTCTCCGGCAGATTTATATTCAATACTTTGATCTGTATGGTCGTTTACTTTTTTCAGGATTGAAAAATAATTGGAAGATTCATCAAGCCTAACTCCACCTTCTTCATCAACAATACCGGTTTTAAAAATGATAGAAGAAATGTGCCCTTCACCTGTTGCCCGCAAACTAATGATAAAACGTTGCTCACCTTTTTGTAAACCTGTTTGATCAGTATGGGGAACAATAGATGGATTAAATAATGCCGCTGCCTGAAAAGAATATTCTTTAGTAAGAAATGCACCCAGTACAAATTTTTTGTTCTGAGAGAAATGAGAAAGCTCTCCATGAATTTGTTGGGTACGATAAAAATTATCCATCAATAATTCTTCAAAATTTTTATGACGATGTCCAAAGTCCTGTATTATATTTTTTAAAGAAACAACAGCAGCATTTTCATTCATCGCTTCAACTCTTTTTACAATATTTTCTACTCTTCCTTTATTGGGTAATTGATGAAATTGTGCAATTACTGCATTAACAGATGCCGTTAATTTAATTGTACTTTTTTTAAAACTCTTCATTTGATTGTTTGTAGTTTGTGGTTTGTAATTATTCTATTATACGTTTACTTTTTTCTTATCACTGATTACTAATTACTGATTACTCATTAACGCTAATCCTTCATGCCGGTGGAAGCCATGCTTTGTATAAAATGTTTTTGTAAGAAAAGAAATGCTATCATCACCGGCAATGCTAATAAAACCGCTGCAGCTATCTTAACGCCCAATTGACTATCTGCTCTTCCGCCAACAGAAAATAATGTAACCAGTTGCGGCATGGTCATTAACTTTTCATCTCTTATTACTATAAGTGGCCACAGCACTTCATTCCAGCATCCGATAAAAGTGAGGATGGCAATAGTTACTAATGTTGGTTTGATGTTTGGCCAAAGTATTTTGAAAACAATTTGCAGTTCATTGCAGCCATCTAATCTTGCAGCGTCTATGAGTGCCTGTGGTAATCCCTGGAAAGCCTGCCGGAACATTAAAATTGCAAATGCTGATACAGAGAAAGGTACTATCAATGCCAGGAAAGTATCTACCCAGCGCAGGTTTACCATCGTTATATAATTTGGTATAAGCGTTACCTGAAAAGGAAGCGACATGGTAAACACGATCACAAAAAATATTAATTGTCTTCCTTTGAATTTCATTTTTGCCAATGCATAGCCAACCATTGAACCGGTTAACATAACTAACAGAGTGCTAAAAATTGCAACAAACAAACTATTGAAAAGGGCACGTGCTATTGGAATTTTTTCAAACATTGATTGAAAGTTTCCAAGTGTTGGATGTTTTGGAAACAGAGTCATATTTCCTATTTCATGTTCGGGTGAAAGTGATGCGCCAATCATCCAGATGAACGGGTAAATAAATGACAACGCTGCAACAGTTAATGCAGCATACATAAAAATTTTACCAAATGAAATTTTTGTCTTCATTTTATTACACTTCTTTTTCAATTACTCTTTTTTGTACAACAACAACCAACATAATCATCAATGCATAAAAAAATCCAAGCGTTGCAGAATAGCCCATATTATAATATTGAAAAGCCTGTTTATAAATGTAGAGCACGGCACTTAATGTTTTATTTAACGGCCCGCCGCCGGTCATAATATAGGGTTCAATAAAAAGTGAAAAGCCCCCAATGGTGGACAATATTACTACCATAAAAATGGTTGGATTTATCATCGGTAATGTGATATGATAAAACTGTTGCCACCTGGTTGCACCTTCCATCTTTGCTGCTTCGTAATACTGTGTGGGCACAGTTTGCAGGCCAACCAAAAAAAGAATTACATATAAACCCACGTTCTTCCAGGTTGCCATAACTGCAATTGAATAAATGGCAACATCGGGATTAACCAACCAACCAACTTTTGATAAACCAACCGCAGTAACAAAGCGGTTTATTATCCCTGAATCATATCCTAATAATTGCTGCCAGAGTATGGTAACAACCACACCTGAAACAATTACGGGCATAAAAAAAGAAGCACGAAAAAAAGATACTGCTTTTATTTTTTGATTTAGCAATACTGCAAGAAACAAAGCTACCGCCAATTGCAGTGGAATGTGAAGCAATAAAAATTTTAAAGTGTTGAGAATAGAAATCCAGAACAACCTGTCGTGAAAAAGACGAATGTAATTATCTACACCAATAAATTTCATTGGTGCTATAATATTCCATTTATGAAAAGTGAGAATGAAACTAAAGATGACAGGGAACAAAACAAATACCACTACAAAAATGATGTATGGTGATACCAACAAATAAGGCAGCCATTTTCTTTTTTGAAAACGGGGTGGCTTTTTATTTTTATGTTCTAATGCAATATTCATTATTCTCTACTAAAGTTTTTTTCCGGCAATAGAAAAAAGTTTCTCAATTCTTCTCTCTATAGAAAGAGAGCAGGTGAGGGTTTATTTATTTGCTGCCAGCAATACATTCACAGCTTTTTCTGCATCTTCAATTGCTTTTTCCGGTGTCTTTTTTCCATACACTACACTTGCTTCATATTCCTGAGAAATAATATCTAATACTTCAACAATGGATTCGCAATTATCAATTCCTTTTACAAATGGAATTTGTTTTGCAAAGGGAAGCAACATCGGGTTCTTTTCAAAAAAACTTTTATAAAACGGATCGGTATCAAGATTTTTTCTCCTGGGCAATTGCCCGCTAATTTGCAGCAATTGCATGTCGCCATTTTTATCGATCATTGTTTTGATAAATTCCCACGCTGCTTGTGGCTGTTTGCAGGTATTGAAGATGACCATATTTTTTGGATCAGCATATGTATATACAGGACCTACATGATCATCAGGCACCGGGGGAACAGAATAATCAAAATCAAAATGTCTGTTTGGTATACGGTTCAGGTAAGAAATTTCCCATGGCCCCGTCCATTCAGTGGCAATGGTTTGTGTAACAAACGGATCGCTTGAAGCAGCAGAATTTTCTCTTGAAAAATATTCATTAGAATATAGGCTTTGCAAAAAACGGAAAACTTCAATTGCATATTTATTGTTGAAAGCCGCTTTATTATTGATGACTAAAGGTGCGCCGTTAGATGCTGCAAGATATAATGTGTAAAAATTAAACAAACGTTCGTACCATATTACTTTAACTGCTGTATAGCCAAAGTGTTTTATTGGCTCACTATTTTTATTATTATTTTTAAAAATTTGTGCCGCCTTACTGTAAGCGCTATATGTTTTTGGCACATCGGCAATATTATTTTCTGCAAACAGCGATTTGTTATATATCGTCATTATAGGATTTGCTTTCCAGGGTACCTGGTAAATATGTCCGTCAGATGAAGTGATCTCTTTTATAACATTGCTGTCGCATCTTTCATACATAAAATCCATAAAACCTTTAAGTGTATCTAATGGAATTAAAACATTTGCACGTGCATACATTTCAACACTGCCCTGCCACATATTTGCGTAAATATCAGGGGTAGTTTTTCCTACAACAGCAGCAAGAATAACTTCTTCACTTGATTGGCCTTCTGGTATGGGCTGCATGTGAACAGGGCTTCGGGTTTGTAATATATTCCATGCTTTGGTTGCATTTGTAGCAAGCGTGATCTCATCTTTATTATTAGAACACCAGAAAAGTATTTCCTTATTATTATTTGTATGATGAGTGCATGAAATAATTACCAGTGAAAGAAAAATATGAGAACGAATTTTTTTTATAAAGGGATTGCAAGCCACATTATTTTTTTCATTATTAATATTAATGTATGTATTGATGCCGTTAAAGTACAGCTATTTTTACTTCCGGATTGAAAATGAATATTTAAAGTATGGGGATTATAAATATTTCAATTAATGATTTCAGGATTGCAGTAATTATTTTAAAAAATTAATACCGAACTATTTTTATCAAGTTTGTAAGCCTGCCGGGAAGCTACAGTACATTAGTTAATTTCAACCGTGTCAATTAGAAATTCCATTGCAAAAAATTTAATAAGTACATACTTCGTCTCCAAGAAAGATTTAATGGAAAGAGTTTACAAACATTAAGCAGTATGTTGTAATTTTTTAATGATATATTAAGGCTTTTTTACGATGAACCGATCAACTATTATAGCAATAAATGAAAGCGAGCTAAGCAAGATGGGAAGTAATTGTTGAGAGCGTTTTAGTGTGGCAACCTTGTCTTTATTAGGCTCTACATAAACAACATCGTTTGTTTTTAGATAATAAAAAGGTGATTCTAAAAAATCAGGCGAGTTCAAATTTATTCGCCTGGTAATTCTTTTTCCGTTTTCAATTCTTATTAATAATACATTATCTCTTTGAGCATATAGGGTCAAATCTCCTGCCATTCCTATTGCTTCCAGCATAGAAATTTTTTCATTTGGAACTTGCACAACTGTAGGCTTTGCCACCTCGCCTAATACCGTTACTTTAAAATTAATAATGCGAACATTGACTATCGGATCAATTAATAACTTTTTTGTTACAAGAGTTGAAGAAAGGTCGCTGGTAAATTGCTTTACAGTTAATCCCGCTACATTTAATTTGCCAAGTATCGGAAAAAGAATAGCTCCATCATTATTTACTAAATACCCTGTTGTTTGGGGATTATAACTGCCGGCAGTTTGATTAGGGGTATTAAATATTATGGTAGCTTCGGGATTTAAACTACTAACAGTAATACTTAATATATCACTTTTTTGTATAACAGGAACTACATTATCATCAGCAAACTCCTTGTTTTGTATATTATCGAAATAAATTACTTTTTGTGTACTTACGCAGGATGTAAAAAACACACAAATAATTATTATTAGTAATGCAGGCGTATTTTTTAAGTTAGTTTTTAGCAT
The DNA here is from genome assembly GCA_025353485.1 of Chitinophagales bacterium. Classification (GTDB taxonomy): domain Bacteria; phylum Bacteroidota; class Bacteroidia; order Chitinophagales; family Chitinophagaceae; genus Ginsengibacter. The sequence continues at coordinate 6,028 of JANXQO010000033.1, forward strand.
TATATAAATTTAATAGTTATCATAAAAGTTACACAAGTATAAAACTTTTATAATTATTATTAAAACTTTTAGTATAATCATATTTACTT
>JANXQO010000043.1 GCA_025353485.1 Chitinophagales bacterium
ATTAAAACTTAATTTGCCTTTTTGCCCGCTAAACTTTTTTTGTATGCCTGCATTAAGTGCGCCCAAAGCATTAAGAACATAAGTACCTGCTAATTGTTTTGATGAATAAAAACCCTGTAGCTCAAATGAATAATCTTTTGGCAACTGAATTGTTTGAGTTGACACGATATTAAAATTTTCCTGCTGTAATGTTAGCGGCTGGTTATTATACACAGCTTGTACCCGCTGCCATTGTGCATTAAAATTATTCTGCATGTTCCACCATTTTGTAACGGTGAATGGAAGTGAAATTGTTACACCTGCAGTTTTCAGGTTAGGTTCATTCTCTGCTATAAGATATTGCTTATTTGTTGCAGGATCTACCCTGCTTTGAAAGCTTGCAATAAAATTTTTTTCATCGCTATAAGAAACAGAAAATAAAAATCTTTTGTACGAATAAGCAATGTTTACTGAGTTAGAAGTGGATGGCTGCAGCGCTGAGTTACCGGAGATAAATGTATTAGGATCTAAAAAATAAACAAAAGGCGCAAGGTCCCTGAAAGTGGGTCGTGTTATGCGTTCGCTATACGAAAAGTTTATCGAGTTGTTATCATTTATCTTATGAGAGATAAACAAACTGGGAAATAACTTTCCATACTTGCGGTCAACAATATTTTTTACAAATGCAGTACCCAGGTTAGAGATCGTATATTCATAACGCAGCCCTATCTTGATGCTGTTCTTTTCATTTACAGCAATGCTTAAAGAAGTATATGCTGCAGGAATATCTTCTTTTAAAAAATATTTTGCTGTAAAGTCCTTATCTGTTACCCATTGATTTTGAATAAATCTTGCAACAGCAACATCATTTGTAAAACGGTATGTGGAATATTTTAAGCCGGCGGAAAGGTCAATACTTTTATTTATTTTTTTTGAATAATCACTGCTCATTACATTAATTGTAATGGGAGTGAATTTTTCACTATTTAATTTTTGATTGTATAAAAAATTTCCCTGCCCGTTATAATAAGAATTCAGGTAATAATTGGGATTGTTATCAGTATAGTGATCAACATCGTATTCAAAAACAATTGATTCATTCTCGCTGATTGTATGCTGCACATTTATGCTTGCTCCGTACTTGCTCCAGCGGTTGATCTCATTATCAATAGCGTGTACCACGGTATCAACTACTTTATTAATACTTATGGTATTATCATTTTTTGCATCCATAGACCATCTATTATCATACGCTGTAACTTCTGCACCTATCAATGTTTTTTTGGATGCCTGAAAATCGAATCCTAGCCTGCCGTTATAATTCCTCTGCAAAGTATTCCTATCATTAATGGAATAACTCTCAAGAATTTTCCCATTGTAATTTACAATCCTGTAAAATTCAAGTACCTGTGGCATGTGTACTCTTGAAAATGAAAGGTCGCCGGAAAGATTTATTTTTCCTTTGCGATGATTGAAATTGAGGCTTGCAAGTGTTGTTTCACCTTTACCATAACCAAGCGTTGCTGAATAAGAACCGTTTGTTCCCTGTGACGGATTGGTAACTAAAACAATATTTATAAATCCTGCATTACCTTCTGCATCAAAATTTGCGGGAGGTGTTGTTATCAATTCTATCTTTTCAATATTAGCAGAGTTCATTCCTGCAAGCATTTGAACAAGTGCATCCATGGGCATGTGATTTATTTTTCCATTGATCATCACCACTACCCCACTTTTACCACTTAGTGAAAGATTATTATTTTGCCTGTCAACAAATACTCCCGGAGATCTTTCTAAAACTTCCAGTGCTGTTGATCCTGTTGAAGTGATACTGTTCTTTACATTTATCACCATCCGATCGATCTTCTGCTCGAGAAATGGTTTTTTTGATACGACTGTTACTGTTGTTAATTGTTTATCAGTTTGAGCAAGTGTAATAGTTCCAAGGTCAACATCCCTGCCTCCGCCGGTAAAAGGTGCTGTATATATTTGTTGATAGCCGGTAAAAGTTGAGGTTACAATTAATTTTGCTGTAGTATTATTTATAAAAGAAAAAGCACCTTTGTCGGAAGAAATAATTCCTTTTATCAACCCTGAATCTTTTGCATTTAATAGTAAAATATTTGCATTGGCCAATGGCTTTCCTTTTTCATCAACAATTATTCCATGGATGGATTGCGCAGTACTACTTGAATTACTTATTTAAAAAAATGCACTAATTATAAATGGAAATACATATCGATTGCAGATAACATTGGGGACTGAGAACATGTTTTGGTAATTTAAGCAGTGGAAAATAAAAACAAACCTATACTATTTTTTTTCAAACAAGCAATATCAGAGGTCAATGCAGGACGCTACTTCCTCAATCTATCAACTAAATCTAAATCATTTTCTTTAGCAACTTGCTGTGCAGTAGCATAGCCTGCATCGGCATGGCGGATAACACCAAGCCCGGGATCATTACGAAGCACTCTGCTTAACCGGGCTTTCGCTTCATCAGTACCATCGGCAACTATTACCATACCGGCATGTATGCTGTAACCCATGCCCACACCGCCGCCATGGTGCAGGCTAACCCAGCTTGCGCCGCCTGCGGTATTCATCAGCGCATTTAATATAGGCCAATCGGCAACAGCATCGGAGCCATCGAGCATAGCTTCTGTTTCCCGGTTAGGACTTGCCACAGAACCGGTATCCAAATGATCCCTGCCGATAACAATGGGGGCTTTAACCTTTCCTGTTTTTACAAGCTCATTAAATGCAAGGCCTGCCTTTTCCCTGTCGCCTTGCCCTATCCAGCAAATGCGTGCAGGTAATCCCTGGAAAGCAATTTTTTGCTGCGCCATTTTTATCCATCGAATCATGCCTTCGTTGTGCGGAAATAATTTCATCATCACTTCGTCGGTTACGGCAATGTCGTTAGGATCCCCGCTGAGCGCTGCCCAGCGAAACGGGCCCTTGCCTTCGCAAAATAATGGACGGATGTATTCCGGTACAAATCCTTTAAAGTCGAAGCATCTTTTGAGTTTGTAGTTTGTAGTTTGTAGTTTGGAGTTGAGGTCTTGCTTGCCGCTTGTAGCTTGCAGCTTCTCATACTCCTGTGCTCTTGCACGGATGTTGTTGCCGTAATCGAAAGTGATGGCGCCTTTGTCCATAAGTTGCAGCATGAGCTGTACATGGAGGTACATGCTTTCGTAGGCAAGCTCAATATATTCTTCAGGATTTTTTTCTCTTAAAACATTTGCCTGTTCAACAGTGAGAGTATGCGGTACATAACCCACCAACGGATCGTGTGCAGAGGTTTGATCTGTTAGTGTATCGGGAATAATATTTCTTTCGATGAGTCTTTGTAAAAGATGAACTGCATTACAATGTACGCCGATGCTTAAAGGTGCGCCTTGTTCTCTTGCTTCCTGTGCCTTATCAATTGCTTCGTCAATATTCTCAATCATCACGTCTAAGTACTTTGTTTCCAGTCGCTTTTCTATTCGCCATTTTTCAACTTCTGCAATTAATGCAACGCCTTCATTCATCGTTATTGCCAGAGGTTGTGCACCTCCCATTCCGCCAAGACCTGCGGAAACGTTGAGTGTTCCTTTAAGAGAGGCCCCCCTGCCCCCCGGTGGGGGGTTCTCCGAAAAGTGTTTATTAGCGACAGCAGCATACGTTTCATAAGTGCCTTGAACAATGCCTTGTGAGCCGATGTATATCCATGAGCCTGCGGTCATTTGGCCGTACATCATCAATCCTTTTTTTTCAAGTTCATCAAAGTGTTCCCATGTTGCCCATTTGGGAACGAGTTGAGAATTGGAAATTAAAACTCTTGGTGCGTTTGTATGGGTTTGTAAAATACCAACGGGTTTACCACTTTGTATTAAAAGTGTTTCATCATTGTTTAAATCTTTTAATGCTTTTATAATTAGATCGAGGCATTCAAAATTTCTTGCAGCTTTTCCTCGTCCGCCGTAAACAATAAGTTCATCGGGCTTTTCAGCAACTTCGGGATCGAGATTGTTTAATAACATTCGTAATGCGGCTTCCTGTATCCATCCTTTGCAAGAGAGTTGAGTGCCGGTTGGGGTTTTATATTTTATAGGATCGTATTTTGATTTTGTAAGCATCGAATTCTTTTTTGCCTCACCCTCTTATCCCTCTCCATTTTGGAGAGGGACGGTGCTGTTTTGCAAACCTAAACTTTTTGTTGTTCCACATCAACAGGAAAATATTATTCAACAAATAAAAGCCTCATCCTCTTATCCTTCTCCTTTTGGAGAAGGACGGTACAGTTAAATAAAACCAAACATATTTTTATTACACATCACCCATAAAATATCTATCATCAAATATAATTTTTGTTGAGTTATATAATGATGATGAAATGGAAGATATAATGGTTGGAATAAATTTGAAGAACTGCCTCCTCTCCATGTGGAGAGGAGGTTAGGTGGTGAGATTTAGGAAAGCCTCATCCTCTTATCCTTCTCCTTTTGGAGAAGGACGGTACAGTTAAATAAAACCAAACATATTTTTATTACACATCAACA
>JANXQO010000072.1 GCA_025353485.1 Chitinophagales bacterium
TCTATTGATGTGGCTTCAATCAATACAGGTAACGGCATGAAAAATACACATGCAAAAAGCGAAAAGTGGTTTGATGCAGATAAATATCCTACTATAACTTTTACTTCAGGTGTAATTTCAAAAACATCCACGGGCTATCAGGCAACAGGAACACTGGCTATGCACGGAGTTCAAAAGCAGGTTATTTTACCATTCACTTTTAATAATAATGTATTTGAAGGTTCTATTGAAGTAAACCGGCTTGATTACAATATTAATACCGCTGAGCCTGATCATGGCAGTGCAAAATTTAAAGTTTCTATTTCAGTACCTGTTAATAAATAAGTGATGTTTAAAAGAATATTTTTTCTCGGTATTCTGGCAGGCATATTAGCAGCAGTTGCAGGGATTATTTATAACAGAATTTATTTCTTTGCTACTGAAACAGATTTTTCAAAAGTATTAAATACAGCAAGCCTCATTGGTTTTAATTTACTAATCTGCCTGACAGCTTCTTTTCTATATTGGGCGCTTGTTTACTGGTTAAAGAGAAAAGGAGAAATAGTTTTTAATTTTCTGTTTGCCATTTTATCATTTGCTATGGTTATTATTCCCATCTCCATTTCATTGCCTTTAGAGATTAAGAATCCTGAACTATTTCCTGGTCTTGCTGTTCCTATGATCTTTTTTCCTGCATTGGCATGGCATACACTTAAACCATTATTAATAAAAGATCAGGGGTTTATGCAGAAGCAATAGAATTATTAGACCTTTAGTTCTTTCATTAAATAAATCAGAAGATATTACTCAACAATCTTCTCTAAAATCTCTCCTGGGTTTTAAATGTGATTTTTTTCCGCAATAGAACATCTACTTTTCATTAAATGATGATGATGTTTAGACATAAGAATGTAAGAAAAAATTATCTTTGAAACACCTCCTCACTTCTCATTTATCATAAAAATAATTTCTTGTACTTTAATAAATATTAATAGAGAAAAAATATCTGCCAATAAAATTTTAAAAAGAATAATACAAATATTTTTTTTGATGCAGCATAATTATTAAAATTTATCTCTAAAAAATAGAGAACTGCCGTTGGTAATTAAAAACTTTTTATAAATTTTTTTGGCAGTTATTAATTTTTTTGTTAACATTGAAAAATAATTGCTTAATAAGTCTTTCCTAAACAAAATAAAACTAAACGATGTATGACTGCTAAATCAACTTCATTTAAGGTGTTGTTATGTTCCTTCCTGTTACTCTTTTCTAATATTCTTTTTGCGCAACTGAAAACAGTTACAGGGAAAATAACAGATCCAAACAATTTACCTGTACCGGGAGCAACAGTTTCTGTAAGAGGGTCAATCATTGCAACTGAAACTGATGCAAATGGTAGTTTCAGCATTGCAGTTCCCAATGGCAAAAATTCACTAACAATTACATCTATAGGTTTTGAACCTCAAACCATAAATGTAACTAATGAAAGTAATGTGGCTGTTTCTTTAAAAACCACAACTTCTACAATGAATGAAGTAGTTGTTACAGGTTATGGCACACAAAGAAAAAAGGATATTACAGGTTCTGTATCTGTTGTTAACGTTAGTAATTTAAAACAGATACCATCAGGTACTACTGAATCCTTATTACAAGGTCAGGCTTCGGGTGTTACCGTCATCAATTCCGGATCTCCCGGTGCTGGTAGTAATGTTCGTATCCGCGGAATAACTTCAATCGGACCGACTGACCCTTTGGTAATTATAGATGGTACTCCAGGTAGTTTGCATGATCTTAATGTAAATGACATTGAATCAATGCAGGTATTAAAAGATGCAGGAGCTGGCGCCATTTATGGAGTTCGTGGATCTAATGGAGTTATTGTAGTTACTACTAAAAGAGGAAGGTCTGGTAAAATAAGAGTTTCTTATGATGCCTTCTATGGTACCCAGCGTCCATTGAAAAATGGATTTAACCTCGCGAATACTGCAGAAACCGGACAAGCTTATTTCCGTCAGGCGCAAAACAGTGGTGTTCCTTTTAATCATAAACAATTTGGTTCAGGATCTGCTCCAACAATTCCTGATTATATTACTCCAAGAGCGGCTAAAGAAGGTGACCCTAATACTGATCCTTCTACTTATGCTTTATATACAAATCAAATTACCCGGGCCAATAAGGTGGGTACTGATTGGTTCCACGAGGTATTCAGGCCTGCTGATATTCAAAGTCATAGTATTTCTGCCAGTGGCGGTGGTGATAAAAGTAATTACTACTTCTCATTTGGATACTTCGATCAGCCAGGTACATTAATCGGTACATATTTAAAACGCTATTCAGTAAGAGTGAATACTACTTTTAATGTAAAAGATAAAATCCGGGTTGGTGAGAATGCTTATGTATTTTATAAGCAAAATCCAGGGTTTACTAATCAGAATGAAGGGAATGTTATTTCTCATACTTACCGGGAAAGCCCAATAATTCCTGTTTATGATATTATGGGAAATTTTGCCGGAACTGGTTCCCAGGGACTTGGCAATGCTCAAAATCCGGTGGCCAATGCTCTTCGTCTAAGCAATAATAGAGCTAATAACTGGGTGATGACAGGTAATGTTTTTGCTGAAGTTGATTTTTTAAAGCACTTTACTGCACGTACGTCGATTGGCGGCACAATTGAAAATTTCTATTTTTATAACTTTAGTTATACTGCCTACGAAAATGCCGAGAATAATAAAAATCCGAATAGCTTTACAGAGGGTAGTGGCTATAACAGCAGCAGAACCTGGACCAATACGGTAACTTATACTAATGTAATTGGCTCACATAATTTTAAAGTGTTAGTAGGTACTGAAGCAATTGTTGGATATGGTAGAAATATGGCGGCTTCACGGGGCAATTATTATATAACAAATCCCGGTAATCTTACTGTAGATCCAAATTTATTTACATTGAATTTTGGTTCACCTACAACACAAACTAATAGCGGCGCACCCTATCAAAATTCTCTGTTTTCACAATTTGGACGTTTAGATTATAGTTATGCCGACAGATATTTATTAAGTGCTACATTGCGCAGAGACGGATCATCTGCTTTTGATTCTGCACAACGTTGGGGTATATTTCCATCTTTTACTGCCGGTTGGAGACTCTCCAAGGAATCTTTTTTTCCTCAAACATCATGGATAAATGAATTAAAATTGCGTGGTGGCTGGGGTAAATTAGGATCATTAAGTAATATTAACCCTACAAACCAATTTAGTTTTTACGGACAATCTGCTGCAAGTTCCTTCTATGATATTGCAGGCGCAAATAATAATGCTACTTTAGGTCTTCGTGCAAGCCAGGCTGGAAACACAGCTACTACATGGGAAGAAGACATTATTACAAATGTAGGTTTAGATGCCACTTTATTTAAAAACAAAGTTGAATTTTCTATTGAGTGGTATAAGAAAGATATTAGTGGTTTATTGTTCAGGCCTCCTGTTCCTGCTACTTTTGGTGATCCTACAGTACCATTTGTTAACCAGGGAAATATATCTAATAAAGGAATTGATGCGTCCCTCACTTATCATGGTATTGTTAAACGTGACTTTAAATTTGATGTTACAGGCACCTTTACTTCCTATAATAATAAAGTTGTTGGTTTACCTAATGGGGTAAAATACCAGGATAGAGGTAGCGCTGGTTCTGGACGTATAGGATCTTTTACCCGTTTACAGCCCGGTCAGGCAGTAGGTGCATTTTTCGGTTATGATGTTATAGGATTATTTCAGGATGCAGGAGACGTAGCGAAATCTCCTACTCAACAAGATGCTGCCCCTGGCCGTTTAAAATTCAGAGATGTTAATGGTGATGGTAAGATTAATGCTGATGACCGGACTTTCTTCGGTAATCCTAATCCCAATTTCACTGCTGGATTAAATCTTTCTGTAAGTTATAAGAATTTTGATCTCTCATCTTTTTTCTATGCTTCTGTGGGGAATGACGTAATAAACTATGTTCGTTATTGGACTGATTTTCCACAGGTGTTTGAAGGAGCTGTAAGTAAAGATGCTGTAAATAATTCATGGACTCCACAAAACATGGGTGCTAAAGTGCCAATTCTTGAAAGATCGGCTAACTTTAGTAATACTACGCAGTTTAACTCGTATTATATGGAGAATGGCTCTTTCTTAAAGCTTAAATCTTTAGTGCTTGGGTATACCATCCCACCTGCAAGTTTAAGACGCTTTGGTATAGATAGATTAAGGGTGTATGTTCAGGCAGCAAACCTATTCCAAATAACAAAATATACGGGCTTAGATCCTGAGTTAACAGGATCTGATTTAACTAATAACAGTAATTTTGGAATTGATTTTGGTAATTACCCGGCAAATCAAAAAATGTATACCATTGGAGTTAATTTATCCTTCTAACAAACAAAAATTTATAAAATGAAGACAATAAAATATTTATCAATAATTCCCATTGGTTTTGTGGTGATCCTTGGAATACAGGCATGTAAAAAGAATTTTCTTGATAAACCTGCATTAGGAGCTTTAAGCCAAAGTACAGTTGCAAATAGAACAGGAGTTCAAGGTTTATTGATTGGGGCTTACCATTCTTTATTAGGTGAAGTAAATTGGGGCTCCGCACCATCTAATTGGGTTTTTGGGAGTGTTGCAGGTGGTGATTCTTACAAGGGATCAACCCCTTCTGATCAGGGGGATATTACCCCATTAGAAATATGGGCATATAATGCTAATAACCCTTATTTGGATCAAAAATGGAATGGTATTTACCATGGCGTTCAAAGGGCTAATGAAGTTTTACGTGTAATGGTCAATGTTCCTGAACTAACTGATGCCGAGAAAAAAACAATTGCTGGTGAAGCAAGGTTTTTAAGAGGGTACTGGCATTTTGAAGCAAAGAGAATATGGAACAGCGTTCCATACGTAGATGAAACAGTTACGGTTAGTAATGGTAACCTTAATGCTCCCAATGCAGATGCTACGGGCAACTATATTGATATCTGGACAAAAATTGAAGCTGATCTTCAGTTTGCTATGGATAATTTGCCTGAAACTCAACCTCAGGCTGGAAGAGCAAACAAATGGGCGGCGGCTTCTTATTTAGCAAAAGCATTCTTGTACGAGCACAAATATCCACAAGCTAAAGCTCTTTTTGATCAGATTATTACTAGTGGTAAAACAGCTAAAGGTGAAAAATATGCTTTAGTTAATTATTTCAGCAACTTTAATGCGCCACAAGACAATAGTGCGGAGTCTATATTTGCTGTTCAGGCTTCAGTTAATGAAGGTTCAGGAACTAATGGAAATTATGGCGATAACCTTCAGTTTCCTAATGGCTCCGGGCCGGGAGGTTGTTGTGGCTTTAATAATCCTTCTATTAGTTTAGCCAATTCATATAAGACTGATCCAGTAACAGGTTTACCGCTTTTTTCAACTTATAACACAGCAGGTGGAGATGTAAGTGCACCTACCGGAGCTTATACAGGTACATTGGATCCAAGAATTGATTTTGTTATGGGACGTCCTGGAATTCCATATATGGATTGGGGGCTGTATCCAAGAGATGCATGGATTCGTGAACCAGCAACTAATGGTTTGTTCAGTCCTAAAAAAATTGTTTATGCAAAAGCCCAGGTAGGCTCTATTTCATCAACTGAGACAAGTTTCTGGGGGCCAACACAAATGAGTTCCATTAATGTTAACTTAATGCGGTATGCAGATGTTTTGTTAATGGCTGCAGAAGCTGAAGCGGAAGCAGGTACATTGACAAAAGCATTGGGGTATGTAAATCAGGTAAGGAGCAGAGCTGCTGATCCTACAGGTTGGGTATATAAAAGCGGCACTTATAATGCTTCAACCGCTAAGTATTCTGATAACGCTACAGCTGCAGATAATTATAAAGTGTCTACGTACCCCGTTTTCACTGATAAAGCCTTTGCATTGCAGGCGATTTTATTTGAAAGAAAGCTGGAACTTGCAATGGAAGGTCATCGTTTTTTCGATTTGCAGCGTTTTGATAGAGGTACAGGATTAATGGCTACTGAGTTGAATGCTTTTGCAACTAGTGAAAAATCCAGACCGAGTCCTTTTTCTATAAACAATGCAACTTTCACTAAAGGGAAGAACGAGTTTTATCCTATTCCACAAAACCAAATCGATCTTGAAAATGCAACGGGTACTATATATTTAAAACAGAATCCCGGGTACTAATTATTTTTTATTTTATGATTTTATATAAAAGAGGTAGAGAAAAAGCTCTACCTCTTTTAATTAGTTTACTTATTAAAATTTTATTGTAACAATTGACATGAAAATTAATTTCATTCTGTTTTATTTGTTATTATTTTCCTCTTTTTTGATACAGTCCTGTAAAACAAACAATTCTTTATTTCATCTTGTTTCATCAGATAAAAGCGGTATTCATTTTAATAATAAAATTGTTGAAAATGATTCCATAAATCCTATTGACCTTACCAACATTTATAATGGTGGTGGAGTTGGTATCGGGGATTTTAATAATGATGGTTTACAGGATATTTATTTTACAGGAAATCTTGTTTCCAACAAATTGTATTTGAATAAAGGCAAACTGAAATTTCAGGATATAACAAAAGAAGCCGGTGTAGAAGGAGAAGGAAGATGGTGCCGCGGAGTTGCAGTTATTGATATTAATAACGACGGCTGGCAGGATATGTATGTTTGTGTATCAATGGAAAAAGATCCTGATAAGAGACAAAATCTTTTGTACATAAACCAGGGGAATGATAAAAATGGTATCCCGCATTTTAAGGAAATGGCTGCTGAATATGGATTAAATGATACAACGCATTCTACGATGGCAGCTTTTTTTGATTATGATAATGACGGTGATCTTGATATGTATCTCACAGTAAATGAAATTTTAAAAAATGATAACCCCGCCGTTTTTCGCCCTAAAATTACCAATGGCTCACATCCAAGTACCGGCAGGTTATATCGCAACGACTGGAATGCTGCATTAAAACATCCTGTATTTACAAACGTTACAATGCAGGCTGGAGTTACAATTGAAGGTTATGGACATGCAGTAAGTATTGCTGATTTTAATAAAGATGGATGGAAAGATATTTTTGTAACTAATGATTTTAATTCAAATGATCTTCTATACATAAATAATCATGATGGCACTTTTACTGATAAGGCCTCCATATATTTTAAACATACTTCTGCAAATGGAATGGGGCAGGATGTAATTGATATTAATAATGATGGTTTATCATCCGTCGTCAACGGTGCTGTCGCGTTCGAGAACGGCGTCGCGACGGGCGCGAGCAGCGGCG
>JANXQO010000074.1 GCA_025353485.1 Chitinophagales bacterium
ACCGCGATGGAAACCTGGTTTTTTCAGAAACAGGTTCCCGTAAATGGAATGAAAAAAACAATATTGATTTGATACTTAAAATTGCAAAAGAAAATGATTAAGATTATAAATGCCTTACTGCTTATTGTAGTATTTGCTTCCTGTAACGATTCCAAAAAAACAGACAAGGCGGAAAGTTCTCTAAAACAACTTAATTCACCTGCTGATTCTGTAAGCGCCGAACCTTATTTATTCACAGATAAAAACGGCTTGGTTTATTTGTCGTGGGTCGGGAAAATTAAAGAAAAATTCCTGTTGAAATACTCGGTTTTAAACAATGATGATTGGTCAGAGCCAGTTGCAATAACGTCAGGGAGTAATTGGTTTGTCAACTGGGCTGATTATCCTATGCTGGCTTCTAATGGCAATGATCTAATGGCACACATTCTGCAAAAAAGTGCCGAAGGTAAATATACATACGATGTAAAATTGATTACCTCTGTTGATAAGGGAAAGTCCTGGAGTGATCTGAAAATTTTACATGACGATGGAAAAAATGCGGAACATGGATTTGTTTCACTCATACCTTATGAGGATAAGTTTTTCGTTTCGTGGCTCGACGGAAGAAATGCTGTTAGTGAAGAAGAGGATACTGCAGCACATCATGATGGACATCAGGGTGCAATGAGTTTACGGGGTGCAGTAGTTAATAAGCAGGGAATAAAAACTGCCGAATGGGAGCTTGATAATCGTGTTTGTGATTGCTGTCAGACAAGCGCTGCTATTACTGCAAATGGCCCTGTTGTAGTTTATCGGGACAGGTCTAAGGAAGAAATCAGGGATATGTCAATTGTTCGTTTTGTTAATGGAAAATGGACGGAGCCAAAGACAATTTTTAATGACCAATGGAAAATTGCAGGATGTCCGGTTAATGGCCCCCGTTGTGTAGCAGAAGGTAATAACCTTGCCATCGCCTGGTTTTCGTCGCCTGATAAAAAAGCGCAGGTAAATATTATTTTCTCCAATGATGGGGGAGCTAATTTTAATAAGCCCATACGTGTTGATGAACAGAACCCAATAGGGAGAGTTGATGTGGTGATGCTGGATGAAAAGAGTGCGATGGTAAGTTGGATGGAAGGTGCTGTGATAAAAGCAGCAAGGGTATATAAAGATGGCAAAAAAGATTCTTCAATAGTTATCGCTTCTTCGTCAGAATCCAGATCAAGTGGTTTTCCGCAAATGACTAAAGCAGGCAATAATATAATTTTTGCATGGTCGGATGATAAGGACAAAACAATTAAAGTGGCAAAGCTTGCTTTGTGAATTTTTTTAATAAGAGATGAAAATCTAATATTTTAACTGTGCTGCATATTTTTCTTTATTTGGATTGATAGCAGTGATCTCAGGGATTGCACTATTTTTTTGTAAGCAGTAAATTGTTTTAAAAATAAAATTTAAGATAGCGGTAAAACAAAAAATTGATCAATGAGAAATATTTTATAAAATCTTTATTTTCATTCGCTGCATAAGCAATTATTATTTATGATGCGTTTGAAATATAACCTGCTCAATTTTTTTGCCCAAAATAATTAAATGATTATTGCGCAAAAGATACTCTCAGTCTTTTTAAAACTGTTGAAATTTTTATTTATCAGGAAGAAGGATTGCTGTAAATAGCACTTTGTAAAATGACTAAAATACTCAACCTGTTTTAATTTACCAGGATGGGTTATTATAAAAACCAACCTTAGCCCGCTTTTAATTATTTCCATTGTAACTTTATTAATTTGTAAATGACCTTTTGGAGTAAACTTTTCAAGAATAAGCAAACCGCTAAAGCCGGAACAGACCAATTGACTTTTAAGCAGCGATTGTCTGCACTGCGAAATCTTCCTGAATTTTTTAAATTAGTTTGGCAAACAAGTCCATCGCTTACTATTGCCAATGCTGTACTTCGTATTTTAAAATCTGCAACGCCTGTTGCCATTTTATATGTTGGCAAACTTATTATTGACCAGGTAGTACAAATCAGCCTGGGTAAACAAAGTATTTCTTCAAATCACTTATGGAAGCTGGTTGTCATTGAATTTGGATTAGCAATTTTATCAGATGTATTAAACAGGTCCATTACTTTAATGGATAGTTTACTTGGTGATTTATTTTCCAATCATACTTCTGTAAAAATAATAGAACATGCTGCCACATTAGACCTTGACCAGTTTGAAAACTCCGCTTTTTATGATAAGATGGAACGGGCAAGACAACAAACTGTAGGACGAACTGTGTTGCTTTCGCAAGTGCTAAGTCAATTGCAGGATCTAATTACAATGGGGTTTTTAGCAGCAGGCTTAATGGTATTTAATCCCTGGCTTATCATCATATTATTAGTGGCTATCATTCCCGCATTTCTTGGGGAAGCATATTTTAATGATCAAAGCTATAGCCTTAACCGACGGCAAACACCAGAACGCAGAGAGTTGGACTACGTAAGGTTTTTAGGAGCAAGTGATGAAACTGCAAAAGAGGTAAAGATTTTTAATTTATCCAATTTTATTACTTCACGATTTAGAGAATTATCAAATAAATTTTATCAGGCTAACCGTGCTTTAATTATTCGGCGTTCTGTGTGGGGAAGTCTATTTTCCATATTAGGGTCTGCAGGTTACTATTCAGCCTTTGTTTTTATAATCCTTAAAGCAGTAAATGGAAAAATAACTATCGGTGATCTTACTTTTCTTGCAGGATCATTCAGGCAATTAAGAACTTTACTGGAAGGCATTTTAAACCGTTTTACCAGTGTATCACAGGGTGCAATGTATCTAAGTGATTTCTTTGAGTTCTTTGAAATAAAATCACAAATCGTAACATCTGAAAAAGCAAGGGTTTTTCCTAACCCTATACTGCAAGGTTTTACATTTGAAAATGTTGGTTATAAATATATCAATTCAGAAAACTGGGCAAACCGTCATTTAAACTTTACACTTAATGTTGGAGAAAAACTTGCTTTAGTGGGAGAAAATGGTGCAGGAAAAACAACACTTGTAAAATTATTAGCAAGATTATATGAACCTACCGAAGGAAGAATATTATTAGATGGTTATGACTTACGTGAATATAATATTAATGATTTAAGAATGCAGATTGGAATTATTTTCCAGGATTATCTGCGCTATCAAATGACGATTGCTCAAAATATTGCGGCTGGAAATATTATTGAAAAGGAAAATCGTGAACTGATAAAAAATTCTGCCAAACAAAGTTTTGCAAATGTATTTATTGAAGAATTTAAAAATAATTATGATCAGCAATTAGGGCGACGCTTTAATGAAGGGGTGGAATTATCCGGTGGGCAGTGGCAAAAAATTGCGCTGGCAAGGGCTTACATGAGAGATGCACAATTAATGATTTTAGATGAGCCTACTGCTGCTCTTGATGCAAGAGCAGAGTATGAAGTTTTTCAACGTTTTGTGGAGTTAACCAAAGGAAGAACATCGGTACTTATTTCTCATAGGTTCTCAACAGTTCGTATGGCTGACCGCATTTTAGTTTTGGATAAAGGAGAACTTTTGGAAATGGGAAGCCATGAAGAATTATTGCAACAGAATGGAAAATATGCAGAGTTGTTTCAATTGCAGGCAAAGGGTTATCAATAAAAAGTCCTCTGCGTGTTTATTTAAATTGAAAATAGATTAACGCAATGGCAGCAAGTGTCATAACAATTAAGGTTATAAAACCTAACACATTGGAGAGTTTACCATTTGTATGACTTTTCATTATTTTTTTATTGTTAGCTATGTGCAAAAGGATACCAATAAGTACAGGAGAGGTAAGCCCATATAATATTGCGGTATAAAGCAAAGCTTTGATCGGACTTATACCAATTTCATTAATTAATAAACCGACAAGAAGAGAAATAATTATTACGATATAAAATGGCTTTGCCTGGTTAAATTTTTTATCAAGGTTCCCCTTCCATCCAAAGGTTTCAGAAATAATGTATGAGAGAGAGCCACTCAATACAGGTATCGCTATTAAACCCGTACCTATAACTCCTATTGCAAAAAGTAAATAAGAAAATTTCCCTGCTATAGGCTCAAGCGCTTTTGCTGCCTGCTCAACCGTATCAATCTGGGTAATCCCATTACTGAATAAAACTGTGCCCGCAGTTAAAATAATAAAAAACATAACCATCACAGATAAAAACATTCCAACTATTACATCAGCTTCCATTTTTCTAATTAATAATCCCAGGAACCGGTTTTCCTTTTTCTTTGTATCTGCACCTGCTTCAGTTTTCTTAACGATTTTTCTTCGGGCTAATATTAATTGATTTTCTTTTTTTACATCTTCTGCTTCCATCGAAACCTGCCAAAAAAATAAGTAGGGAGAAATAGTAGTACCTAAAATGGCAACAATTATCTCAATAAAATCTTTATTAAATTTTATTGTCGGGATGAATGTTCCTTTAAAAACTTTACTCCAATCCGGATGTGTAAAAAAAGGTATAGCGATGTATAAAAGCAGTGAGAGGCATAAATATTTTAAAACAGCAACAATTTTATGATACGGCAGATATATTATAAGAAATATCAACAGGATTGTAAACCCTACACTAAACACCATCGGACGAATTGATGGAAATAATAAATTAGAAACTGCGCCCATGCCTGCTATATCAGCACCAATGTTTAAGATCATAGCAGGAACACTTAACACCATCATGAAATATAAAAGCGGTTTGGAGTAATGTTTTTTTAGGGTAGTAGTAAGCCCTACGGTTGTAACAAGACCTATTCTTGCACACATTTCCTGTATACCAGCCATCAATGGAAAGGTTACTATGGTGGTCCATAAAGTGGCAAATCCAAACCTGGCACCAGCCTGAGAATACGTAGCAATTCCGGATGGATCATCATCACTTGCACCGGTAATGATACCAGGCCCCAGCGTTTTAAAAAACTTCTTAATTTTTGTAAAAAAACTTTTCGAATTGTTCATATAATTTTTTTCTTAATTGTTTTCTTCTATTTATAACCATGCCAGAATAAATAAGTACAATGATGGGTATAATAGTGTTTATCGCTATGCCAAATGATGATCTGTATAAATTAAGGTGAAAGAAAAAATAAATATTACAACCAAAATATACCAGGAGTAAAAGGATTGTGATATAGTAAATTGTTTTCAAAATTATCTTTTTAATAAATACTTTTTATATTGCTTTCTCCGGATAAAATATTACTGTAAGCAAAATAAATAAAACAACTGAAAATAACTGTTCCTGTCAAAAATTCTTTGTTTTGCGAATACGTACCATTAACCCTTCAATGGAGATAAGAAAATGGCCGCCATAAAAGACTCCATAAAATACATTGTTTATTAAGTATGAGTTATTTTTTTGTACAATACTGTTGCTTTAAAAGATATATTCTTTTGGCCATGTTCGTACACACAATAGTCGAAATATATACGGCACAGGAAGAACCCTCATTCAGCCGTTCTTCTTTATTTAGTATATTGCATTTACAAAAAATTGTTATTTTATGACAAAAATAAATTTGAATATTTCTTTATTATTCTTTCCCATTTTTTTTAGTTGTACAAATAATTCAGGAACTGCAACCCGGCCTGAAGTAAATGTATCACAACAAAAAACCCCGGCTGATTCTTCTAAAAAAAATAAGGGTACTGATTTTAAATATGATCTTAAAAACCCCAATCATACATGGAGGTTGCCGGAGCAATTGGTAGAAGTATCAGGTAACACCTGGATAGATGCTAATCATTTAATTTTAATTGAAGACCTTAATCCTAATTTATATTTTGTAAAAATTGATGATAAGAGTGTAACGCTGCAAAAAACTATTCCCTTTGCCCAAACAGATAAAGATAAAATTGATATTGAGGATGTAACGTATGTTGATAATACTGTGTATGCATTATGGAGCCACGGTGTATTATTTAAAATAACTGACTGGCAGGGCAGCCCGAAGGTTGATAAAATAAATACAGGACTTTCTAAAGAAAATAATACCGAAGGATTATGTTACGATCCCATAAGCAAACAACTTCTTATTGCCTGCAAAGATGATGCAGGTATACCTGATGATAAAAAATCAGCTAAAGCGGTATACGGGTTTGATATAAATAAACAACAATTAATAACCCCGCCTTTTATGGTTATTCACAAAAAAGATTTTGAAGCTTTAACCGGCGATAAACTAAGCTTTAACCCGTCAGCTATTGCTGTACATCCAATAACCCATGATATATATATATTAACTACAAGAGATAACAAAGGAATGGCTGTATTTTCTCATGAGGGTGTTCTTAAATCTTATCAAACAATTGAGAAAGAACTTATGCCACAACCCGAAGGCATTTGTTTTTCGCCAGAAGGTAAATTATACATAAGTTCTGAAGGCAAAAAAGGAGAAGCAGGAAATCTTTTTGAATTTGATCAGTAAAGTAAAAACTTATATTTTAATACCAATTTATTTTCGGCGGATAAATTTTACTCCCATCGGGCAATGTCATTAAGTTAACACATTGCCTTTCACATGAACATTGGTACGATACAAACCAAGACGGTTTTTTTCAAGATTTTAAATTGAGAAAGAATTATAAAACCTTCTTGGTTTTTATTACCTTAATGACATTGCCCATCTGGGTTTTCACAACATATACTTTTCTAAATAAAAATCTTACCATGAGCCCAGGATGCATAAATGTTCTTTAGATGATTATAAATTCTATCTGCAAATCTTTATAATACTTCGGCTTAACATATTGGTTACACCTGTGTGCAAAATAATCCGCTGCTGTTTTATGATAAACAAATTTAAAAACTCATAAGGCATCGGGGTTTTATTTCTATCACTTTTCAATTGTTGGTTGGTTATTTTATAAAAATTTAAACCCCGCTGATACATCAATTCATAAAGATTTGTGCAACACAGTTGCTTTAAAAGAAATATTCTTTTGGCTCTTTAAATTTAATTTTGCCACTATAAACGTGCAGTAATTATTTTATGGAACATAATCATTCTCATCACCATCAAACAGTTGATGCCTTAAACATGAATAAGGCTTTTGTTTTGGGAATTATATTAAATTTTGTTTTTGTAATAATAGAAGTGATAGCAGGGTTTTATAATCATTCGCTTTCTTTATTATCCGATGCAGGGCATAACCTGGCTGATGTTGGCGCATTAGGGCTTTCGCTTTTTGCTTTTAAAATGCTCAAAGTAAAATCCACCGATCAATATACGTACGGCTATAAAAAAACTTCTATTTTAGTTGCTTTACTTAATGCTGTCGTTCTTTTAATATCTATTGGCATAATTGCATATGAAGCAGTGCAACGAATTTTTCATCCCCAGCAGGTTTCTGGTGTAAACATTTCTATAATTGCAGGTATTGGTATTGTGATAAACTTTGTATCTGCAAGAATGTTCTTTAAACAAAAAGAAAGTGATATTAATTTGAAGGCTGCATACCTGCATTTAATGTCTGATGCGGTTGTTTCTTTAGGAATTGTAGTTGGAGGAATTTTGATCTTTTATTTTAAATGGTTTTGGTTAGATCCTTTAATAAGTATTATCATCGCAATCGTTATCCTGGTAAGCACATGGCAATTGCTTAAACAAAGCCTTCGTTTGTCTTTGGATGGTGTGCCTGAAAATATCAGCATTGCAGCTATCAGAGCCATAGCAATGAAAATAAAAGGCGTTACAGATCTGCATCATATTCACGTGTGGGCAATGAGTACAACAGAAAATGCATTAACTGCTCATTTAGTTTTAGCTTCCAATATTACGCAACAACAGCAGCAGCAAATAAAACATGTTTTAAAACATGAACTGGAACATAATAATATTCATCACATAACTTTAGAAACAGAGAATGAAAATGAATTATGCAGAACAGAAGAGTGCTGAACTTTTTTGTTGTAACTGCAGGCTAAACTGCTGTTACATAAATTTATTTTCAATTCAAAAATAAAATGCAACAGCGTTACTTTTAAATTTTTTGCTTGTCTTATTTTGCAGGGTACTTTTGTGTATTGAAAAAATTGCAGGTCTATTTTTTAAGAAATTAAATAATAATATGGATCCTGATTCAGCAAATACTAATTTAATTATCTAATCCTTCACAGGAATGCTTTGCTTTTCCATGTAAGGCAAAAAGTAAAAGCATGATAAATCTTACAAAAAAGTCAGTTACAATATTATTACTGCATTCGATAGTATTGAAAAGTTTTTCACAAAACAACGGTACCACAATAAAAAATAATTGGACAAACCATTTTCAGTTTACATATATCGCTCAAAAGCATGCTGGCTTTCCATCAAAATACAGCGGGCAAAACAGCCTGGCAGATTCGGTAGAACCTGCTTCAAAAAGTATAACAGCTACATTGTTTTTGGGAAGAAAACTATGGAAGGGAGCGGCTTTTTATTTTAATCCTGAAGTTTCCGGTGGTAATGGGTTAAGTTTTACAAAGGGAGTTGCGGGTGCACTGAATGGTGAAACGTATCGTGTAGGTGCTGTAGCGCCGTCAGCTTTTATTGCCAGGGCTTATCTGCAGCAAAATTTTGAATTGGGCCATACTGATTATGAAGATGTGAAAGATGATGCTAATCAGGTGGCAGATAAAATTCCTTCCAGCCGCATTACTATTTCAGCAGGTAAATTTGCTATCAGTGATTTTTTTGATGATAACAAGTATAATAAGGATCCCCGTTCCCAATTTTTCAATTGGTCTTTATGGGCTAACGGAGCATGGGATTATCCTGCCAATACCCGTGGCTATACTTTTGGCTTTGTCGCCGAATTAATAAAACCCAATTGGGCTATAAGGCTTTCCAGTGTTGCAGTACCACGCATTGCAAACTTTCATTTAATGGAATATAATTCAAAAGCTCATTCTGAAACAATTGAATTTGAACATAAATTATCTATCCGCAAAAAGCCCGGGGTAATGCGTTTGATTGTGAGCAATACAAATTCTCAGTCCCCTTCTTATGCCGAAGGAATGAAAGCACTTGCTACAAATAATGCTTTTCTGTTGGATGTAATTCAGGGAAATATTGAGCACAAACATTATGGTGGCAAAAAATTCGGAATTGGATTTAATGGTGAACAGGAGATCACAAATGAAGTTGGAATATTTACAAGAATAGGTTGGAGCGATGGAAAATATGCAACATGGGCATTTACTGAAATAGACCAAACTGCTAATCTCGGATTATCTGTAAAAGGAAATAAATGGAAAAGACCAAACGATGTTTTTGGTATCGCAACGGTTATCAATGGTATTTCAAAAGAGCATCGTAATTTTTTAAAAGGAGGTGGTTATGGTTTTATTATTGGCGATGGCAAACTGAATTATGGAAATGAAACTATTATAGAAACTTACTACAATGCTAAGCTTTCAGCTTTTTTTTGGCTCACTTTCGATTATCAGTTTGTAAACCATCCGGGATATAATAAAGATCGTGGCCCTGTGCATGTTTTTGGAATCAGAGCACACGTTGAATTTTAATGTA
Source organism: Chitinophagales bacterium (assembly GCA_025353485.1). Taxonomy (GTDB): domain Bacteria; phylum Bacteroidota; class Bacteroidia; order Chitinophagales; family Chitinophagaceae; genus Ginsengibacter. The sequence goes on from JANXQO010000074.1 coordinate 9,531, forward strand.
TTTAAATACTTTTTAAATAAAGGTTATTGCAAAAATGGAAACACTTAAAGAAAGAATAAAAAATAAAATTCCATTTGTAAAAACATTCGGAGCCGTGGTAGATTTTCAAGGTACTGAATTAAAAAAAGCATCTTCGGCTACCCGGGAGGTTTTTTTAAAAATGTTGCAAAGTACCGGCAACGGACTTTCAGAAAATGAAGTAATTGAAAAAAGGAACGTATTTGGTGCAAATGAAATTGCTCATGAAAAAGCTCCATCGTGGTACAGGCAATTATTTGAAGCATTTCTGAATCCGTTTATCGCTGTACTGATAATACTTGCCATCATTTCCCTACTAACTGATGTATTGTTTGTTGCGCCGGGTGAAGCCGATTACAAAACAGTTATAGTAGTAAGTGTAATGGTATTGCTGAGTTCATTGCTTCGCTTCTGGCAGGAGTTTACCAGTAACCGGGCCGCAGAGCAATTAAAAAACATGGTAAAAACTACTGCTACAATATTGCGGCAGGAGAATGGCAAAAAGGAAATTGATATTATAGAGTTGGTTCCCGGAGATATTGTTTTTTTAAGCGCCGGTGATATGATACCTGCCGATTGCCGTATAATTCAATCCAAAGATTTGTTCATAAGCCAATCAATGCTTACAGGCGAATCGTTACCTGTAGAAAAAAGAGAATCCAACATTATAGATGCGGAAAAAAAATCAACCTTAGAATTAGATAATATATGTTTTATGGGAACCAATGTAGTGAGTGGAACTGCTATTGCTGTAGTGGTTACAACCGGCAACCTCACTTATTTTGGTTCTATCGGCAAAGCCATTACAGGCAAACGGGCAGAAACAAGTTTTGACAAGGGCATTAATAAAGTTAGCTGGCTGCTTATTCGCTTTATGCTGGTAATGGTGCCATTGGTTTTTTTAATAAATGGTTTTACAAAAGGAAATTGGTTGGAAGCTTTATTATTTGGTATTTCTGTTGCTGTGGGACTTACCCCCGAAATGTTGCCAATGATTGTTACAGCCAATCTTGCCAAAGGCGCTGTAAATATGAGTAAAAGAAAGGTGATTGTAAAAAGACTGAATGCTATACAAAATATTGGTGCGATGGATATTTTATGCACCGATAAAACAGGCACACTCACTATGGATAAAATTGTGCTGGAACGGCACCTGAATGTTTTTGGAGATGAAGATGATGAAGTGATGAAGTGGGCTTACCTCAATAGTTTTCATCAAACAGGATTAAAAAACTTATTAGATGTTGCAATATTGGATCATGGAGAAGTACATAACTGTGTTAAGGCAGAAGCTTCGTTTAAAAAAATTGATGAGATACCATTCGATTTTCAAAGAAGAAGAATGAGTGTGATACTGGAAGAAGAGAGCGGAAAACACTTATTAATTTGTAAAGGCGCTGTTGAAGAAATACTTGATCTCTGCACACATGCTTTTGATCCCGGTGCCGATAAACAGTTGCATATAGAAAATGACATAATCGTGCCAATGGATGATGCTATGCGAAAAATTATTTTGAGTACATCAAAAAAATTAAATGAACAGGGTTTACGTGTTTTACTGGTAGCAATAAAAGAATACGATGAAAGACCGCTTACTTATTCTGTTGCCGACGAAAGCAATATGGTTTTAACGGGGTTTATCGGCTTTCTCGATCCTGCAAAGCCCTCTGCAAAACCAGCCATTGAAGGATTGCAAAAACTTGGCATTACTATAAAAGTATTAACCGGTGATAATGAAATTGTGGCTAAAAAGATTTGTAATGATGTGGGTATTCCTGTACATCACATTTTATTGGGTAGAGCAATAGAACAATTAAGTGACGAGGAACTTACACAGCAACTTGATAAAACAAACATTTTAGCAAAGCTTAGCCCAATACAAAAATCAAGAATAATAAAATTACTACAAGCCAAAGGACATACAGTTGGATTTATGGGAGATGGCATTAATGATGCCGCTGCTTTACGAGAGGCGGACATAGGAATTTCAGTAGATACAGCCGTGGATATTGCAAAAGAAAGTGCTGATATTATTTTATTGGAAAAAGATTTAATGGTGCTTCGCAAGGGAGTAATTTATGGCAGAAGAACGTTTGGCAACATCATCAAATACATTAAGATGACAGCCAGCAGCAATTTTGGTAACATGTTTAGTATGCTTGGCGCCAGTGCATTTCTTCCTTTTCTGCCAATGCTCCCTATCCAGATTTTAGTAAATAACCTGCTATATGATATCTCCCAAATATCTATCCCATGGGATAGTATGGATGCGGAATTTTTAGAAAAACCTCAAAAATGGGATGCAGGTGGCATCAGCCGTTTTATGGTTTTTATCGGACCCATAAGTTCAATATTTGATTATGCAACTTTTGCAATATTATGGTTTGTATTTAAAGCCAATTCACCGGAACACCAAAGCCTGTTTCAGACAGGCTGGTTCATTGAAAGCCTGTTATCACAAACCTTAATCATTCACATGATACGCACAAGAAAAATCCCGTTCATTCAAAGCTGGGCTACAGCACCTGTAGTGGCATTAACAACATTAATAATGGCAATAGGGATTTTTATTCCGTTTTCACCTTTTGCAACCGCATTAAAAATGCAGCATCTTCCTTTTAACTTTTTTCCATGGCTGATAGCTATACTTTTTAGTTACTGTTTGCTTACACAATTAATAAAAAACTGGTTCATTAAAAGATTTAATCAATGGCTATAAATAAAGACACCAAACGATGGATTATTGTAATAATAATTATGACTATAATAGTACTAATAATTGACTTACTTCTTAATCACGTCATCAATAAATAGTAGGCACATCTAATTGGTTATGTAACTTAGCAGCTTATAAAATAGTAATTACATATTTATATGATAAGTCTGAATGAGATAAGGAAAAAGATTATGAGCGGTGATATTTCTTCATTGCTTCATATAAGCAGGGAAAGCAACATTCATCCATCGGAAGTTGCAAAGCTATTTAATGAATTACCGTTGGATAGCGCTATTCATGCTTTTCAATCCTTTCCATCAAAGAAGCAAATAATTGTTTTCTCATACCTGGATATTTTGTTACAAAAAAAATTATTACGGAGCTTGGGCAAAGAAAGGGCTACGTATATTTTAAACAAATTAAGTTCAGATGACAGGTTAACATTGATAAATAGTTATAAGGGAGTAGAGCGTTCCCATATCCTTGAGTTATTGGAAGACAAGCAAAAAAAAGCAACCCATGATATGCTTGGTTTTCCTAAAGAAAGTGTGGCAAGGCTTGTAAATACTGAGTTTGCAACTATCAGTGGAGAAATGACGATAGAAAAAGCTAATGAACATTTGCGCAATAATCATATTGATTCTGAAACTGCCAACGTAATTTATGTAGTTGATGATGCAGGAAAACTAATTGATGACATACCGGTACGCAGGTTGGTTTTAAATACTCCTGAAAAACATATATCTGAAATTATGGATGGCTATTGTGTTAAGCTTGATATTGATGACAGTGCCGAAGAAGCCATAACAAAATTCAGAGAATATGACCGTACAGTTTTGCCGGTAACCAACAGTGAAAATTTATTGCTCGGAGTAGTAACTATTGATGATGTAATGGATGTTCAGGAACGGAGAGACACAAAGGAGATGCAAAAATTTGGTGGTGTGGAATCGCTGGAATACCCTTATGTACAAACGCCATTTCTTTCATTAATAAAGAAGAGAGCCGGATGGCTCATTATTCTTTTTTTAGGAGAAATGCTTACCGCAACAGCCATGGGATATTTTCAGCATGAGATTGAAAAAGCGGTTGTGCTTTCACTTTTTATTCCTCTCATTATTTCAAGCGGAGGTAACAGCGGATCACAGGCTGCCACCTTAATTATCCGTGCTATGGCAGTTAAAGAACTTTCTTTAAGAGATTGGTGGTATGTTATGCGGCGTGAGCTTTTATCAGGATTAACTCTTGGTGCATTGCTGGGCTCCATAGGATTTTTGCGAATAACTGCGTGGCAAAAATTTCATTTGTGGGATTATGGACAGCATTGGTTATTATTAGCCATAACTATTTTCTTTTCCTTAATAGGCATTGTAATGTGGGGTACATTAAGTGGCTCCATGATACCCATGGTATTAAAAAGATGCAAACAGGATCCTGCCGCATCATCTGCACCCTTTGTAGCAACGTTGGTGGATGTTACAGGGCTTATTATTTATTTTAGCATAGCAGCAATAATATTAAAAGGAACTTTATTGTAAGGGCTTATAATTCTGAAACCATTATTAAAAATTTATAAAAAATGACACTACATAAAACATGGCATGATGAACATAAAGAATCTTTACGATTTGGACAACGCTTAGCCGATTCTGTTGCCAATGGTATGGGTTCATGGAAATTTATTATCTGCCAAACCATTTTTGTAATAATATGGATGATATTAAATTTTGTTGGCTTTATATATCATTGGGATGTTTATCCTTTTATTTTACTTAACCTGTTATTTTCTACACAGGCAGCTTATGCAGCCCCAATAATTATGATGGCACAAAATCGCCAAAGTGAGAGAGACAGAATACAGGCCATGAAAGATTATAAAACCAACGTTGAGGCAAAAGAGGAAATAGAAAGTCTTACGCTTAAATTAAACACAATTGAAATTGAAAAGTTAGATAAGATAATCGAATTACTTAATCATATAAAAGAAAATGGTGCGCAAAAGACAAATTAGTATAAATTATTGTTTTACATTTCTTTAATTTTCACCTTTATTAAATCAAAGAAGATATTTAACAGAGTATGACTAAATTATATTTCATAATAGTTTTTACATTTTTACTTACGCCGGCTTCAGCACAAAGACTTGCTCAAATAACAATTGATAACAGTGGCCATTCGGATATAATTTCTTTTTTAGTTGATGAAACCGTTATTGTGAATATGACAAGAGATGGAAAAATTATTGATTGGGGAATAGAGTATAACACCCTCAGAACAAGTATGTATCCCGGAAAACTGCAAAAATATATGGGAAGAGAAGAATATTATCCATCCACTGATAATGAAGCATACCGCGGAAAGATAAAATACATAGGAAGGACTCCATTTACTTATTATTCTTCCGATGAAAACGAAGCCTTCAAAGGGAAAGTAAAAACTATTGGCTCAAATCTCCTCGATTATTATGCATCTTATGATAATGCGGCATTCAAAGGAAACCTAAAAAATGTCGGGCCTGTTTCCTTCACTTATTACAGTTCATTTGATGATGAAACTTATAAAGCAAAAATAAAAACTGTAGGCACTACTACGCTTACTTATTATGGATTAATGGATGATAAGGCTTACAGGGGAAAAGTAAAGAATATTGGCAGGAGCTTATTTACCTACTATTCTTCATATGACAGACCTGGATACAGTGGAATAATAAAAACAGGTTCTCCAATTTTATATAATGGGGGAATAAAATATTTTATTAAAAATTAATTTCACAACCACAGGTATTTTTTAAGGATTGTATCATAGGCGAGCCTCCCATTGGGGATTCCGCCGTTCATGAAAATTTTTTACGCCGACTAACTTTGTAGAAGATTAAGCTCAGACAAAAATGATATTGAATGCTGTACTATTTCTTTGGGTAGAAAAATAATATGATAAGGATAAACAAAATCAGCGATACTCCAGCTCCAATAAGGAACTCCCTGTTTTGAAAATGAATCCCTGTAAATCCTGCAATAGGGTAGGCAAATGCCCACCACAAATGGCTCCATGCAAAGTGTGCTCCGTAAACTTTGCCATGTTCTTCCTTTTGTATTTTTTCTGCTATTAAAATTTGAGATGGCATTTCTGCAAGTGTTTGTGCAAAGCCTGCTATCAGCCATAAAATTAATAACGGGATAAAGGCAACATAATTTCCGAATGCAATGGAAACACAAATCAATCCTCCGCCAATCATTAAAGAAAGAATCCTGTTTTTTGATTTGTCAAAGTTACCGGATGCAAAAGCTGCTATTGCAGCGCCAATGCCAAATGCAGCCATTACATAGCCATAATGTTTATCGGTTAAATGCAATTGTCCTTTTACATAACCTACTGTATTCACTAAAATTTGTGCCCCGGCAATGGCAGAAACAAATTCAATAAGCAAAGCAAAACGAATTGCATTGTTTGTAAATAATAAACAGGTTCCTTTTAAAACATCTGTCCAAACTTTTGTTTGTATTACATTTTGTTTTCCTTTCTTAGCAACTAATAATGGTGGAAGACTTAAAATAAAAACTGCTGCAATTATAAACGATGCCGCATCTACAAAAAATATTTGTCTTGCACCGAGCCATGCTGCAATACCACCAGCCAATCCCGGACCTAACACGCCAAGCAACTGGTTGGTGGCATTTGATAAAGCAATGCCGGAACTGTAAGTTTTTTTATTTGTTATCGCCTGCGGAATGGCAGCCTGGTAAGCTGGTGTAAAAAAAGCATTGAAAATATTAAGAAAAAAAATGAGCACATAAATTTGCCATGCAGCAGTTACAAAAGGCAAACAACCTACTATGCCCATACGGACAAAGTGAGTAATGTACATTATTTTTTTCCTGTCTATCCTGTCTGCAAGTACGCCGGCATAAGGCCCAAAAATTATAAATGCTGTTACTCTTAATGTTAATGCAGTTGATAAAATTGCAGCAGAGTGTGCACCTCCAAATTGAAATGCAAGTAATGCAATACCCACCCATGTAAAAGCATCACCTAATAGACTTATGGTTTGAGAAAGATAAAGGCGTAAAAATATTTTATCTTTTAATGCGCTGAATGGATTATTCATTCTTCACCATTATTTTTTCATCCCGCCATGATTTGTTTTATCCAATGCAGCTTTTAAACCTTTGGCTAATTTTTCAGGATCATCAACCGCCCAAAAATGTACCATGAATAATCTTGGTTCATCATACAACATATGATTGTGTAATGCAGTTACTGTAATTCCATTTTCAGTAAGCGCTTTGATAACAGGATTTACTTCATCGGCCAATAATACAAAGTCGCCGGTTATGCCTGCTTTACTTCCATCCATTTGAAAATTGATTGCTGTTGCCATACCAATTGCCGGTGGCATTTCCATTCCGCTTTCCATAAGCTTTTCTTTGCGTGGAAAACTGTATTGCAATAACACACCATTATGCTTTCCTGTGTTACCAAGAATGGCTTCCACTTTTAACCAGTCAGGGGTTGTTATATTTTGTGGAGATGGTGGCGGAGTTAAAGGCGTTCCTGTTAGTGAAAGAACTGATTTTATTTTACCTGCCAGTTTTTTAGCATCGCCTTTTCCTGAGAAATGTATGTACTTGATGTTGGGACTTTCATTTACAAGATGATTGTGAATGGCTGTTATACCAAGACCTTCTGCAATTAATTTTGCAACTACTTTTGGTTCTTCGGTATCAAGTAAAACAAGATCACCCATCATCATAGCATCATTACCCATCATCATAGCACCATCGCTCATTTTAATAAAACCAATCCATGATGTAAGAGCAAGGCCAGGTGCAACGGCGAAATCATTCACTTTAACTTTAAGATCAGATCGTGGGAGTGTAATTTTATAAACGCCGTTTGCAAGTGTTCCTTTCTTTCCAAAAACAGTATTAAGTTCAGTGGAATCCAATTGTGCAAAAATGTTGCAGGCAGAAATTGATCCTAAGATCAGGAAGAGTAACTTTTTCATATTGTATTTTATTTTTAAAAATTATTAATCAAATAAACCATAGCTGCTGCTTTTACTTTCTTTGCGTTGAGCTTTTTTAAATGTGCTGCTTACGTTAGGTAAGGTTGGATAATGGTTGCTTATTAATTGTTCGATGGCAATTATTTTTCTGAATTAAAACGCACCAATTTCTCCCAATCTATTGAACCATCTTTTTTGCAAAATGTATCTGCAAACTCTTTTGTAAATAAATTTAGCATTTTAGAATATGAAATCATAAAGTCATCATTTTATTTTAGTTTCTTGGATTGCATCAGCAATTGCATCATACCACTTTATGTTCTCTCCGATTGGTTCTATTATTTTTTTAATTTCATCTGAAGATAAGTCCCTCTCTATTTCTTGATTAGCTACTGTTTGAATATCTTCTACAGTAAGAGAATAAATAATTTTATTATTTTTCATTTTTTTCATTTTAATGACAAAATTTATTTTCCCGATGCCATCTAATTGAATTTTGATGGGGAAAAATTTCTTTATTATTTGGTAGATTAATTTTAGTTTTCTTTCCCGATAATATTCTTATGAAGTCATAATCTCCCATCTTTCCAAAGTCATGTGGTAAAGAATTTATTTGAGGGGAAACCGTTATATAAAAATCATCTTGTATTGTAAACCAGCCAACATCAAAAGCCCAATGATGTAAACGACATAATGCTAAGCCATTCCATATATCATCTTTACCTTTAAAACTGTGAGGAACGATATGAGCTGCTTCTACTTCCCACCATAAATAATCTGGTGAATGAATTTTCATTCCGCAAAAGGCGCACTTATAACTGTATGCTTCAATTATTGCTTGTCTAAAACCTCTTTTTCTTAATGCAGATTCTCTTGTGATGCGTACAACTTTCTTTTCCTTGTCGAATGGATTATAATTAGAAGGTCTGGGAGTTTCGATGAGCTTTTTTATAATTTTTTGAACTTCAAAAGATTTTATCGGCAAAAATTCCTTTTGTGTTTTAGGGATATTCAGAAAGTCAAGCGCTTTATCAAATCCACTTTCTGTAAGCATCCATTCTTTTTTATTAGTAAGGTGAAGAGTGGAACTGGGTCTTGAAACTAATTTTTCTTTAGCTAACGAATCAGCAGCACGATATAAAAGACGGTGCCAAAGTAGAGATTTTACAATTCTATTTTCCTTTCGATAAGTTCTTTCTAAAACGGCTATCCTTTGATTCTCATTTAGTCCAAATTCATTTGCTATTTCTTCTACAATCTCTTCTCCAGAAGAAAACTCTTTTATAACTCCATTATGTTTAAATAAAATTTTTAATAATGCCTGTTCAACTTCTTTTCGTGAAGGCATATCCAATTGTGCAAGCATTTGACCTTCATAACTCATAATGTTCTGAAATAAAATTTAAACAACAATCTAAGATATTTCCTTTGCGCTGATTCGCATACGGTAGTGAAGTAATTATTAAGTCAACTGAATTATCCTTTATTTTTTTAAGTTCATTCTTACTATCTCCGAGAAACAAATCTGTTCTTATCTCCATTGGTCTACTTTATTATACAAATTTAATTAATAAAAGGCTGAGGATAATTTTCTTTAAGGTCTCGCAGCACATCAAGGCAGTCGCCGAAGTAAAGATGATTCATGCCGTTAAAGTTATGAATTACAAGTATGAAACTATCACTAAAGAAATAGTAAACCACCTGACATCAAAAAATATTTTATTCCATACCAAAACTATAAGAAGCCCAAAAGCTCTCCCAGTCACTGTCCTTTTTATCAGGGCATGCAATCATGTGCGTAGCATGAATAAACCATTCGCCCTTTCTTACCAGGGCAAAAGTGCAGATGCCTTTTTCATTTGTTGTTGCATTAATAGCTAAGGCATTTTCGTTGCCTGTTCTGTTTCTGGCTGTAATAAGTTTATTGATCAAAGGCTTGCCCATGAAAATAATTTTGACAGACAGCTTATCACCTTTATGAAGCAAATATGGATTTTGTAACAAAATAATCTCAAAATTTTGGCCTGTTATTTTTTTTTATACTGTATCATCAAAACTATTTCCACTTTGCACAAGACATTTAAGATAACGGGTATAGCGTTCTTTTTGTTCACCTTTTTTAAAATTAACCTTGTCTGCAATTCCATCAATGTGATCCTCTTTTAAATATTCAATAAACTTAGGTGCTGGCAGCGCTATACGGGCATAATCTCTTTCTAAATGAATCAAGCCACCGCCATCAAAATCTACTTTTCTATTGCAGACAGGCAGAGCAGATTCCGTTTGCTGTAAATCTGTAATCTTATCTTTTGTTATCAGTTCAAATGCACGGGTAATGTTTTTTTGAAATGGGCGCTCCAACTGGATATTAAATCCATCAGAAACAAAAAGATGTAATTCCATCATATCATCTTTTTGCAGCCTGTATTTTGCGGCAAGTAAAATATATTCATGGGCAAATACAATAAACACTACTAAGCATAATCCTGCAAAAAGAAATAGTTTTTTCATAAATAATAAAAGTATGATAGATAAATAAAACTCTTTATTTAAACTACGCAATTCGTTGAATAGTCCAAAAGGCGGCAACTAATGCAATAGCAATTGACAAAGGATAAACTATTCTTTTTCTATACCAGGGCTTTTTCCCAAAGCGGGAAACTATTAAACCAAATACTAAAAGTATAATTGTTATCTGCCCTAATTCTACACCAAGGTTGAAAGAAAGAATTGAAGTAGCAAATTTATTTCTTGGTAATCCAATTTCATTTAAAGCACTTGCAAAGCCTAATCCGTGTACTAAGCCAAACATAAAAACCAACATAATGCGCCAGGGTTTTAACTCTGTTAAAAGCATATTTTCCAAAGCAACAAAAACAATAGATAAGGATATGATAGGTTCCACTACTGCACTTGGCGCTATTATAATGCTTTTCATACTTAACGCTAATGTGATAGAGTGTGCAACGGTAAATGCAGTTGCCTGCCAAAAAATTACTTTTATTTTATTGCTTAACAAACAAAGGCTGATAACAAATAAAATATGATCGAAGCCCTGGGGTAAAATATGACTATAGCCTAATTTTAAATAATACCAGATAACATTTTCTGTGGGCGCTTTTTCCAAAGCATAATTTATGGTATGGGCAAAAACCGCAGGCGAAAGTAAGAGCAGCAATACAATGCAGGGGATGTGGTATAAAAAATTTGCCGGTTGTTTTTTATTCATTTTAGTGTTACTATTTTGCGACAGCAAACAGCGCCGCCTTCTTTTAAAAATATAAAGCCAATTTAACCCTGTTTGCGCAGATTTATTGTGTTCATAATTTGTATGAGTTAAATCTAACTAATACTATTTTTTTTTGGATACTATAATCTGAGTAATGAATAATTAATACTATTCCATTATTTATAATGCGATTCATCAACATGCCGGTAAAAGTATTTATAGCAAGTAAATGTGAACCTTACCTACAGATTATAACTGTAAGCTCAATCATGCAAATTTGGGAGGGGGGCCTTGGCGGGTAATAAAAACCGATGAAAGTTTCAGGTAATTTATCACTTTAAATTGTTTATCAAATGAGGTTATATTTAAATCATTTTTATATTCAGTTACCCATATATGAAAAGGAACCTGGTCGTCTGATTTTAAAATATTTTGGTTGTTACAATGATTGTTATGTGAACCAGTATCTGCTATTTCATGTTGAAGGTGATGGCTTCCGTAAACTGCATGTACGTGCGACATGTGTTCAACTTCGTTAAACTCGTGCTGCCACCAATCATTTACAATTGGGATAAATGGCTTAACCATTACTGTTATGTAAAGCAACATAAGATAATATGCGATGTTAGTTTTCAATTGTTACTTACTTTAATTGAAAAAGCAGTAGTTAATACTGATGTACGAACAAAATGTTTAGAAGGTTTTATGGTTGTAATGGAAAAGGGTCTGTCTTTATCCTGAATTAAATCGTACCGAAGCCCCAAATTTTATTTACGAATCAATGAGTGATTTTGTAAGTCATGTAACAGGCTAAAAAAAATCTTAACAATATAAATCTGCGTAAATGCGTTAATCTTGCTCCAGATTTAAGATTTGCGTTATTTTAAAAACCATATTTGCCGCTTAGTTGCGTTCGTAATTGCACTGCAAATACTTAATATGAGTATTGATGCCCCGGGTGCCCAAATGCAAGCTGGTAAAGCAAATGCCGATGAATTTAATTACATAGATACTTACGTTGAATATATTGCAGAAGTAATTTTGAAATATGATAATGCAATTCCTGAATCAAAGAACAGGGAACAAAAAGAGTTGCAACAGCACAAACAATTTGAAGTAGTATTTGAAAAAACTATAATCAAACTGAATCCTGTTTGCTTAAATTCGACAAAAATTCTCCACCCGGATTATTCTGATAAATATGCTTTTCAATTTATCAAAGAAATAAATCCTCCACCTCCCAAAGCATAATTTTTTTCTGATTAAGGTATCTGTTTATGGCGTGTCCATAGCAACATAAATTCAAAATGAATTTATTTATAAATCAGACCGTGTAATATTCTACCCGCATTTTCTATCGTTTTAAAATCGAATTGCATGAAGAGAATACCATTATTCTTTGTCATTTTATTTTTTGTTCAGTATGGCTTTTGCCAGGATACTCAAAATATTAAACAGGATACTATCCGGCTGGATATAAAACAGGCTGAACAAATTTTTCTATCAAAAAATCTATCATTGTTAGCCCAGCAATACAGTATTGATTCAGCCAGGGCTGCTGTTATCACTGCCAGGTTATATGATAATCCACAATTTAGTTTTGGCAGCGGTTTTTATCAGCCGGAAACTAAAAAATTCTTTGACTATAGTGATAAAAACAAAGAGATCGCTTTACAGGTAAGCCAATTAATTAAGACCGCAGGTAAAAGAAACAAAGCAATCACATTGGCCACTTCGGCAATTGATGTTCAACAATTTCAATTCTACGATCTTTTACGAACGCTTCGATATGTATTGAGAAATGATTTTTATAATATTTATTTTTTAGAGAGATCAGAAAAATTGTATGAGCAGGAAATCAATTCCTTAAAAAGTATTGTTCCCGCTTTTGAACAGGAAGAAAAGAAAGGTTTTATTGCTTTAAAAGATGTTTTAAGAATTAAATCCCAACTCTATACGCTGCAGGCAGAATACAATGATTTGCAAACTAATATTGATAATATACAAAGCGAATTCAGGCTTTTAATCAGAGCTGCGCCTAACAGTTATATCGTTGCATCAGCAGAAACTAATCCTGTAAACACCGGAATTGTCTCTCAAATTCCGTATCAACTTTTAATGGATACAGCTTTGGTAAACAGACCAGATATCAGAGTGCTTAATTCAGGCATTTTATACAGTCAGAATAATTTAATTCTACAAAAAGCATTAGCAAAGCCTGACCTTACTTTTAATATAAATTATGATCGCCAGGGAAGTTATGTGAAGTATTTTAATTCCATTGGTGTTGGTTTTCCAATTCCGCTCTTTAATAGAAACCAGGGTAATATCAGAAATGCCGGAATACAGATTAATGTAAATAAACTTAATTATGATATTGGATTGGATAAATTAAAAAATGATGTTACTACTAATTACATAACTGCCTTGCGTGCTGAAAAACTATTATTAAGTTTTGACCCCAATTTTGATAATGACCTTAAGCATTTAAACGAAGAGGTTTTCAAAAATTTTAAAAAGAGAAATCTCACAATCCTGGAATTTCTTGATTTCTACGAATCGTATAAACAAAACGTTTTGCAGTTAAACAAACTCAGGTTTAATAAAATGAGTGCATTAGAGCAATTAAATTTTTCTGTCGGCAAAATAATTTTCAACAATAATTAATTCAATTACAAATAGAAAGAATGAAAAAGAATTTTATAAAATTAATTTTTGCAATCATTATATCAATCGCTTTTTTTTCGTGTAATGATAAAAAAACAGTTGTAGAAGAAAGACCAGAATATGTTATACCGGATTCATTATACCAAACTTTGAAAATTGACACAGTAACAGAATGTGCGCTGGTTAACTCTTTAACCTTAACAGGCAAAGTAACTTTCAATGAAGAGAAGGTGGCAAAAATTTTTCCAATGGTAAGCGGAAATATTATGGACGTAAAAGTTCAGTTGGGGGATTACGTAACCCGTGGGCAAAAGCTTGGTGTTATACGAAGCAGTGAAATGGCAGGATATAGTAATGATCTGATAAGCTCTAAAACAAATTTATTGGTTGCAAAAAAGAATATGGATGCAGCTGATGATATGTATAAAAGCGGCCTCATGTCGCAAAGAGATTTTATAACTGCCCAGGCCATGTACAGGCAGGCTCAGTCGCAACTAACAAGATCAAACCAGGTACTATCAATTAATGGAGGAAGCACTAACGGACAATTTACAGTGAAGGCACCATTGAGTGGTTTTATTGTTGAAAAATTGATCAATAATAATATGACTATCAGAGCCGATAACACGAATAGTTTATTTACTATTTCAGATTTAAAAAGCGTATGGGTTCTTGCAAATGTGTATGAATCTAACATTAATAATATCCATGTAGGGGATTTGGTAAATATCACAACGTTGGCCTATCCGGGACGGAATTTTTCCGGGAAAGTTGATAAAATTCTTAATGTTCTTGACCCCACAAATAAGGTTTTAAAAATAAGAGTGGTGTTAGAAAATCCAGATTATTTATTAAAGCCTGAAATGTTTGCAAGCGTTACTGTTATTAGTAAAACTGACAAACAATCATTGTGTATTCCAACTGATGCACTTGTGTTTGATAACAGTCAACATTATATTTTGGTATATCATAGTAAATCTGATTTAAAAGTTATTCCTGTGGAATTAATCAGTGCAAATGGAGATAAGACTTACATATCCGGACTGGTGCACCCCGGAGATTTGATCATAGGATCAAATACCATATTAATTT
>JANXQO010000086.1 GCA_025353485.1 Chitinophagales bacterium
ATCAACAAAAGCACATTGCAGGCGGGTTAACTCACCATTATAACTGATAAGCATATCCCCTTTTCCAATTAATTGTTCTGCCCCACCAACATCTAAAATTGTTCGGCTATCAATTTTACTGCTAACCTTAAATGCAATACGTGCCGGAAAATTTGCTTTGATAGTTCCTGTAATAATATTTACTGATGGCCGCTGCGTTGCAATAATAAGATGAATGCCAATTGCCCGTGCAAGCTGCGCCAAACGGGCCAGGGGCATTTCTACTTCTTTGCCTGCAGTCATAATAAGATCAGCAAATTCATCAATTACCAAAACAATAAATGGTAAATACTGATGACCTTTTTCGGGATTTAATTTTCGGTTAACAAATTTTTCATTGTACTCTCTTATGTTTCTTGTGCCGGCTTCTTTTAATAGATCGTAGCGGTTATCCATTTCAATACACAAGGCATTGAGCGTGTGAATTACTTTTTTGGTATCCGTGATAATTGCATCCTCTTCTCCGGGAAGTTTTGCTAAAAAATGGTTTTGGATTTTGCTGTAAATACTTAGCTCAACTTTTTTGGGATCAATTAAAACGAATTTTAATTGAGATGGATGTTTTTTATATAAAAGAGAAACGAGGATAGCATTAAGGCCTACTGATTTTCCCTGACCCGTTGCACCTGCCATTAAAAGATGCGGCATACTGGTGAGGTCAACAATAAAATTATCATTATCAATTTTTTTACCGATTGCAATTGGCAATGAAAAATTATTATTTTGGAATTTCTCTGAGTTTAATAACGTTTTCATGCTCACAACCGTCTTGCGAACATTCGGTACTTCGATGCCGATTGTTCCTTTGCCCGGTATGGGAGCAATGATTCGTATTCCAAGCGCAGCAAGGCTTAACGCAATATCATCCTCAAGATTTTTTATGCGTGATATGCGAACGCCTGGCTTTGGAACAATTTCATATAAGGTAACTGTTGGCCCTACGGTTGCCATAATTTTTTCAATCTCAATATCATAATTCTTTAGCGTATTAATAATCTGGTTTTTATTTGTTTCAAGTTCTGCAGGGTCTCTAACAATTTGTTCGCTGCCATGTGTTTCTAAAAGATCCAGTTTGGGATATTTATAATCCCTGAGATCAAGGATAGGATCGTAAGGTTTTACAGGTTCTGTTTTTGTTGGAATAATTATTTCTTCAATAGGTTTTTCGGAATCGCTTTTTATTTCCAGTTCAAGATTATTTTTAGGAATGTTTCCCGCTTCCAGTTTCTGGTTACCAGTAACCGCTAACTGGTAACTGGAAATCTTTTCCTCTTCTTTTTCAATTAACTGCAAATCAAAATTTGGTATCGCTTCCTCTTTAGGGGCAATCATTTGATTACTTATTGTTTGAAGAGAATTTGTTTCCAGAGAGGTTAATTCATTTTCATCAATTTTATTTGCCGTATTATCATTTTCTGTTTCAGGTATACTATTAATTTCTCCGGGTTTTTTACGGGAAAGATTAAATACCGGATTGAACCTCCAGATAATATATGATAAGACCGCTACCAGTAAAACTGCTGCTGTGCCTATCTTTCCGATGATTTGCTGCAACCATTCACTTAATGTATCACCTGCTGAACCGCCCCATGCAAATGTTTGTCCCTGCATTAAAAAAGAAGCAGTAACACTAATTATAATCAGCCCTGCAATTACATACTTAATATTGCGGCTTACTGAAAATAATTTTCTTCCGAAAAATAAATTAACACCTATAATAAAAAACAGTGTACAAAAAAGATAGGAGGCAATGCCAAATCCCTGACGAATGAAAATATCAGAAAAATAAGCCCCCGCAGTGCCAAGCATATTTGCTACATTCTGATCCTGGCTGGGCAATAATATTTTAGCTCCTTTAAAAACCTTTGATTGATCTTCCTGCCATGTAAATAAATAAGATGTAAATGCAACGAATAAAAGAAATGCGATCAACAGGAAGAATGCGCCGATAATTTTGTGTGTCCGTTCATCTCTCCATAATTCTTTAGCTACTACCTTTTCAACCGTTTCAGGTTTCATTTTAGCAGTATCCGGCGTTTTATTTTTTTTCTTATTAGAATTTGCGGGCATGGTTTGGCAAAGATAATAAAAGGTTTAAGAGGTTTAGGGGTTTAAGGGTTTTAGGAGTTATGGTTTTAGGAGTTATGATTTTTTGTTTTTAAAGCAGCCAATAAATAAAAAGAGCCATCCAAGAATAAATAATAATCCGCCGATTGGAGTAATAGGCCCTATCCATTTGTAGTCTGGCAACACAGCCCCTTTAACGTAGGTAAGAAAATACAGTGATCCACTGAATAAAATTATCCCGCTAATAAAAAAGATACCTGACCATCTTATAAATTTATTTGGAAACTCTTTATAAATAATACCTGCCCCAAGCAATGCAAACACATGATAGAATTGATACCGAACACCTGTTTCAAAAATATTTACCGCATAATCTGAAATCATTTCTTTTAGTGAGTGCGCCGCAAATGCGCCCAATACAACAGACAATAAACCAAAAATGGCAGCGGTTTTTATAAATCCTTTGTGCATAATTAGAGTTTTAAAAACCCAGGTAAATAATTAATTGGCAGATCATCAACGTTAAGAATAATTTTCGCCTGGTTGTAATAAGTTTCTCTTTCTTTTATTTTTTCTGTTATATAGAAAAGCAATTCATCTTGCTGCAAATGTTTTATTAACGGACGCTTTTCTTTTTCACTTACTAATCTTTTTAAAATATTTTCAGGAGATGATTGTAAATAAACTGAAGTCCCATTTTCATTCATCCAGGAAAGATTATCATTAAAACATGGCGTGCCACCACCACAGGCAAATATTGCATTTGCTTTACCTGAGAATTTTTTCAGTGCATTTGTTTCCAGATTTCTAAAATGTTGTTCACCATCCTCTGCAAATATTTTGGCTATTGTTTTTTCCTGTTCTTTTTCCACTATTTCATCAAGATCAAAAAAATCTAACCCTGATTTTTCAGCCCATAACTTTCCCCAATACGTTTTTCCACTGCCCATAAAACCGATTAGGAAAATAAGTTGATATGCAGATGTGCGAATGTGCATATTAATTTTTTGAGGATGAGATTATTTTACCCAATACTTTTAATATAGAAACAACATCATCTGATAGTTTTTCAGGATTAGGATAATTTTTTGAATTTAAACATAGTTCAAGCCAGTATTGGCTTTCTTCAGCTTCTTTATAAGCTATTTTTAATTTGTGTATAAAATCACTTTTACTTTCTGCACCTTGGGCTTCTCTAACATTTGCTCCAATTGAAGTTCCGCTATTAAATAGTTGCCTGGCAAGATTATACTTTTTCTGCGATTCCAATAATTCTGTAAAAGTAATAATATCAAGTGCGAATTGAAAAGTTAGTTGTATGATTAAATTATCTTTTTTATTATCCATAAACAATCTATATATCTACACATCTGCAAAACTGCACATCTGCACATCTGCACATCATGTAAACGCATTTAACCCAGTAACATCCATTCCGGTTATTAATAAATGAATATCATGTGTGCCTTCGTAAGTAATAACACTTTCTAAATTCATCATGTGCCGCATAATTGAATACTCTCCTGTAATGCCCATGCCGCCGAGCATTTGGCGGGCATCTCTGCAAATGTTTGTAGCCACTTCACATGAATTTCTTTTAGCCATGCTAACCTGTTGGGGAGTTGCTTTGCCTTCATTCATTAAAACGGCAAGCCGCCAATTAAGCAGTTGCGCTTTCGTAATTTCGGTAATCATCTCTGCAAGTTTTTTTTGTTGCAACTGAAATCCTCCTATCGGTTTATCAAACTGTATCCTTTCTTTTGAATACCGCAAAGCGGTGTCATAACAATCCATTGCTGCGCCGATTGTTCCCCATGCAATTCCGTACCGGGCTTTGGTTAAGCAACCAAGCGGGCCTTTTAATCCTTTTACATTTGGTAAAATATTTTCTTTCGGAACTTTTACGTTATCAAAAACTAACTCGCCGGTAGCACTTGCACGAAGGCTCCATTTGCCATGCGTTGTTGGTGTTGTAAATCCTTCCATTCCTCTTTCAAGGATCAACCCATTTATGTCGCCATTTTCATCTTTTGCCCAAACTACAGCTACCTGCGAAAAAGGTGCATTGCTGATCCACATTTTGCTTCCGTTTAAAATAACATGATCTCCTGCATCTTTAAAATTGGATAACATTCCTGAAGGATCGCTTCCATAATTTGGTTCTGTTAATCCAAAACATCCAAGCCATTCTCCACTGGCAAGTTTGGGCAAATATTTTTTTCTTTGCTCTTCATTTCCATATTGATAGATGGGAAACATAACCAGCGAACCCTGCACAGATGCGGTAGAACGAACGCCACTGTCACCTCTTTCCAGTTCCTGCATCATCAAACCATATGAAATATAATCCAGCCCGCCACCACCATATTCCTGCGGAATTGTGGGGCCAAAGCAACCAAGATCACCCAATTGTTTTACTATCTGTTGTGGAAATTCTGCACGCTGTGCATAGTCTTCAATAATAGGTGAAATTTCTTTTTTTACATAGTTACGAACGGAATCTCTTACCAATTTATTCTCATCACTTAATAATTCATCTACCAAAAAATAATCAGGAGATTGAAAAAGGTCTTGTGCCATAGACAGAGAATGAGAATAATTATTGAATGGTTTTTGTAAAGATAAAACAGTCAGCTTTATTAAATATATGATTTCAAATATCCCTTCATCTCTGTTTGATATTGCAATGCAATTGCTCTTGCCTCTTCTGCAAAATTTTCTGTTTCGCCGGCATAAATAATAGCACGGCTAACATTTACCAACAGCCCACAATCCTTTGTCATACCATGTTTCGATACCTCTTCCAAACTTCCACCCTGGTAGCCAACACCCGGAATGAGTAAAAAATTATCAGGAATAATTTGCCTGATACTGGCAAGTTGATCAGCTTTTGTTGCACCAACCACAAACATTAAATTATTTTTTGTTCCCCATTTTGAAGTAATTTTTAAAACTTCTTCATACAAAAATGAGGTTTGATGTTTGGTAAAATGCATTCCTTCTTCCAGCTCATCAATTTGTGTTACTACTTTTTTTAATTCAAAATCCAATGCTCCGGAATTGGAGGTTAATCCTAAAACGATAGCCCATTTATTTTCATATTCCAAAAAAGGTTTGATGCTGTCTTCACCCATATAAGGAGCCACTGTGATGGCATCAAAATTTAATGTTTCAAAAAAAGCTTTTGCATATTGAGAAGAGGTATTTCCTATATCTCCACGCTTGGCATCTGCAATTTTAAAATGAGTATCAGGAATATAATTTACGGTTTTCTCCATCGCTTCCCAGCCTGCCGAACCCAATACTTCATAAAACGCTGTATTAATTTTGTAGGCTACACAGAGATCTTCGGTGGCATCAATTATTTCTTTATTGAACCTGAAAAGCGCTTCAGCATCGGATCCCAGGTATGCAGGAATTTTGTTTATATCAGTATCCAATCCAACACACAGGTAAGATCTTTTAAAAAAAATATTTTCTATCAGTTGCTGTCTTGTCATTTGCTAAGTTTGGGAATATCAATTCGTTGTTGCATTTCTTCAGCAATCGCTTTTTCATCATCACTGCCATTTTTACGAAGGTGCTCTATTATACTTTGCCTTGTTTCTTCATCATAATTTTGGCTAAGTTTAAAAACATTATCCAAACTTTCCACTTCAATTGTAAATGCAGTAATTGCTTTTACCATCCGGTCAACATATTCATTGGATAACTTATTGAACGCAGCTTCACTGTCCGGTTTCTCATATTTGTTAGTAAGTTCTTCAACAATTTTTTTTGTTTGTTCTTCATCGCCAAAATGTATCTTTCCTTTTGCATGAACGGTGATATAATTCCAGGTTGATCCAACATTTGGAGTTGTGTACCAGCTTGCACTTATGTGGCAATGTGGGCCATTAAAGATCACCAGCACATTTTCATTTTTTAAAAATGCTTTATGATGATCAGAATTCTTCATGATATGACCTGTGAAATAAAGTTTGTGGTCCCGATAGCTATCGGGAGTTTGTAGTTTGTTGTGGGGTTGATCTGCAATTTTAATTTCTAACGGAACATGGGTAGCTACCGGATATTGTTCACCCATACCTGCAATTGTTGCAAAAGAATTCTCTTTCATAAATGCAATCACTTTCTCAAGATCTTCTTCAGTAAAATATTTAAACTTGTACATCTGTAAGGTGTTTTAAAATCTGTCCGAATTGATAAACATCTTCAAAAGTATTATAAAGGGGTACAGGCGAAAAGCGGACAACATCAGGTTCTCTCCAGTCAGTTAATACGCCCTGTTTTTTTAGTGCATTAAAAATCTGCTTCCCATTTTGTAACATTAAAACAGAAACCTGGCAACCTCTTTCTCCTTCATTTTTTGGTGTGATTACTTCAAGAGTTTTTTTATCCGGATTTGAATTTATTTCTTCAAGAATAAAAAATAAATAACCGGTAAGCAATTTTGATTTTCTTAAAAGATTTTCCATTCCTGCTTCTTCAAAAATATCTAATGACGCCTTGTGTGCAGCCATACTTATGATGGGTGAATTGCTTAACTGCCATCCTTCGGCTGTTGGTATCGGCTTAAATTTTTTTTCCATTTTAAAACGGCTTTCTTTGTCATAGCCCCACCAGCCTGCCATTCGGGGTAATGAAGTATCTGTAGAAAACCGTTCATGAATATATGCTCCTGCTATATTACCGGGACCTGAGTTAAGATATTTATAGGAACACCAACAGGCAAAATCAACATCCCAGTCATGAATATGCAATTCAATATTGCCGGCAGCATGTGCAAGATCGAAGCCACAAAAAGCACCGGCATTATGTGCAGCATCAGTAATGGTTTTCATATCGAATACCTTACCCGTATAATAATTTATACCGCCAAAAATAACAAGGGCTAATTCATTTTTATGTTTATCAATTGTGTCAAGAATATCTTCTGTACTGATATTATTTTCGCCTTCCCGTGGAGCAACTTCTATAATTGCATCATCGGGATCAAGGCCATGTAATTTCACCTGCGATTCCAAAGCATATTGATCAGAAGGAAATGCTTTTGCTTCACAAATTATTTTGTAACGCTCTTTTGTGGGGCGGTAAAATGTGCTTAATAATAAATGAAGATTTACAGTAAGATGATTCATTACCACAACTTCCTGCGGCAGGCAACCAACAATTTTTGAAAGAGGTTCAACAAAAATATCATGATAATTCACCCACGGAATTTTAGCATTAAAATGAGCCTCCACGCCATAGTTGGCCCAATTCTCTAATTCATTATAAATATAATCCTGTGTTGTTTTTGGTTGAAGCCCGAGAGAATTTCCGACAAAATAAATGCAGGGTTTTTTGTTGATGATAGGGATGTAAAATTTCTCCCTAAAATCTTTTAGTGGATCTTTCTCATCCATTTCCTTTGCAAATTCCAATGTGTTTTGATAATGCATTGCTGATTTTCGGGTTGTATAAACTCATACAAATATAAGTAAGTAGTGTTGTGCTTTTATTACACGAATTTTTTACGATTACACGAATTAAAAAATAGTTTGTGTGTTCGTATCTATTCGTGGAATTCGTTATAATTTGTGCTATTATTTTTTATGGATCATTATTTTACAATTGAAAAACCTTCGCAGGCCGAGTTTAAAGACCGCGGAAGTAAATTTATCGCTTATGCTTTTCCTGTTTTAAATATTGTTGACTTTAAAAAAAGATTACAGGAATTAAAAAAAGAACATCCAAAAGCTGTTCATCATTGTTTTGCTTACCGGATTGGAACTGATGGAAATAATTTTAGAGTTAGTGATGACGGTGAGCCTTCAGGTACTGCGGGGAAACCTATATTGGGTCAATTGGATTCAAAGGGAATTATTAATACTGCGGTTATTGTGGTACGGCATTTTGGTGGCACACTGTTAGGCGTTCCTGGTTTGTTAAATGCTTATAAAACCGCTACATCACTTGCTTTGCAGCTTACACCTGTTGTTCAAAAACAAATAGAAAAAATTTATTCTCTGGAATTTGATTATACACAAATGAACATGGTGATGATAATAATAAAACAATTTAATTGTACGATCCTGCAACAGGAAATGCAGTTATTTTGCATTATGAAAATTGGTGTGCCTAAAAACCGGGAGGCTGAAGTTTTATATTCTTTAAAAGAAATAAAAGGAGTGACTTTTCGTGAGATGTGAAACGTCAGACGTGAGAGATCGCGTTTTATTTTTCACGCCTCACCTTTCACGTCTCACGAAAATAGCCTTCGCAATAAAAACTTTATGTACATTTATTTATGGCTGAAAAAATATATAAAACCTTTTGGAGTTTTTATCCCTATTATCTTACTGAACATAAAAATGCCACAAGCCGTAATCTGCATTTTATTGGAACGCTTTTATTGATAGCATGTTTGATTACAGGAATAATAACAGGCAGATGGATATTACTTGTGCTTATTCCTGTTTTGGGTTATGGCTTTGCCTGGGTTGGTCATTTCTTTTTTGAGAAAAATAAACCTGCCACTTTTACTTACCCATTGTATAGCCTGGGTTCAGACTTTGTAATGTTTTGGCATATACTTACCGGGCAGATTGAGAAAAGAATTAAAGAGGCAGAGAAGGTTGTTTGAATGCTTTCTATTCATTAGCTTCTCTCAATGCCTGTAGTTCAATGTCATCGGATAAACGAAAGTTGGTTTGCTTTATCTTTTCAAGAAGCGGTTTAATAGAAGGAATTATTTCTTTCAATTTTGCTTTAATAATCACGCCAATTGTTCCTGTGAAAATTATGCCAAGCTGTTCTGCTATTTTCCTGGCTTTATAATCATCTAAAATTATAGTACAGTCAGGTGTTTAAAGAGCCAATGCAATAGCACTGGATTCTCCTTTGTCAATTTGCATTTCCAAAAGTTGTTGTCTGTATTGGTCTTTAACTGTTACTATCTCTACCCATTCAGGAAGTGTTTCACCATATTCTGCTGCAATATCAGGTGTTGTTATAATTTGTCCGTAAACTTTATGCAGGAGGTCAATCTCTCTAATATTTGCCAAAATAATAAAACAACTTGTATCAGAAATAATTGTTTTAGGCATTGGCTACGTCTCTTGATAAATCTGATGCCGGGAAATTAAATATAGAAACATTGTATTTGCCTAACAATTCGGCAAATGTTCGTTTTGTTAAGCCGGCAACATCTGCAGCCTGCCCCAGTGAAAGTTTACCTTGTTCATAAAGTCGTGTGGCCACAAGCATGGCAAGGTCTTTATTGTCCACGTCTAAACTGTCTGGTATGTTAAGTGTTAGCGTTTTCATAGTTCAAATATAAGATTATTAGAGGAAGGTTAAAAGTGTTTTTTGAGACGAATAAACCTGCAACATTACTTACCCTTTGTGTAAACCGGGTTTAGATTTTGTAATGTTCTGGCAGATACCTACAGGGCAGATAGATATGAAAATAAAAGAAGCGGAGGAGGTTGTATAAATTTTATAAACTTTTTGCAATCAATTTGCAATACGAATTGTATTTCTTATTTTGATTTGGCGGATAACTGATTCTTAAAGTTTGAAAAACATATGTATCCTTTTCTCCCAAATAATTAATTTTCTTTTTAATAGTTTTTTGATAAATAACATTTCCTGTCGAATCGACTCCTGAAAAAATGAACCAATTATCCTTTACTACTTTATAAGATAGATGAATATCAGTTGTTGCCAAAGTAAATTCTTGATCAAGTCTGTCAAAGTCTTCAATGGCTAGGCTTCCATACATCCATATTTGGCTTCTTTTATCTTTAGAAATAAAAAATGCCCCATCACCATTTTCTGATTCTGATTGCTTTATAAAATCTGTGGGATAGCTGATGCAAAAATTAAAGCGTGGATTGCAATGGTTCTTATAATCGGTTTTAAAACTAAAAGAAATAAAAACAAAAAGAATTATAAAAGCATTCCTAAACATAAAACGACTTTATAATTGATTGTCTAAAAAAATATTCTGATTGCCATCTAAACCTGTCACTCACCACCAACTCCTTACTTCCTGCAGCAATTGTCCCAACTATGATTTATAGGATTACAAGATGAAAGGATTAAAAGCAAATTGTTCTGCTCCAAAAACATTTCTTTTCTGATCTCATTAATCCTACAAATCCCAAAAATCTTGGTTCAGACAATTCTTTCACTCACTACCAACTCTTTACTTCCTGCAGCATATTTATAAAATCCCGCGCCGCTCTTAACCCCTAAAAAGCCTGCCGCCACCATGTTTGAGAGCAAAGGGCATGGTGCATATTTTGGATTTCCGAAACCATCGTACAACACTTTTAAAATTGAATGGCAAACATCAAGTCCGATAAAATCAGCTAACTGCAATGGTCCCATTGGATGTGCCATTCCCAATTTCATAACGGTATCAATTTCTTCAACACCGGCAACACCTTCATACAAACTGTAGATTGCTTCGTTTATCATCGGCATTAAAATACGGTTGGCAATAAATCCAGGGTAATCATTTACTTCGCAGGGAACCTTATTTAATTTTCTACACAGCTCAATAATTGTTTGTGTAACATCTTTAGCAGTTGCATATCCATTTATCACTTCCACTAATTTCATAACAGGCACAGGATTCATAAAGTGCATCCCGATTACATTGGAAGGACGGTTTGTTGCTGCTGCAATTTTTGTTATGGAAATAGAAGAGGTATTGGTTGCAAGAATACAATCAGCAGGTGCAGTTTCATCAATGTCTTTAAAAATTTTTAATTTAAGATCTTCATTTTCTGTTGCAGCTTCAATAACAAGTTGTGCATTTTTTACACCTGCAGCTAATGAAGTATTGGTAGAAATATTTTGTAAGCAGGATAGTTTTGCTTCTTCTGTAATTGTTCCTTTTAATAATTGCCTGTCAAGATTTATGGAGATAGTAGCAAGTGCTTTGTCAAGCTGGGGTTGTGATACATCAATAAGATCAACTTTAAAACCATTTTGGGCAAATAAATGCGCAATACCGTTGCCCATTGTGCCTGCGCCGATAACTGAAATATTCTGAATTGTCTGAACCATGATTTGGGCGGATTTATAAGATTAAAAGGAAAAATGTAAGCTATTAATTATTTCACATCCCCTTCAACAAATGTAAGATGGAATTTAAATGCATATGAAAAAACAAATCAATATGATTAACCCGTTGGTGGAGTTATATTGAAAGCTTTGTTTTCAGCTCGGAAGGTGCAATATATTAGTAGAAAATTGATTAAAAATATAAAGAACCCCGCAGGGGTGATATATTTTCTTTAATATGTCGCTCCTATGGAGCTTATCTTATAAAATAATTAATCATCTACTAATAAACCGCCTCTATGAGGCTAAATATTTTCTAAGTAATTTAACTCCGCCAACGGGTTATGATTAGTAATCTTACTAATCCTTTAATCTACCCAAAGCATAGTTCAGAAAATTATTTAATGCTTTTTATAATCTCCCCGTTTCCATGCCTTAATAAATTCTGCCCAGGCTAATGGGTTAAAAATATTCATTGGTGGAATTTGACCGGAATAATAACTTTTAACGGCAGTTTGTTTTAAATAATAATCACTTGACTCACGTCCATCTTTGGGAAGAATTTTTTCCATCGCAGCTAATGTTGCTGCATTTGTATTTTTACGGGCAATCTCCTGGTTATCATCCGGCACTTTTGCATTTACAAAATCTCTTTCAAATTGTTCCCGTGTTGGTCTGCGTTTTATAATTGTTGCAGGAAGATAGATCGTATCCTCTACCAAAAGCTGGATCATACTCTGTTGCGTTCCTTCTAAATTTTTAGGAATTAACGCAATCTTTGGTTTATAACCTATACTGGTAAATTCTATCTGATCTCCTTTTAAAACTACTATGGAAAAAACTCCCTGTTCATTTGTGATGGTGCCGCGGTTTTGTCCTTTTACAACAATACTAACCGAAGGTATTGCTTTAAGACTGTCAGCCGTCATTACCACTCCATACAATTGAACAACAGAATCTTTAAAAGATTCAAACTGGGCTTTTGCAACAAACGGAAGAACAAAAAATACGGTGAGAAATAAGAGTAAAATTTTTTTCATGCCTGTCCCCTAAAGGAGATTATTTTTTAAAAAAAAGTTAAACAATGGTATGCCGTACAAGTGAGTGACACAACGATGATGCTATGAAACTATGAAGCCGGAACAATAATATTAAAACAAAGTAAGGGCATCATTGTTTAAATTTGCAGATTGTAAAAGTTTTTAACAAATAATTGAACGATGACAGAGGAAGATGTTTTAAAAGCGCTTGGTAATGTACAGGAACCTGACCTTGGTAAAGACCTGGTGACACTGAATATGGTGAAGGATATTGTGATTAATGATAATACAGTTTCATTTACTGTTGTGCTTACTACACCTGCCTGCCCGATGAAGGATCTGATAAAAAATGCGTGTGAAAATGCTGTAAAAATATTAGTGAATAAAGAAGCTGTTGTTACGGTGAATTTTACAGCCAACACAACAACATTAAGAAAAGATAAAAATGTATTAAGTGGGGTAAAAAATATTATAGCTGTTGTAAGTGGTAAGGGGGGTGTTGGCAAAAGCACAATTGCAAGCAATTTTGCATTGGCATTGGCAGCAGGCGGGGCAAAGGTTGGCTTGATGGATGCAGATATTTATGGACCGAGTGTGCATATAATGTTTGGTGTTCGTGGTGAAAGGCCAATGATGAAAGAAGGTGTGGGTGGCAAAGGATTGATAGTTCCGTTGGAGCGTTATGGAATTAAGTTGATGAGCATTGGATTACTTGTGGATGAAAAGCAGGCAGTGGTTTGGCGTGGGCCAATGGTGAGCAGTGCCATCCGCCAATTTGTTAGTGATGTTGATTGGGGAGAACTGGATTATTTAGTGATTGATATGCCGCCGGGTACAGGTGATATTCATTTAACCATTGTACAAACTGTTCCTGTAACCGGTGTTATTGTAGTTACCACGCCACAATTGGTTGCGCTTGCTGATGCAAAAAAAGGAATTGCCATGTTTAACCAGGCACAGATAAAAGTGCCTGTGATAGGGCTTGTAGAGAACATGAGTTATTTTACTCCGGAAGAATTGCCTGATAATAAATATTACATCTTTGGTAAGGAAGGTGGTAAAATATTAGCTGATGAATATGATATTCCTTTTCTGGGAGAAATACCTTTAGTGCAAAGCATTCGTGAAGGTGGCGACTCAGGCATTCCGGTAATGCTGGGTGATGATATAATAAGTAAGAAGGCTTTTGTTGATTTTGCCGCCAACGCCACAAGAGGAATTGCAATGCGAAATGCTGAGATGCCTTCAACTGAAGTTAGCGAAGTGCTGGAGGTGAGTGGAAGTTGATCCCTTATTTCTTTAAATACAATTTCTGTTTTTTATAATCAATCACAGCCTCATATCTTATTAAAATATCTGCGCCAATCACTCCATTACAGGGCTCTGTTATTCCTTTTTTTGCAAGCGAATCTTTTACATGCTGAAAATCTGTGGCGTATAAATCAAATGATGGTATCTCAAAATTATTTATCATAAAAAGATCTACCTGTTTATGGAATAATACCATTTGTGATGTACCAACTCCGCCACCTTTTTCATTCATTGATGAAAACTCCATAAGGTTATGTTTCGCAAAGCCTATATCAATTACTGTATTACTTGCGCCGGTATCTATAAGAAAACCGGTTTTAGTACCATCAATAGTTACCTCTACTTCCAAATGCCCTATTGTATTTAAAAGAATTGGAATTTCTGAATAATTTTTTCTAGTCATTGAGAAAAATATATTTTAAGAATAATAATTTTTATTTTTTTCTCTGCCAAATTACTTATTACCATTCAACAATTGATTATTGCCACTTATGTCATGATAGTGTAATTAATACACATTAAATTGTGTGTTTAAAGTTTTGGGGGTTACCTTTGCATCGCAATTCAAAAGATGATCATCCTTCACTGAAAAGTATCGTAACAAACGATCTCAGTAGCCACTACAGGTATTCTGCTAAGGCTCGGACTGCATTTTTCTAAAATTTAAATTCGATTTTATGACCAGTAAAGTAATGCCTTCTATAGTACAATTAGAAGAAGAAAGTTTAAAAGAACTTGTAACAGAAGTAAAAGAAACATTAGCGACTAACATAAATCTGCACCCATCTTCTGCAAACAATAAAAAATTTGGTATTGTAGATATGTGGAATTGTCAAAGAAATATGCGTACAGCGATTTCGATGAGAAGATACTAAGCTAATAAGGGTTTTCAAGAAAAGCCATGTTATTAAAGAAGGATATATTGGTCTGAGCCATGATTTGGGTAGATTACAGGATTAAAAAGATTAAAGATTATTGTTTCAAAGTTTTTACATTTCATATTTTTTCCAATTAAGGGCATCTCTAATTACTGAACTTTCCAAAAAGTTGGTAATTATAAACTAAGGCCAATGCTTAATTTAAACTTTTGGAAAGTTTAAACTTACTGTTATTAGAGATTCCCTTAATCTTTTAATCTCTCCCCAAATCATGGTTCAGACTAAAAAAATTGTTCTTACAGCATGGCTTTTCTTATTGATAAATATCTACCTGATTACATCTATAGTGAATATCACAAAAGAATAATTTATGCTTCTGCGAAAGAATGTTTTCTTGCAACGAAGAACTTAGATATGAGCAAATCCTTTATCACCAAGGCTCTTATGAAGCTGAGAGGGTTACCAACAAAAGATTTAAGCCTGCAGGGGTTTATTAAAAATATCTGCTTTAAATATTTGGAAGAAAATCTGTATAAAGAATTTGTAATTGATGCATCGCAACATAATACTAAGATCATTTGGAATTTTTATTTTAAAGAAATTGAGGAGAATAAAGCTTTAGTAAGTACTGAGACAAGAATATTTTGCTTAACCACAAGGAGTAAAGTATTATTTTCTATTTATTGGTTTTTTGTAAAACCCTTTAGCGGAATTATAAGCTGAGATTGATTAAGAAGAAGGCAGAAAGTAGCTGATAGTATCATTAAAATAATTTTCCTGTGTTTTGAGAACAGCATTCTTTAATTCCGGCGAATTGATACCATTACTAATTGTCAATTGCTTATTACGGATTACCCTTGCTTCGTCCCACAAAGCTGCATCAATAAAGGATTGCAGCAATTTAGCTCCACCTTCAACTATTACACTTTGAATTTGTAATCCGTACAATGCATTTAGTATTTGTGGTAAGATGTTTCCTTCTTCAATCCTATAAAAAATAAGATTTTCATCTTCTTCATGTTTAAGATTGTTGAAGATAATTGTCCTGGTTTCTTTATTAAATATTTTTAAGTGAGAGGGCAAACGAAGATTCATATCTATAACCAAACGAACGGGGTTATTTCCAGACCATGATCTTGTTGTCAGCGATGGATCATCCAGTAAAGCTGTATTTGTTCCGATTAAAATAGCAGATTCTTCGCTTCTCCATTTATGCACTAAACGATTTGAATATTGATTGCTGATATAAATTCTTTCATCACCCCTACCCTCTCCACAAGTGGAGAAGGAGGCAATTTTTGCATTTGCACTTTCAGCCCATTTTAAAATTATATAAGGGTGCTGCTGTTGATGAAAAGTAAAAAAACGTTTATTTAATTCGATGCATTCTTTTTCCAG
>JANXQO010000128.1 GCA_025353485.1 Chitinophagales bacterium
ATCAAATCTGAAAGCAAATCACAACACCAAAGCAATGGAGGGTAATGTAAAAGGGGTTGTGAAAGAACTAAGTTAGTATCAAATCTGAAAGCAAATCACAACACCAAAGCAATGGAGGGTAATGTAAAAGGGGTTGTGAAAGAACTAAGTTAGTATCAAATCTGAAAGCAAATCACAACGCGTATATCAGAAGTGGCGGAAATGTAAAAGTTGTGAAAGAACTAAGTTAGTATCAAATCTGAAAGCAAATCACCCCTAAACCCTACAAGAATGAGAGAGAACTAACTGTTGCGAAATACTAAATTAATGGACTGTCATTTTTTCCATAATTAAGAAATATTGTACCCTCAATAATATAAAAATTGATTTTTTTTCAGTTTTTATTTTTGAAAAATCCGTTGGCATTTATTTTGATTTTTATTGGGCAGTAAAACAAAATTTATTAACCATTAAAAATAATAACTATGTCACTCGTAAAAAGAAATGATGGCAGAGATTCAAATTATTCAATGCCTTCCATCTGGGATGAATTCTTTAACAGGGATGTTTTTAACTGGGGAAGTAATTATGCAAATTCAGGCGCCAGTATGCCGGCCGTAAACATTAAAGAAACCAATGAGTACTTTGTTGTTGAAATGGCTGCACCCGGTATGGAAAAGAAAGATTTTAAAATAGAACTGGACGGGCATACACTTACTATCAGTTCTGAAAAGCAGGATCAGCATGAAGAAAATGAAGGTGAAGCTTATAACAGGAAAGAATTTAGCTATCAATCATTTTACAGAACATTCCATTTACCAAAGGATGTTGTAGATGCTGATAAGATTAAAGCTAAATATGAAAATGGACTGTTGCAGTTAGAAATTCCCAAAAGAGAAGAGGCAAAACAGAAACCTTCCAGGTTGATCGATATTTTATAAAATAAAATATCCAACCAAAAATAAAGGCTCTCAATTGAGGGCCTTCATTTTTTTTTATCACTTCCTGTTTTATCTATTTTCTTTTAACCTTCATTTTATCATCAGTTATTTTCAACTTTGAAGTATCTGTTTTCTCTTTATACTTATCATCCTTCGATTTTATTTTAGTTTCTCCTGAAGTTGATGGATTTGTTGAAGTGGTCATTGTATCCATTGTTGGCGTTGTCGTATCAATGGCAGGCATTTTTGATTCATCCAACATATAATCTCCGTTGGAGTAGGTAAGATAATTATTCAACCTTCTTCCCCAATAATCAAAAGTATCTTTTGCAGCAGGATCATAATAGTAATAAGGTTGGTTACCTGAATCATCTACATAATAATAATGTACAGTATCCCAATGTAATTTTACAGGCTTATTGGTTTTAAGGTCCATAAAAGTACGGGTTGAAAAGTTTGAAATTTCTATACCCCTCTTTACCCCACCCATATGGTTTGCAGTAACAGCAGTTGTAGAATCTGTAGTTGTAGTGCTATTAGTACCCGAATCATTGCACGCTGCAAAACCCAAAATTGTTACAATACTTAATAAAAAAAAATGTTTTTTCATGATTAAAATTTTTTGTTTGTACACCGTATTCAATAATTATACCATTGTATCAATGAGCCACAATCAATCCAATTTGTTTTGAATGTATCACTGCTTCGGAGCTATGGGTAAAATAACAACAATGAACACCTGTGGCTTTCATTTTTTCCACAATACCTTTTACCCGCCCATGACTTGATTGTAATACATGCCGCAAATACACGGCATAAATATTTTGAGGAAAATGTTCCACTATTGCCGAATAAATATTAGGGTCTTCCTGGGAATCATCTCCCAATAAAATAAATTTTTGCAGGGGATAAGTTTCCATGATCCTGCTTATACGCATGAATTTTGTTTTGTGATTATTTTGACCGGTTTTAAAAACCTGCCTGAATGTTTTTAACTGGTTAAGAAGATAAATTCCTTTGGGCAGTTTATTATTTTTTGCAAACTCAAAAATATAATCATAGAGGTTCCATTCGCTGCTGGAAACATAAAAGAATAAATTGTGCGTATTACGTGAAGCGCCTGTGTTTGCCAATAACTGGTAGTGATTTACCACGCCTGCAAATGGTTTGCGGCTCCTTGCATTTTTCGTAAACAAAACATATAGCCTTTTTCGTAAGTTGGAAGAATGTGAAACAAGAAATGTATCATCAATATCCGAAATAAACGCATACTCATATTTATAAGGAATAAAAAATTCTCCAATCATTTCGGTTGGTTTCACATAAACATCCCGGTGTAAAAGACGAACCTTTACAGTATGCCATCCGGAAGGGATTGAAGTTACAGGGTGCCATTCAAATTTAAAAAATCCATCATCCTGCGTTTTTGTTTCATAAGTTACATCACCCCATTGCAACTGCAGGCTTACATTCACATATCGCTTTACCATAAATAAGCGCAACAAGCCGTAAGAATTATTAAAAAAATTCTTTTTGTATTTTTTTCTGGGTAAGGAACTCAATCTTAGTACATGGCCAAATACCATCACCTTTTCATCATTGCCATAACCCTGGTACAATTTAATAACAGGATCATTTGTAAGATGAAGCCAAAAAAGAATTTTCTTTTTTAAACCCTCAATCAGAGAAAGTTTTTTTTCTTTATAGGTTATCATTTAATATTTGCATTGCATTTGCAGATATAAAAACTACCAATGACCACAGATCCAGGTTTAAAGATATTATTTGTTATCAATCCAATATCAGGCACCAAAACAAAAATTGCCTGGGAGCCTGCCATCCGTAAATACTTTACAAACCTTCAGCACAACTTCGATTTTTTTTTATTGGATGGCAAAGATGATGCTACATCTTTAAAATACTGGATAGAAAAATTACAACCCGAAAGAGTAATAGCTGTTGGAGGTGATGGAACTGTATCCCTGGTTGCAGAACAATTATTGGGAACAAACATAGCCATGGGTATTTTGCCTGCAGGATCAGCAAACGGAATGGCTAAGGAATTAAATATCCCCGTAGAAGTTGATGGAGCTTTAGAAATTATTTTAAATGGAGAAATAAAACCATGTGATGTTATAAGAATAAATGATAAAGAAATTTCTTTGCATTTAAGTGACCTGGGAGTTAATGCACAACTGGTAAAATATTTTGAACAGGGTAATCTTAGAGGGAAACTTGGTTACGCCTTAAAAGTGTTTAAAGTACTCTGGAGAAAAAAGCTGATGGATGTTACTATAAAAACAAATAAGGAAGAAATTAAACGCAGGGCATTTATGGTGGTGATAGCAAATGCCAGCAAATATGGCACAGGCGCATTGATTAACCCTGAAGGAAATCTTAGTGACGGTCTTTTTGAAATTGTTGTTGTACGCCGCATCAACTTTATATCTGTACTTAAAATGTTTTTAAAATTTAAAAGATTTAATCCAAAAAAAGTTGAATTGTTCCAGGCTGAATCAGCAATAATTACTACCGCAAAAAAAACGCACTTTCAGGTAGATGGAGAATATCTTGGTAAAATAGACAAGGTAAAAGCAACCATAATAAAATCTCAACTCAAACTTATTCTTCCCCGCAAATAGTAACATTCATTTAGAACGTAACTCCTGGAGATTTTAAAACCCTCCAGGAGGTTAACATTTTATTTAGAAGAAAAACGCAGGCTGGCTCGATTTTTTTATACTTATCTCAACCAAGATTTAAAATATGTCTGTAAAGAAATCATCATTCCTGATCTTCATTTCCTTTTTATTTTCTTTT
>JANXQO010000156.1 GCA_025353485.1 Chitinophagales bacterium
TCGAATCTTGTCATCCCGACCAGGGTAGGGAATCATATCCGCTAAAACCCGGTAAAATCAATGTTTTACTGGGTTTTTAATCATTCCTCCTCTTTTAAAAGCTCGTCATTAGCATCTTTTTTTAATGAGAATACTATCATTAGAGATCCAAAAACAATAAACAGCAAACCGCACCAGCGATTTACTGTTTGCGAATTGTTTATATTAATAGTTGATAAAAAACTATATCCCAATAATAATATTCCAACAATTAAAAAGAAGCTGCCGATCACAAAACGGAGATCAAATAATTTATTCATACACTATTTTTAATAAAAGAAAATGTTTAAAATAATTGTGACAATCAATACTGATATTCCCAGCCAAAGCGGATTCTTGTACCAAACTTTTTCCCGGTCTTTTTGTTTAGGTGTAAGACTATAAACGAGTCCCACTAATTGTTCATCCGGCTTTCGCTTTGTTATTGTACTAATGATAGCAGTAACAATAAAGCATACAATAAATGCTATCCCGGCAATATTAAATGCCTGGCTTGTACCGGAGTAGAATGTATGGATGTTGGCTATCCAGCCGCCCTTACCTTCAGCGGTTGTTAATCCATGTGTAATTGCAGCTGCAGTTGTTCCGGAAAGCAAACCCCAGAAAGCGCCGTTTGCTGTTGTTCTTCGCCAAAACATTCCTAAAAAGAAAGTGGCAAATAGCGGTGCATTCACAAAACTAAAAACCAATTGCAGCAGGTCCATAATGCTATTAAATCCTCTTGCTACATAAGCAGTTAAAATTGATAATAATATTCCCACAACTGTAGTAGCCCTGCCTACATTAAGATAATGTTTATCAGATGCAGATTTTTTTATGTGTGATTGATAAATATCATACGTCCAAACTGTATTGAAGGCTGTAACATTCCCTGCCATACCTGACATGAAAGATGCAATTAATGCAGTGATACCAACTCCCAATATTCCACTTGGATAAAGTTTTTGCAGCATTGTAGGTAGTGCCATATTATAATCTGTATCACCATTAATATTTTTTGGCAGATCGAATCCGGAGAATTGATTTTGTAATGCAAGCAATAAAATACCCGGCAGAATTACTATTAATGGCATCATTATTTTTGGAACCGATGCAATGATAGGTGTACGTCTCGCAGCATTTTGATTCTTAGAGATCATAGCTCTTTGTACTACTAAAAAATCGGTACACCAATAACCAAATGCAAGAACAAAACCTAAACCAAATACAAGACTAAATGCATCTACACCCATGGGATTGGTAGCAGCGCTTCCCATTCCTTTCCATAGATGCAACTTCGCATTATCTACATTGTGTATGATACCCTGCACACCGCCTGCTTTTTGCAATCCGATATAAACCAGCGGCGCAATACCAAGCACAATTAAAAAGAATTGCAACACTTCATTATACACTGCACTTGTTAATCCTCCCAAATATATATAGGCAAGAACAATTACTGCAGCCAGCCAGATAGATACATCAAAGTTCCAACCGAGAACGGTTTGCATTAACATAGCAAGTGCGTATAAAGAAATGCCGGAAGAGAAAACTGTCATTACTGCAAAAGAAAGTGCATTAAATGTCCGGGTCTTTTCATCAAACCGGAGCTTAAGATATTCAGGCACACTGCGGGCTTTACTTCCATAATAAAAAGGCATCATAAATATGCCGAGAAATACCATTGCAAAGGCTGCCCCCAGCCAATAAAAATGCGTTGTGTACATTCCATACTTTGCACCGCTGGCAGCCATGCCCAACACTTCCTGCGCACCAAGATTAGCAGATATAAATGCAAGTGAAGTGATCCATAAAGGGATGCTTCTATTGCTCATTAAAAAATCATTTCCTGTTTTTACCCGTCGTTTTAGAAGAATGCCAATACTTACAACAAACAAAAAATAAATAACAATAATTGCGTAATCTATAACCTGAAGATTCATAAATATGATCTTTAAAAATATAAAAATTAATATTTAAGCATTATGATACCAACTTATTTACGTGAATACACAGCATAACTGTATCCTTTGCAGGCAATCGTAGCATATCCGCCTGCATCTGTAATTACATCAGGGTTAGCTCCTGTATAATCTTTAAGAATTGTATTAGTCCATACGGTTTGCACTTTTCTCTCTGTATCTGTTCCAATATTAAAATAGGCAATCAAACCGGGAGTGCCGTTCCTTCTGAAAATATATTCTGTCAAGCTTGAAAATAACCTGGTAGTGGTACCTGCTGCAAGTGTTTTATGAATGCTTATAAGCGTATTTAGTTTTGCCTGGTCCAGTAATGATTCATAATCTTTATAGAAAATAAAAGGTGTGCCTTCCGCAGTTAAGATGAAAGCATAAGCCTTTAAT
This sequence comes from Chitinophagales bacterium, assembly GCA_025353485.1. Taxonomy (GTDB): domain Bacteria; phylum Bacteroidota; class Bacteroidia; order Chitinophagales; family Chitinophagaceae; genus Ginsengibacter. The sequence goes on from JANXQO010000156.1 coordinate 2,382, forward strand.
TTATTCTGCGCAAAAACATCGTCCACATCATGATTGGCTACAAAAGTATAAGCCTTTGAAGGATTCACTGATATCAATCCTGCATTTTCCAGCCTGGTAAGGTTGGTTCCATTGAATGCATCCTTCAAAGCAAACATCAGGGGAAAATCAAAAGCACCGCTATTGGCAGCGATGCACCAGTTATTTACCAGCGTAACATTGCCATCATAAAATTCACCTATTGAAAAAGTGCCGCCTACTTCTGCGTTCCAGTCTTTCACCACATTAGGGCTGAATCCTTTTACAAAATCAAACCTCCATCCATCAAAGCCTAACGTATTCTTGTAATATTTTCCCACACCGTCAGCTCTTTTATATAACCAGTCCTTTACATTATTTACATTATGACACAGATCAGGAAACCCTCCAAAAATATCTTCATCCTTTGCATCCACACCACTTGGGTGAAAGTCCTCATAGCTGCGATTGAATTTGCCTGACTTGGGAGTAAATTTTGTATAATAACTTTTACCTGAATAGGGGCTGAATTCCAGGTCTCCTCCTGAATTATGATTGATAACAATATCAGCAATAAGCTTAAAGCCTTTTGCTTTTGCATTGGTAAGTAAAGAAGATAATTCAGAAAAAGAACCAAATCTTGTTTCAGTAGTTCCCATTTGATCATACTGGCCAAAATCAAAATAATCAAAAGGATCATAACCCATAGAGAATCCTCCGCTTTGTCCTTTTGAAATTACAGGAAGCCAAAGAGATGTTATGCCGGCGCTTTTCCATGAATCCAGTTTGGTATTAAGATTATCCCACCATCCTCCAATCGGTGTTACATCCCAGTAAAAAGCCTGCATCATCACTTCTGTTGATGGCGGGGTGCTTTCGGCGGAAGGCAGAGGAGTAATAATAACAGGAGGAGGCGTGGGTGTTGAAGGGTTTTTTGAGCATCCAACAAAAAGAGCAGCTAAAATACTTAGAAAAAAAATGCTGAAATATATCTTTGATTTTATTTTGTTAACCATACAACTCTTATTTTTTTTATTGCAATGATTATCTATCGAAGTTAATGTTTTCATAGGCAAAAAATTGGATTGCGTTTTTGTTATATTTTATAAAATAGAGCATAGTTTCAAAAAAAATAAAAAACAAAGATTAATGCATAAAGTGTTACCCATATTATTTTAAATTCTTACTTAATTCATTGTACAGATTTATCATTTCGTTTGATTTTCCATCCCTGTTAAAGATCGCTTCCCATGTATTAAGAGGCTCCCAAATACAGGTGCCTTTACCTTTTCCAGCGGGCAGATCAAATGCTATTTTATTCACTTCCTGTTTTAGCTGTGAATATTCTACCACGATAATATCCTGCTGATATCTTTTTGCTAATGATGTAAGATTATTTTTAAGATCACCTAATGTGCCATGCCATTTTGGATAATAGGATTCGCCTATCACATCAAACTGTACACCCCGTGCAAGCATGTTATCAATAAACCAAACTGATTCATCATGCTGGCCTCCTAATGCAATATGCAGCATTATTATTGTTGATGGTGCAACTTCCTTTATAGCACTGATTCCCGATTTTAATAATTGGGATAAACTATCAAGATTATTTACTTTTCCATCGGGCCATACAATGCCATAATTAATTTCATTGCCAACCTGCACCATATCAGGCAATGTGTTTTGTTGTTGTAAAGCAAGCATAACACTTTTAGTGTAATCATGAAAAGCCTTGGAGAGTTCAATAAAATTTAATCCTTTCCATGCAGCAGGTTTAAACTGTTTACCTGGATCGGCCCATGTATCACTGTAATGAAAATCAAGTAATAATTTAAGTCCTGCTTTTTTTATACGGGCAGCCATTTGCAACGTGTGTTGCAGATCACAGAAACCCTGCCCGACTGTGTCATTCAGGCGGGCTTTTTTAGGAGAATAGCCACTGTCTGCTGCGGGATCATTAAAAATGCGTAACCGCACATAATTAAAACCATGATCTTTTAAGATTTCTATTGCATCTTTTTGCATTCCTTTATCAGAAAATTTTATTCCTCTTGCTTCCAGTTCAGGCAAAAAAGAAATATCAGCGCCAAGCATTTTATCAACTTTCTTTTTAATAAAATTTTTATCAACGTTGATCGTATTTGATTTTATCGAAGGAATAATTGTAGCAATATCTGTTGAAGCTTTGTACAAGCCCTCGCTTGAAGCTTCTATGTGAACAAAATCTTCCTTAGTTCCTGATTGAACAATTAACTGGCATTTGCCATTGAATAATTTTCGTTGCCATTTATTATCAAAAATTTTATCTGCTTCATGGCTGCCGGGATCACCGTTTGCAACTCCAATTATTTTTGCCCGTCCGACCGTATCATCCGGACGGGCATCACCTTTCAAAGTAAAATGAATAAGGTTATCTGCATCCGGAACTTCTCTTCCCTGTTTATCTATTACTGTTACATTTATAACCGTTGCATCTTTTCCATCGGCAAGCAGTGTAGTTTTATAAGGAGTGATAACAACTTCTGTTGCCTTACCTGTTGTCTCAACTTTTGCAGTTATTTTTTTGCCCTTTTTAAAAGCAATTGCTTCAAGTGTACCCGGCTCATAATTTACATTCCACTGCAGATGGCTGTTGCGTGGCATATTTTTTTTACCAAGACTTTTTCCATTTAAAAATAATTCAACATTATCTGCATTACTGTTTACCCAAACATCTATCGGCTGTCCTTCTTTGCCTGTCCAGTTCCAGTGCGGAGAAATATGCAGCACATCTTTATCGCTCCACCAGGATTGATAATAATAATAAATATTTTTTGGGAAGCCACACATATCCATCAATCCAAAATGCGAATTTATTATAGGCCATTTAAAAGGAGTAGGCTCACCACGATAATCAAAACCTGTCCATACAAAACCGCCCAACCAAAAATTATTTTCTGCAGCAAGCGGCCACCATGTTTCTGCTGTGCTTGCCCACCACGGCGCAGTAATATCCTGGTCAGGCAAATAACCCATCACAGAATCTTTTACATAAATACCTCTTGTGCTAACTGTGCTTCCCATTTCTGTTCCAATGATTGGCTGGGTTGGATGTGCTTTGTGATAATCAGCAACACCAAACTGGCGGTAATTAAATCCACGCACCGGAATAATTTCGTTTACGCCATGAAAAACATTTGCCACATCAGCAGCATACGTACTGGTTCTTGTGGGATCTAATTCTTTTTGTTTTGCCAGCAATGTTTGTGCAATTCGCCTGCCGGTAGTTGTTGTTTGTATCCAGCCTTCTTCGTTACCAATTGACCATAAAAATATTGATGGATGATTGCGGTCACGTTTTATCATACGCTCAAACTGGCTCATATATTCAGGACTGCTGTTAAGCAAACGTTGCTCATCTAAAACCAGCATACCAAGGCTGTCACAGGCTTCCAGTAATTCAGGTGTTGGTGCATTATGACTTGTTCGGTAAGCATTTGCTCCCATTTCTTTTAAAAGACCGATCCTGTAATATTGTAAATAATCGGGTAGGGCACTCCCAACGCCTGCATGATCCTGGTGATTGTTTGTACCTTTTATCTGTACATAATTTCCGTTTAAAAAAACACCATTAGGTTTTATCTCAATCGTACGAATGCCAAATCTTTTTGTTTCACTGTCAATAATTTTTCCTGCTGATCTTAGTACAGAAGTTACTCTGTATAAATATGGATCTTCAAGAGACCAAAGCTTTGGATTTATTATTACAATTTTTTGTTTTACAGTTTTATTTTCATTAATATTTAACTGAAACGGTTGCTCTTTTGTTTGTCCGATGATTTTTCCATTGCGGCCTGTTACTACAGAAGACACAGTGCATGAAGAAGAAAAAAGATTTTGATTTTCAACAGCAGTTTCAATATTTATTTCAGCATTATTTTTTTGCACAGTTGAATAAACAAAAACACCGTCATTAGCGATGTGCGTATTATTATATTGGTTCAGCCATACGTGGCGGTAAATTCCTGCGCCTTCATAAAACCAGCCCTCGTACTGTGTTGGATCAACTCTTACCACTACAACATTATCTTTATTATAATTTAAGTAATCAGTAATATCATAACATGCGCCAACGTATCCGCTTTTATTATTGCCAAGATAAAATCCATTTATCCAGATGTTGGCATCACGAAAAATTCCATCGAATTGAATTTGAAAACGCTGGCCGGAATCTTTTTTAGCGGCAATAAAATGTTTGCGGTACCATCCTATACTTGTTGAAGGATACAAGCCACCAACGGGTTTAAAGCCGTGAGATTCTACATCAAAATTTGTTGAATTTTCAAAAGGCAGTTCTACCGCCCAATCGTGTGGTAAATTTAATGAGCGCCAATCCGCATCTTTAAATTTTATATCTAATGCGGTATTTTCTGTTTTACCTGACTTTGCAAAAATGGCGGTTATGCCGTAATTAAAATCTTTAGCAGGATCTGAGGCATTACCAAAATTAAATTTCCAATCGTTATCAAAATTTAAATGGCTTCGCTCAAAAGAAGTTTGCGCAAAAGAGGTAAAAAAAAATAATGCTGAAAAGAAAAAAGAAAATAATTTATGCATCACGAATGTATATTAATTAAAAGCATTTAGCGCAACAGTTGGCTTACCTGCATTATCAAAGGCCCCTAATGTATATCCCTGCCAATTGTTATAGGCTTCAGGTTCCCAATACAAAACACCCAATCCTTTGCTGCCGGTAACAGAAACTGTTTTTGCAATCAGGTCATCTAAAAAAGATTTACATGCAGCAGGCTGCTCCCAACTCATTCCAACTTCAACTACCATAACTTCCTTGTCATATCTTGCCACCATATCATTCATATTACCTAAGCACAGAGAGTTAAGCGTAGCCCGGTTTGCAGCGGTTGGATAAAGTGATATACCAATAACATCCCATTTAGCGCCATTTGCTTTTAAGCCATCAAACATCCATCTGAATAAAGAATTATCATATCCATTAGAAACGTGTACAATAACTTTTGAAGTTGGGAATACAGATTTTACTGCATCATAACCGGCATTAATTAATTGCGCAAAGTTTGCCATATTGGTAGAAGCTTTTCCTTCGGGCCAAAGCATTCCATCATTGGTTTCATTTCCTGCCTGTACCCATTCCGGTGTAACACCATTTGTCTTTAATACATTCAACACATCTGTTGTATGATTGTATAAAGAAGTTTTGAGTGTTGCAATATCCTGTGCTGCCCATGCAGCGGGTTTTGTTTGTTTACCAGGATCTGCCCATGAATCGCTGTAATGAAAATCTATCATTATTCTCATCCCCAGGTTTTTTGCACGAACAGCTTTTGCAACAACATCTGCTTTATTATTCCATCCCCCTGAAGGGTTTACCCATACCCGCAAACGTATTGTGTTCATGCCAATACTTTTTAATAATTGGATGCATTCAGTTTCTGTACCACTGCTGTTATAAAATTTTTTACCTCCTGTTTCCATTTCTGTCAGCCAGCTTATGTCTGCGCCTTTTGCAAATGATGATGGTATAGGAGTGGGAGTAGGAGTGGGCGTGGGTATTGGTGATCCTCCCCCACCAGAAGTGGATTTGCTGCAACCTGTTACAATCAGTATAATTAATAAATAACGTATTATTTTTTTTATAAATTTTTTTTCCATTGCAGAAATATTTATAAATTAAAACTGCCCATATTATAGGGCAGTTTATAAAATATTATTTTTTTGTTCATTTTACTTAACAGTGAATGTATTGGTAACAAAATTCACCGTTATTTTATAAGTACCCGAAGTTGCAGGAGCTGGAAAATTATCATTCAGATTATATCCAAAACTTCCACCAGCAGAAAGACCTGCAATAGATTTATTTGCTACAGCGAACTTATTACTCCAGTCACCATTTACCGGTAAGAGTAAATATTCTTTTCCACCAACAAGTGGCATTGTGATTTCCCAAACAGAAGAGTTAATTCTTGTAAGCTGTTGTGAAGGGACAGGTACGGGATTGTTCCAGCCGCCCACAGTTGCATCACCTACAATAAATAAACCTGTTGGCAGTACACTTGCATATGGCGTTACAGTAAATTTTCCGGTTTGGAAGTCAACAATTATTTTGTATAATCCTGAAGTTGCAGGACCGGGAAAATTATCATTTAGATTAAAACCAAAATCTCCTCCTGCACTTAAGCCTGCAACCGAATTATTAGCTACTGCAAATTTATTACCCCAGTCACCATTTAAAGGCAATAGTAAGTATTGCTTACCACCTGTTAATTGAAATATTCCACCCCAGGTAGTTTCATCAAGTTTTGCTAACTCCTGCGATGGAACCGGTACAGGATTATTCCATCCGCCCTGCGAAGCATCGCCAACAAGAAATAACTTACCTGAAGTTGGTACTGGTATTTTAGGAGGAGTTTTATAAGGAGTAAACTTAATTCTAATCACATCTGAATTAAACTTATCATTATTGTTAGCGTAAGATGAAACAACTCTTACATCCAAACTCACAGGAACATTAAATGCATATCCTCTGCTTAACAGGAATGTGTTTAAATCTTTTCCTGTAAATGATGTATTTAAATTTGTACCTCCTGTAATAGTTTTAGTAAAAGGGCTCACGAAATTCTTGCCCGCCGAATCTATTTCTATTACATACTTAACATTGGCCGCATCTACAGCATAATTTGGATTTACCCAGCTTATTGTCAGCGCAGTTTTATCTGAATCCGCAGGCAAAGGCGCTATCAAAGTTGCAGATGCTGCAACAGTAATTTTTGTGCCTGATAAATAAGCAGGCAGGTCTGCAACTTTTTTGCAGGATGCAAATATTGTTATTGCAATAGCAATCGTAAAAAATTGGTTACTTAATTTCATATATAATCTTTTATAAGTTATTTATTGTTTTACAGCAGTGAATATTCCTGACTGAAAATCAAAAGTGAGTTTATAAATACCACTTACAGAAGGAGCATCAAATTGTGTGGCATCTCTTTTTTCAAATTGACCGCCTAATGCATTCCCTGATCCTGATACAAAGGAATATTGCGTACTCCAATCACCTTGCGTTTGAATAAGTTTATACCCACCTCCGCTAATCATAGTTACAATAATCTCATAAATGGTATTAGACACTTTTGTAAATTTTTGTTTAGGTTCATCACCACCGGTTATAGGATTGCTCCAGCCTGATCCGACTGCACTTCCTGTTATCCATAATGTGCCATTGGTAGGTGGAAGAACTTTTGGAGGAATAGTATATGGGGTTGCTGTAAACTTTAATACATTAGAGATTAATGTTGCATTATTATTAGTTAAAAAAGATTTTATTCTTATCTCAATATTGTGAGGTATGCCATCAGCTAATTTTAGCTGGTTAAAAAAAATTGTATTTAGATCACTTTGAGTAAAACTTTTTGATAGTTCTTTCCCGATACTGATTATTACTTTTTGAGGATTTGTAAAATTAGCTCCGGTTGTATCAAATTCAATTTGGTACGAAACATCCTGAGAACTAAGTCCGGTAGTAAATTTATAATCAGGATTAGTCCACATTAGTTTTAATCCCAGATTATCTTTATTTACAAAAGAAAGAGGAATGGTACCTGTAACCGATGCACTTAGAGCAGGTGCAGTACCTCCTTCCAAATAAATTTTATTTTCCTTTTTTGTACAGGAAAATAAAAAAATGGTGAGTGTAAAAATGGGAAGTAGAAATTTTGAAATATTTTTCATATACAATGTTTTATAAAATTAATAGCCGGGATTTTGAATAAGGTTTGTATTTGAATTTATATCCCGTGATGGAATAGGATATATTTTTCTGTCAGCAGATACTCCTGTTCCTGAACTTACACCTCCTTTCCATGGCCACAGATAGGTACCCTCAACAAATTTATTATACCGCACAAGGTCTGTGCGTCGAAACCCTTCCCAATACAATTCACGGGCTCTTTCATCTAAAATAAAGTCAAGGGTTAATTGCCCTGCAGAAATATTTCCGGATGTATTAGTGTATGCTCTTGTACGGATAGTATTGATATAGCCCAATGCAGTAGCAGCAGCTCCGCCTGTACCTCCTCTTAATACTGCCTCGGCATAAATCAAATACATTTCTGACAAACGAAACAGGGGCATATCAATATCAGAAAAATCCTGGCTTTGTCCATTAGTTCCATCTCTTTTTACATTTCTATATTTTGTTACACCAAGCCCATCTGTAAAATTTGTAAGGTTACCAATTTCCAGGTTTTGACCCGGTGTATAAAACTGTGACCGTTTGTCTGCAGTGCCTGTAACATCCGGAAATAAATTAGGTAAATTTTTAGTTGCCCTGATACCGCTCCATCCACCTGCAATACCAAAAGTTGTGGCAGGCATAGAGCCTCCTACAGGGGCATGTGTAAGAAAGGTAGTACCACCAAAACCCTGTGTATGCAATCCATCATAATTAATTGTGAAAATAAATTCGCTGGTGTTTAAGTTATTATCTGCACGCATCAGCCAGGTATAATTGCTTATAAGTGAATATCCGGCATCAATTACTTTTTTAGAATAAGTAATTGCCTCGGTAAACCTTGCAGTGCCTGTGTATACCTGTGCATTTAAATAGGTACGGGCCAGTAATGCCCATACAGCCCCTTTGTCTGCACGGCCATATTCATTGCTGCGTGGTGCCGGCATATTGGGTTCAATTGCTTTTAATTCTGTTTCAATATAATTAAAAATTTCATTGCGGGTTCCACGTGGTGGCGGTGGACCCCCTATAATACTTGCCTCTGTTACAAAAGGAGGGTTTGCATAAAGATCCATCAGCACCCAGTATTGAAATGCTCTAAGGAAACGGGCTTCCCGTGCGTACTGCCTGATATTATCTGCATCACTTCCGCTAATATTTCTTGCACTAAGCTTCGCATCAGAGGACTCCCGGATGAAATCATTACACAATGTAATTTGATATAAACTGCGATAATAAAGACCGGTAAGAAAACTGTTGTTCGATGTCCAGTTCATATTATGAAAGTCCTGGATACCTACATCACCCCAACTTATTACTGCTTCATCTGTACTAAGCTCCTGTGCTTTCCAGTACAACCTGAAGAAATCAGAAAATCCTTCGTCAATACCCTGCACATCACCATTTCCCGCAGGCCCCTGGTTACCTGTTAAAGCAAAACTGCCATATACTTTACCCAACACTTGTTTATATCCTGCAGCAGTGGAATACACTATTTCAGAAGTGGTATCATTTGTTGGCTTCAGGTCCAGCTTTTTAGTGCATGACTGTACAATTACTAAACATAACACAGCAAATACACCTGTCGTTTTTAAAATATTTTTTTTCATATTTATTATTTTAAGCAAGTCATTTTTTAAAAATCAAGATTTACATTTAAGACAAAAATTCTTGGCCTTGGGTAAAAATTATTATCAATACCACCGGAAACTTCGGGATCCAATCCTTTGTATTTAGTAACGGTAAAAACGTTTTGTACGTTGGCTCCGATTCTTAAATTAGTATATTTATTTATTACCTTACCTGCATTATAGGCAATGTTTATATTATCCATTCTCAGGAAAGAAGCGTTCTCTATGTAATAATCAGACAAAAGGTATTTATCTCCACTGCCTGTAAAATTGGTCACTAACAAATTACGTGAACCATTGGCCAGGAATCCAAGAGGATCAATAATATTCCGTTGTACCCCTGTATTAGAAAACCTGTTATTATACATATAATTTCCAAGGTTTGCTCTTAAAGAAAATCCTGCATTCCATTTTTTCCAACTCACACTTGAAGATGCTCCAATAAATACATCCGGGTCAGGGGATTGGTAGCGATACAGATCGTTTACATTTATCTGTCCGTCTCTGTTTATATCTTCAAACAAATTTTCAATAGGCTTTCCTGATTTGTCATAAATCTGCTTGTAAACGTAAAAAGATGATTTAGGAAAACCTACTGAATGAATCTGAACTGTGCTTCCAACACCTCCGGCTATGCCACCAACGAGGTTACCCGGGAAAGTTGGATCATTAGTAAATGTGAGTTTGGTGATTTTATTTTTATTATAGGTAACATTAAATCCAAGATCCCATGCAAAGTTTGTATTTTTTACAGGCTGCGTATTGAGAGTAAACTCTACACCGCGGTTTTCCATATCACCGATATTGGCAAGAATTTTATTGGAAAAATTAGTACCCGCAGGCTGATCAATTACACTTAGCAGGTCTTTTGTTTTCTTCAAATAAACTTCCACAGATCCTGTTATCCGGTTATTAAATAAACCGAAATCAATTGCCAAATTAGAAGTGGCAGTTTGTTCCCATTTTAAGTTGGGATTATATCCATCCGGTCTGAATAAATTATAAAATGTATTACCAAATTGATATTCTGCCTGGCTGTTTGCCACAGAATACCTGGGTATATAATCATAGTTTCCAATTCCATCCTGTTGTCCTGTAACTCCATATCCCACTCTAAGTTTCAGATCACTCAGTACATTTATATTTTTCAGGAAATTTTCTTCCTTTATTCTCCAGGCAAATGCTCCTGAAGGAAACCAACCCCAGCGGTTGTTTTCTGAAAAACGGGATGAGCCATCTCTGCGAATAGTGCCTGTGAGAAGATATTTTCCTTTATAAGAATAATTCAAACGGCCAAAAAATGATATCAACCTGTTCTCTGGTTTATCATAGCGAAATGTAGGACTACTTATTAAAAAACCATCTGTTGCATAATCTGAATAAGGAGCCCAATGATTTCCATCCTTATCAACTAAAACCCCCGCAGGATCAATAACACCATTATAATTTGTAGTCGAAAAATCCTGGTATGAATATCCTGCAATTGCATCCACACGGCTATCAATTGATTTAATATCTTTTACATAATTTAGATAAGCTTCAACAACTGTATTAGATTTTTTTTGAAGATATGCGTTATTTACCCCACTATGTTTGGCATCAGGTGAACGACGATAAGCCGAAGCAGCACTATCAGGAACGTATATTGTTCCCTGTCCTTTTGAAATATCATATCCAAGATTAAGATTTAAATGAAGATCAGGAAAAAAATGAAGCTTATAATCAAATTGTACATTTCCTATACTTCTTTCTACCTTACTTTTGTCAGTTCTTTGTTCAAGCAAACTCACAGGATTTAAAGGAGAAAGTTTTCTTAACCCAGTGGTTGAAGATGGATCAAGCCATTGAAAATAACCGCCAAAATTTTTGCTTGATGAATATACAGTCTGGGTAGGATCGAAGCGAACGGCAGTGCCTATTGCTCCTTCATCAGCAAATCTTGAATTATTGCTGGATCCCTTAATGTTAATATCTATTTTTAAATGATCATTAAACAATTTAGGATTCAACGTAACTGAAACAGATTTTCTATTCAGGTTGCCTGTTCTTAAAATACCGTCCTGGCTTAAATAGCCTAACGAAACCCTGTACGGGATGCTTTTAAAAGCACCTGACATACTTAAATTATTATCTGTAGTGCCTGCAGTTTTATAAATTTCATTCTGCCAATTAGTACTGGCATTTCCTATCAGGGCAATTTGTGCAGGAGTTCCGTTTGCATTTACATAGGCTCTGAATTCAGATGCTGAAAGCACATCGGCCTGTTTAGGAAGAGTTGACAAAGAATATTGAGTGCTGAAGTTAAATGTCATTTTACCGCTCTTTCCTTTTTTAGTTGTAATGATAATAACACCATTCGATGCCCTTGAGCCGTAAATAGCAGCAGCAGAAGCGTCTTTTAAAATAGTAAATGATTCTATGTCATTTGGGTTGATTAAACTTAAAGGATCAGGCGAACCTGAAATTGATGGCCTTCCATCGGCGTTTCTATTTGGAGCTATAGGTACACCATCAATCACAATCAGGGGCTCATTACTTGCATTTAAAGATGCACCGCCACGAATGCGGATAGTACTACCCGAACCCGGAGCGCCACCATTTGATGTAATTTGAACACCAGCCACTTTTCCTGCGATCAATTGCTCAGGTGTAGTGATAGAACCTTTTTGAAAATCTTTGGAAGAAACCTGGGTAACAGAACCGGTAAGATCCTTTTTTTGGCGTGTACCATAACCAATAATAACAACTGTATTAAGATCAGTTGAGCCGGGCTTCAAAACCATGTCAATAAAAGATTTCCCCGAAACGCTTACCTCTTCCTGCAAAAAGCCAACCGAACTAAAAACCAGTGTGCTGTTAGTCGCAGCATTAATTCGAAAGCTACCGTCAGCTGATGTTTGTGTACCTGTTCGTGTGCCTTTAATAGAAACAGTAACCGAGGGTATTCCTGCACCATCTTTGTCAGCTACCCTTCCGGTTATGGTATTTTGTGCAATACCTGCAACAGTGGCTAAAAGTAAGATTGGGAAAATGAATAAATGTTTGGAAAACTTTGTAATTGTTTTTCTCATATGCAATTGTTTTTTTATTATCTAAAAAGGATAATGTGTAATTTTTACACAATTTAGAGTAATTTTTTATAAATATTTAAATTGTATTAGGTTCTTTTAAAAAAACTTCTTTTGCAATTTTTGTTTGCTGCCAACCATTAGATAAGAGCGCACAATATAGAAATGTGCTGCATTTAATATTTATCCCTGCGTTCATTTGTTTTGTTCTATTCAGCTTTTGTTCTGTTCTAAAAAAAAATACGCCTGAACTTTATTCTATTTTTACTAAATGCAATTCAAAATAAAATATCATATAGCTATTTTAGCTGTTTTTATATTTATCACGGTTTGCAATGCATAGCCCCCAAAACTTTCGTTTAAACACATTACCAATGAACAGGGTCTATCCAACAGCACTGTGGAAACCATATTTCAGGATAGCAAAGGTTTTGTTTGGTTTGGTACAAGAGACGGATTAAACCGGTATGATGGATTCCAAATTGTAGTATTTCGGTATAATGCTAAAGACCTTAATAGCATAAGTGATAATTATATCAAATTTATTTATGAAGACAAAGTCAAAATAATTTGGGTTGCTACTATTAACGGTCTGAATGAATTTAACAGGGGAAAAAATAATTTCATCAGGTATAAACATAATCCCGCAGATGAAAAAAGCCTGAGCAATAATTTTGTTACATCAATTAATGAAGATGTACAACAAAATTTATGGGTAAGTACTTTTGGAGGGCTAAACCTGTTACAGAGAAAAAATAAAACCTTTACTCACTTAACCATCTTGCTGAGAAAAGCGGTTTATATAATGACGCATGAAGATGTAATGATAACAGACGTAATGTATAGTGTGGGCATACAAACTCAGTCTTATTTTACAAAAGCTTTTAAAAAAGAATTTGGAAAAACGCCTTCACAATTTTTGCAGGAACTAAAAAAATAAAAAGGGCTTACAATCCTTCTGCAATTTTTTAAAAATCAATACCTGACCCTTTCTTTTTTTTCATCTCACATTTATTATAATCAAATTTGTACAGCTTTCCGTGGCGATGAGGAACGTTTTGTTCAATCTCATCCATATCCATTAAAAAAATTTCATTGCAAAAAATTTTTTACGAAAATTTCGCCTGTCAAGCTTAATGTATAAAATGGATTCATATAAATTTTTAATTCACGAAGCGAAAATATATTTGTAAGAAGGCTGAAGCCCATGGGATGCCCATGCAGCATCCAGGTCTTCTGTTTTGCAATGAGCAGCTTTTTATAACATATTCTTAAACATAATGGTATTATTATTGTAAACTAAAAGCAACCCTTTTTTTATCTTATATGAGAAAAATTTTTTTGCTTTTCGCTTTCGCTGCAATTGCTGCAATTAGCTTTTCACAAAAAGTAAGTCTTAATTTATTTTTAGGTACTTCCAATTATGAAGGAGATTTGCAGGCTAATTTTTTCACCTTTACTCAACCGGGTTTAGCACTCGGTGGTGGCCTTTCTTACCAGCTTTCAGATAAAATTTTTATAAGGGGCGGGGTTACCTTTGCAAAGATAGAAGCTGATGATAAAAAAAATCCAAAAGTTTATTTTAGAAATTTAAACTTCAAATCTTCCATACAGGAATTTCATGTAGCTGCTGAGTATTATTTATTTGGAACAGAAGATGTAAAATTATCGCCGTATGTATTTGCAGGTGTGGCCGTTTATCATTTTAATCCTTACACAAAAGACACATCCGGTACAACATATTTTCTGCAACCGTTAAGCACGGAGGGGCAAGGGTTTTATCTTGACAGAAAACCTTATAGCCTTACCCAGTTTGCCATCCCTTTTGGCGGAGGAATAAAATATGCTTTAAGTGACAACATTAAAATTGGTGTTGAAGTAGGCTTAAGAAAACTCTTTACTGATTATCTTGATGATGTAAGTACAACCTATGTAGATCCTAATCTTTTATTAACCAATCGTGGTCCAAAAGCATTGGAATTGGCTTTCAGGGGGGCAGAAATAGATAAAACTGCAACCTACCCTGTTGTTCTTACAAAAAGAGGAGAGCCCAAAAATAAGGACTGGTATTATTTTACCGGTATCACCTTATCCTACAGGTTTCCTGCTAAAGGAGAATCCGGCGGGGGATGGGATAAGTCCGGAGGCCGTAAAAAATCCAGGCTTGGTTGCCCCCGAAGTTGATATTAAATTTTGCCTCAAACAAAATATACCTCCTTTCTATTCTACCTTTACATCGAAATTTAAGTAATGGCTTATCGCAACCAACAGGAGTTTATTAAAGCTTTGGAGAAAGAAGGAGAATTAGTAAGAATAAAAACTTACGTTGATCCCAAATTAGAAATAGCCGAAGTTACAGACCGCATAAGCAAAAGCGGAAATGGTGGCAAGGCATTGTTATTTGAAAATACCGGTTACGATTTTCCTGTTTTGATGAATGCATACGGCAGCGAGAAAAGAATGTGCATGGCGCTTGGGGTTGATCATTTAAATGATGTAGCCAAACAAATTGAAGACCTGTTTAAATTACTGGCATCCCCCAAAGAAAATATAATTGATAAATTAAAATTACTTCCGCAATTAGGCAGGTTTGCATCCTGGATGCCAAAAGTAAAAAGTGGAAAAGGCGAATGCCAGGAAGTGATAATGCAACAACCTGATATAACAAAACTGCCGGTAATTACCTGCTGGCCAAAAGATGGTGGTCCATTTGTTACGCTTCCAATTATACATACAAAAGATCCCAATACACAATCAAGAAATGTAGGTATGTACCGCATGCAGATATTTTTGCCAACACTTACAGGAATGCATTGGCATAAGCACAAAGTTTCTGCAAAGCATTTTAATGAATATAAAAAGCTGAATAAAATAATGCCTGTTGCAGTTGCCTTAGGCGGTGACCCTGTTTATGCTTATGCTGCAACTGCACCTCTCCCGGAAAATGTAGATGAGTACATGCTTGCGGGGTTTTTAAGAAAGAAAAAAGTAGAACTGGTAAAATGTATTTCGCAACCGGATATTGAAGTACCTGGTGATGCTGATTTTATTATTGAAGGTTATGTAGATCCCAAAGATGAATTGATTTGGGAAGGGCCATTTGGTGATCATACCGGCTATTATTCATTGCCTGATTGGTATCCACGTTTTCATATTACTGCTATTACCCATAAAAAAAAACCTGTTTATCCGGCAACAATTGTTGGCATTCCTCCGCAGGAGGATGCATGGCTTGGAAAAGCTACTGAACGTATTTTTTTAGCGCCAATAAAAATGACAATGGTGCCCGAAATAATTGATATGGAAATGCCGGTAGAAGGTGTTTTTCATAACCTGGTTATTACACAAATAAAAAAAGAATATGCAGGGCAGGGGCAAAAAGTTATGAATGCCATGTGGGGTGCCGGGCAAATGATGTTTAATAAAATTTTAGTGCTTGCAGATGAGCATATAAAAATTACAGATTATGAAGAGTTGGCAAAATATGTTTTTAAAAATCTAAACCCGGCAACAGACATTTATTTTTCGCAGGGGCCTATGGATGTATTGGATCATAGCTGTAGCAAGCTTGGCTTTGGCGGAAAAATGTGTATTGATGGAACTGCAAAATTTGAAGAAGAGGTTGATGAAATGTACGATGTAAAAAGTGAGATGTACGATGTAAGCGAAATTTTTGTTACAACTAAATTTTTTGAAATAAAAAGTGTTAATACTTCTCTTTTAAAAAAACAAATTCCTGTTTTAATTATTTCGGTAGAAAAAAATAAAAAGAATCACATCACGGAATTGCATAAAGCGATTTGCGAATTGAAAGAAGCCGAAGGAATAAAAATGATTTTGTATGTTGAGCACACCGTAGATGCAAATGATCTTGGTACAGCATTGTGGCGGTTTTGTAATAATCTTGATCCTAAACGTGATAACATTATCTGCCAACGCACAACAAACAACGGCCAACGGATTGCCTGCATGGGTTTGGATGGCACAAGAAAAACAAAGGAGTTCGATAATTTTAAAAGAGACTGGCCAAATATTATTGTTGCTGATGAGAAAACAATTAAGACTGTTGATGAAAAATGGGATGAGTTAGGGCTTGGAGAATTTATACCATCTCCATCGTTAAAATTTAAAGCGCAGATGTACGGAGAAAGCGCAGTATCATTGCAAAAATTTTAAAAAATATTAAATACAAATTATATCATCTTCCTATGAAACAAAAATATTTTAGACTGGCATGTTTTATATCTTTTGCATCTCTGTTATATATTGGTTGTAAAGATCAAGACCCGAAACTAAAAAAATCAGGTGGAGAAGAGGTTGAGAAAAATAATACGGAAACGAAACCATTAGATACAATATCCTATAATAAAATATTGCAACAGATTGCTAACGGAGATACCACAGGAAAGTGGCCGACCAAAGCCCCGTACCCATTACCGGGAGCGATATTACCTTTTTATCGTATTGTTGCTTTTTATGGAAATCTATATTCCAAAAGAATGGGCATCCTGGGAGAAATTCCTAAAGATTCAATGTTTAATAAACTTCACCAGGAAATTGCAAAATGGAAAAATGCAGATAGCTCTCTTCCCATTATGCCGGCGCTGCATTATATTGCTGTAACTGCGCAAGGCAGCCCCGGTAAAGACGGCAAACACAGGATGCGTATGCCTTTTCACCAGATAGATACAATTATCAAGTGGGCAAAAGAAATCAAAGCTTTGGTATTTGTTGATATACAGGTAGGCCATAGTACCGTAAAGGATGAAGTTCCGGCGCTTGAAACTTATTTAAAAATGCCTCAGGTACACTTAGGTATTGATCCCGAATTTTCTTTAAAAAATGGAGAGATACCGGGATCAAAGATTGGTTCATTTAATGCTGATGATGTAAATGCCGCCATAGATTTTTTGGCAGATGTTGTAAAGAAAAATAATCTTCCTCCCAAGATCCTCGTCGTTCACCGGTTTACACAGGGAATGATAACAGGTTATGAAAAAATTAAAAAAGTGCCCGAGGTTCAGGTGGTGATGGACATGGACGGGTGGGGAGATAAAATATTAAAAAGATCTACTTACCTGCGATACATTTATAAAGAGCCTGTAGAATTTACAGGATTTAAATTGTTCTATAAAAATGATACTAAAACAGGAGCAGAGCAATTCTATACTCCTGAAGAACTTTTAAAATTTATTCCTAAACCAAGTTATATACAATACCAATAATTTTAAAAAATCCTTTATTAAAGATGAAAAACAATTTGTTGATATTTATCATCATTATTTTATTTTCAACATGCACTTCAACACCTGATGAAATAAAAAATAAAAATAATACTTCTGAAAAGAATGCAAATGACTCAAGCAAATTAAAGCCTATTGCCGATGTTGCAACTATACTTTCAAAAAAAGAAGTTCCTGTTCTTTGTTATCATCACATAAGAAATTTTACGGCAGGTGGAAGGTTGATGGGTTACGAAGTGAGTCCCGAAGGATTTGCCGCTCAAATGAAAGCGCTTGCAGACAGTGGTTATAAAACAATTTTACCTGATGATCTTTATGAATATTTAGTGCATGGTGCAACGCTGCCTCCAAAACCTGTGATGATAACTTTTGATGATAATGATAAAGAACAATTTACCATTGGTGCAACAGAAATGAAAAAATATGGCTTTAAAGGAGTGTATTTTATTATGACCATTTCTATCAACCGGCCAAGGTATATGAGTACAGAAGATTTAAAGCAACTATCAGACAGTGGCCATGCCATTGAAGGGCATACATGGGATCATCACATGGTTACAAAATATACAGCGGCCACATGGGATACACAATTAGTAAAGCCACAAAAAAGGCTGGAAGCAATAACAGAAAAGCCAATAAAATATTTTGCTTATCCATTCGGTTTATGGAATAAAGAAGCCTTCCCTGAATTAAAAAGTCATGGATATAAAATGGCATTTATTTTATCAACTAAAAGAGATTCAACAGAACCATTATACACCATCCGCCGCATGATAGTGCCCGGCCAATGGACACCACAGGGAATGATAAAAGCAATGAAACAAACTTTTCATCTAAATAAAGTGAAGTAAATGGCACGTGACATTCAAGCCAAACCAAGCAGGTTTGTAATTTCTTTTTAATTTAAAATCTTTGCATAAACCTTCTTGGTTTTCATCGTTGCTCATTCTTTTAATGGTTAATTTTATTAAAATAAATATTATGCGATCAGTTATTATCATATTCAGCTGCTGCATTTTTTTTTCAGGCTGTAAATCTCAAACCAAAAAACCTTTGGCTAAAAAGAACAATGATACTAACACTTTATTGTGGCAGGTAAGCGGTAAAGATCTTAAAAACCCCAGTTATCTTTTTGGTACATTTCATTTACTGTGTAAAGATGATATTAAGTTTAGTGAGCAACTAAAAAGTTCATTACAATCTACTGATGAAGTTTACATGGAAATGGATATGGATGATCCCTCAACAATGTTAAGCGGGTTATTATACATGAACATGAAAGATGGTAAAAAATTAAAAGACCTATATACAAATGATGAATACAAAAAAGTGGAAAGTTATTTTAGCGATTCACTGGGCATGCCAATGATGATGTTTCAAAGTATAAAACCCTATTTTTTGGTGGCTATGCTGTATCCAAAAATGATGGATTGCAAAACAGCATCAGGAGTAGAAGAAGAACTTATGAGCTTTGCCAAGGAAAATAAAAAAGAAATAAAAGGGCTGGAAACAATGCAGTTTCAGGCATCAGTGTTCGACAGTATTCCGTATCAATGGCAGGCTAAAGAATTATTAAAGAACATTGACAGCTTTTCTTTTTACAAAAAAGAATTTGATACAATGGTGCTGGAGTATAAGAATCAACAACTGTCTGCAATGGAAAAATTGCTGGCAAAAAGTGAATTTGGTTCTGATAAATATGAAGAAATTCTTTTAACCAAACGAAATATAAATTGGATTAGCCAGTTAAAAAGCATCATGAAAAAAGAAAGTGTTTTTGTTGCTGTTGGTGCAGGGCATTTGGTAGGAGAGAAGGGCCTCTTAAATTTATTAAGAAAAGAAGGATACATAGTTGAGCCATTAAACAATAAATAAATTATTTGCTCATCCCCGGTAATTTTCATTACGTGTTTGAAATTGCAATAATCAGGTATCTAACAACTACAAGTTGTCTGACACCTTCATCACAGGCAATTCAATATGCGTTGGATACTGGGAAGAAAAATAAATTGTATGCGTTGCTTTTATAAAATCATTTTCTTTTGCTTCAAAAATATTGGGTACATACTTTTGTGGGTTGCGATCAATAAGCGGGAACCATGTGCTTTGTATTTGTATCATTAACCGATGACCTTTTTTAAAAGCATGATTTATTTCGTGAAGGCCTATCACAAATTCTTCAGGCTTATTTGGAATTAATGCATCAGGCTTTTCAAAGCTTTTTCTAAATCTTCCTCTGAATACTTCCATTGCAACTGGCAATTGATATTGGCTCATCAATAAATTTTTTTGATCAAAGTTTGGATATACATCAATCAGTTTTACTATCCAATCAGCGTCAGTGCCTGTTGTACTTGCAAAAATATGTGCAGTTATTTTTCCGGTAACGATCATATCTTCTGTTAATGAATCGCTGGTAAAACTCACTACATCAGGCCGTGTATAAACAAATCGCTGATCTTCTACCTGCCAGGGTCTCCACCTGCTGCCTGGTCCGTAAGTAGCTTCAATGGGTTGGGTGCGATAGGGTACTGGATGTGATGGATCACTGACATAACTTATAGAACCATTGCTGTTACCGGGTTTACTGAATGAAGAAGCATTATTTGCGCCAGCATATAAATTTTTTATTGTTGCTTCTTTCGGTGGCCATGTGTTGTATGTCTTCCAAATATTATTACCTGTTTGAAAACAGGTTGCTTCATCAAATTTTCCCTGCCCGACTGTGTCGTTCAGGCGGGCATCGCCTATCCCTTTCAGCCAATAGTCAAACCATTTTTTTTGCAGCTCACGAAAATCTACACCAGTATTTTTTTCAAAAGAAATTTTACCAAGACTGTCTCCTTTAAACCTTCCCCACTGCCCATGATTCCATGGACCGAGAACAATATAATTTCTATTGAACGAATCTTTTTTCTCCATCTGCTCATACATCAATTGGGGACCGTTAATATCTTCCTGGTCAAAATATCCGCCCACATGCAGTTGAGGAATTGCGGGATACTTTACATAACTCAAAGGAGAATTTTTTTGCCAGAAGTCATCATAGTTGGGATGCTTTACAAAATTGTTCCAGGTGGGTATTGAGTTATGAAAATATTTTTCGTTCACATTTTTTAATGAGCCAAGTTTTATATACCAATCATAATTATCAAATTGAGTAAAGGGAAAATCACTGTCGGTTGTAGGATCGTGCTCAATTTCATAACTGTATTCCATTCCATAACTTAAACGAAATGCGCCATTGTGATGAAAATCATCTCCTAAAAAAAGATCTCCCATACATGCCTGTTCTGACGATGCTTTTAAAGCCGGGTGCGGATCAACAGAGCCAACTAAAGCAAGCCACCCCGGATAAGATATTCCAAGTATACCTGCCTTACCATTATTGTTTGAAACATTTTTTATAAGCCAGTCAACAGTATCCCATGTATCTGTGCTTTCATCAACAGCGCCTTTTTGTGTTAGATGAAGTAGTGGCTGATGAATTTCCATCCTGCCTTCACTTTTATATTTTCCTCTAATATCCTGCAAAACAAAAATGTATCCTTCCTTTGCCATGTTACTGAAATAAGGAACATTTAAAATAGTATAATCTTCTGAAACATCGGCTCCATAAGGTGTTCGTTGCATAAGTACCGGCACAGGCTTAGATGCAGTTACCGGAGAAAAAATTACAGTGTATAGTTTTATGCCGTCTCTCATGGGGATCATTACCACAGATTTTTTATAAGAAGTAATGTTATCAGGTTGGGCAGTAATTGATAACTGCAATGCAAAAAGAGATAAGCAAGTAAATATTTTTTTCATGATACGTAGTTAATATATTAAAGCTATTATTTTATAAAAATAAAAAACCATCCTGATGAATCGGATGGTAATATTCTTTAATAAAAATTAGTTTTACAATTTTACAATTTCCACTCTCCTGTTTTTTGCTTTCCCATCATCTGTAGTATTATCAGCAATTGGTTTTTCCTGCCCCCAACCTTTGGCGGATAATCTTGATTTATCAATTCCTTTTGCAACCAAAGCATTCATTACTGATTTGGCCCGGTTTTCAGATAACGTTTTATTAGAAACCATTGAACCAACATTATCAGTATGCCCTTCAATACTAATTTTTAATTCTGAATTTTCTTTTAGCATACCGGCAACCTGGTCAATTATATTTTGAGATTCCGGTTTTATATCAGACTTGCCTGTTTCAAAATTTATATACAAAGCAATAGAACCTATTGTATTTAATGCTTTATAAATGTCATTACCAGAAATGTCCTGCTTCATCGGTTCTTTTTCCAACACATCTAAATAGTATTGTTCTACCTGCAGGTCACTTCCTGAATTGAAGGTTAACAAAACCCATGTTTCCTTTCCATCTTTAGATAATTTATAAGTAGCAAAACCGGCATCACCATATATTTTCTTACCACCTAATTTAAAAATTGCATTCTCATAATTTCTGGTAACCTGCAACCAGCTTGGGTATTTATGCTGGCTTTCAGTGTTGAATGCGTAATCTAAATGAGTACGGGTGCCTTCCTCCGCCTGGCTCTTGCTCTCTTTTCCTATTATCACATCAAGCGATGCAAAATTTTCTGTGCATTGGCCTATCAGAAAATCCGGCATACGGTTAAACATTGGATGATCTTTACACCCATCAGCGTCCTGTGCCTGCGCCATTGCATTAACAACAAAAAGTATTGTTGCCACGAATAACAAGAGGTTTTTTTTCATAAAGCTTAATTTTGGTTTTGAGATATGCTATTTTATTAGCATACTAAAATAAATATAAGCAAATATTACTATCCAAATTGTATTTACTAAAAACTTCTGATTACCTGAAAGCGGATATTATAGTAAGAAAATTGCTGTATTAAAATTGCTCCAGCTTGCTAAAGAAAAAATCGCCTTCAATCGTAGCATTCTCATCACTGTCACTTCCATGAACTGCATTTTCACCAATAGAAGAAGCATATAATTTTCTTATCGTTCCTTCTTCTGCTTGTGCAGGATTGGTTGCACCAATTAATTTTCTAAATTCTTCAACAGCATTATCTTTTTCCAATATGGCTGCGGTAATAGATCCACTGCTCATAAATGTAACCAACTCTCCATAAAAGGGTCTTTCTTTATGAACGGCATAAAATTCACCTGCTTTTTCTTTTGAAAGATGTGTCATTTTCATTGCCACAATGCGAAACCCTGCCTTGTTTATCATCTGTAATATAGCGCCTGTATGTCCTTTCAAAGTTGCATCGGGCTTTATCATGGTAAATGTTCTGTTGGTCATTGTATATTTTTTTTGAGCCGCAAAACTAATGCAATCCTTTTACAGTTTATTGGATGTAGTCTATAGTTATTCTCAATTAACAGAACTATCTGAAATCTATACAATTAAATTTGAAATATTCCCATACTTTTGCAGCCCTTTATGAAGCCTGTTATCGAAATATTTCCTTTACTTCTTCAACCCAAAAATGTTGTCATCACTTTTCACCAAAAGCCTGATGCTGATGCTATGGGTTCTGCTCTTGGATTATATCATTTTTTAAAACAGATAGGCCATACAGTTACGGTAATTTCTCCTACCAATTGGTCAGGGTTTTTAAGCTGGATGCCGGGATGTAAAAAAGTTTTGGATTATGAAATGCAAACAGCAAAGGCAAATGAGGTATTAACCAAAGCAGAATGGTTGTTTTGTCTTGATTTTAATACGATGGACAGAACCAGGAAGATGGGTGAAATATTAACCAATTTATCCTGTACAAAAATTTTAATAGATCATCATCAACAGCCTCAGGTTGAAGTTTTTGATTATGGTATTAGCGATGTAACAAAGAGTTCCACAGCAGAAATGGTGTATGATCTTATTATTGCATCAGGTAATGGAGATAAAATAAATGTAAATGTAGCTGAATGTTTATATGCCGGAGTTATGACGGATACAGGTTCTTTTCGTTTTACTTCAACAACTGCAAGTGTACATAGAATGGTTGCCGATTTAAAAGAAAGGGGATTGGTGCATAGTCAAATTCATGAAAATCTTTTTGACAATTTTTTAGAAAGCAGATTTCGTTTTTTTGGCCAGGTATTATTAAACAGAATGGAAGTATTTTATGAATACAATACGGCCCTTATTGCTATCCCGCAGACTGATCTTATAAAGTTTAATGTAAAAACAGGTGATACAGAAGGATTGGTTAATTTTCCATTGAGTATTCATGGAATAAAATTAGCCGCAATAATTATTGACAGGGGAGATGAGCGCAAAAGTTCTTTCCGCAGCAAAAATGGTTTTGATGTAAATACATTTGCAAGAAAATATTTTAATGGCGGTGGACATTTTAATGCTGCCGGCGGAAAAAATGCTGAACCGCTTGTAGAAGTAGTTCAAAAATTTAAAGCAGCCATTAAAGAAAACAAAGAACAATTAAGTAGTTATCAATTTTAAAAAACATAAACAATGAAGCAATTATTTTATTTAATTATTACAAGCGTGATCATATTGAGCTCATGTAATACAGAAAGCACAAAAAAATTCACTGATGGTACAGAGTACAAGATCATAAGCGATGGAAATGGCAAACAGGTAGTGAATG
>JANXQO010000176.1 GCA_025353485.1 Chitinophagales bacterium
GTCTGCTGCGAAATTTATAATGCTTCCTGATGCTGATGTTATTTGTGTTTTGTCTATAACATAATGTTCTTTCCTGATAACAACATCTGCCCCTGTCCAGTTAGTTACCCCTGCATTTAGAGAACTACTTGTTATAGATGTGGGAGTAACTGCATCCATATTCAGCCATGTAGAATTAGGGTATCTGCCCATTGCTGTATTTACACCGTTAATTGATACTACTTTGCAATTTGATAATGTTGATACAGTATTGGTACTCTCCCAAATGTTGTTGCCTAAATTTGTCCATGAACTAACGGTAGTGAAGCCTGTAATTATTGGTTTTGCGCCATTACCATATGCACCTATTGTTATAGGGTTACTTAATGTTCCCGATTTTGAAACTGTAATTGTACCATAAAAAACATCTCCTCGTTTGAATAGAACAGAATCGCCAGGATTAAGGCTATTTTGAAATGAATTTAATTTATTTAAAGATTGCCATGGTGTAGAAGGATTTTGCGCTTGCAAACTGGTAAGGTTATCATCGCCTGAAGTTGCAGAAAAGTAATAATTTGTAGCTTTTGTTGATAGGGCAAATAAAGCAAAAATTGCCAGCAAAGTGGTTTTCATTGGGAGGATTTAATAGGATATTGAAACTAAAAATTGCTTGTTCTAAACTTATTACTTGTAATAACGAAGTAAAGGGTAAAAAAATTGTTTTTTTGGATCGCTTTTAGCAATTATAAGGATAAAAGTTATATTTCTCTTTTAAATGATTTTTTTTTTGCATTTCTTAACAAAACTAAATACTTAAGCTGTGTTTATGGTGTAGATATTTTACTCAGAATTTAATAACAGAGAATAATTATTTTAAACTGATTATTTTTACAATATACCGTAAAGCGTTAAAGCATCAGTATCTGTTTTGTAATACGTCAAAACAATGAGTAATAACGGGCTTATGGGTAATTTGCTTACTTATACGTAACTATTTATGAATAGCCAATCAGCTAATAATCACAATTTTTCATTTGCGGTATTTGATTTTATAGCTATCAATCTTACGTATTTTTTTTTAATCGGCGAAATAAACCGGGTTAGCTTATTAGACCCTTACTTGATTCTTGGAATTGTTATGAATATTAGCTGGGTAATTTGTAGTTATTTATTTAGATTATACATTGGGCAACAGACAAGCAATACACGTTTCTTCAAACGTACAATTCAAACCTTTTTTTTGTTTATTGCATTTATAATATCGTTTATCTTTTTTTATCATTATGATTATTCGAGATTGTTTATTCTGCTCACATTTGTAATATTTTTGTTTATACTATTAATAAGCCGTACAATTCTTTTAGGGATTGACTATTTTAAAAAACAATATACAATAGAGAAAAAGGTGATTGTAATAGGTTGCAACGAAAACTCTAAAAGATTAATTGAGCATCTTAAAAATTTTAAACAAACAATTAAAGTAGAAGGATGTTTTAAGGGTAAGGAAGAAGTAGATATTTCTGTAGATTTACCCTTACTTGGCACAATAAACGATGCAATGAACTATGCAGTAAAACATAACATTGCAGAGGTATATTCAACAATATCTCCCGAAACAGAGCCAATGCTTTATCAACTTGCTGAAGAAGCGGAAAAGAATTTTATACGATTTAAATTTGTTCCGGACTTTGGAATTTTTGTTCGTCACAGGATGCATGTAGAGTTGGAGAGAGATATACTATATTTATCTATGAGGTCAGATCCTCTGGAAGATAAAGATGAAAAATTTAAAAAAAGAGTTCTTGATATTGCTTTTAGCATAATGGTTATGATTTTGATTTTGTGGTGGCTTATTCCATTTGTTGCATTACTTATTAAATTAGAATCCAGAGGGCCTGTTTTTTTTAAACAATTGCGGTCAG
>JANXQO010000006.1 GCA_025353485.1 Chitinophagales bacterium
TCTTTTTCCAGAACACCTGCAATAATTTTTATGCCGGCATCCTGTAATTTTTTAATTCCTTTTCCGTCAACTTGTTTATAAACATCTTTACAACCAATTACAACTTTTGGGATTTTATTTTTTATGATCAGATCGGTACACGGAGGGGTTTTGCCAAAATGAGAGCAAGGCTCAAGTGAAACATACAATGTGCTTTGATTAATTAAATTTTTATTTTCTTCTTTTACGCTATTAATGCAGTTAACTTCTGCATGGGCTTCGCCAAATTTTTTATGATAACCATCTCCAATTATTTTTTCATTGTAAACCAAAACTGCACCCACCATTGGGTTTGGTGCAACATCACCTTCTGCATGTTTTGCCAATTGCAAACAACGGTGCATGTATAATTTATGCTGATTCAACATTTTTTTCTTTTCCTTTTTGAAACTCATTCCACGCTATTACCAGCCTTATTTCCCCAAAGCTTACGTCATTACCAAGTTGCTGCTTTAGGGGGGTAATGGAACCTCCTTCAAAGTTTTTAATAACAGGCTCTATCAATACCAGTTTTTCGCGGCTTACCAGTTCATCAATTTTAATTTCTCCATTTCTAACATAATAGGTAAGATGTCCTTCAATAGTTTGAAGTGCAAAATTTCTTATCGAAGCAATTTCATTTACTGATCTCCCTTCTTTGTACAATTTGTAGGTTTCCAATTTTGTATCTGTCTTTGCTTCCTCTTTTTCTTTTCGTTGGCGCTTTGGCATTTTTTCATGTATAAGAGAACCGAGTTTATGCTGTTCACAATATTGTTGTATAATATTTACAAACTGATTACCGTAAGCATCCAGCTTTACTTTTCCAAAGCCGCTGATCTTTGCAAGCTCTTCAATATTTTGTGGAAGAAAAGTTGCCATTTCATTTAGCGTAACACTTCCTGCTATTATATATATAGGCTGATTTTTTTTTGCACAAATATCATCCCGTAATCTTCGTAACTCCTGATGCAAAGCGGGATGTGGGCTGTCGGTTGTTTTATATGAAGAAGCTCCGGCATAAGCATTTACAGTAAACGGAGGAAGTTTAAATTCTTTTTTCTTTTGATGCCACGCAGGTGCATCAAACCCTGTTCTGCAAAATTCAAACATGAATTTTTTTTCTACCAACAGAGAGTATATTTCAAAAAGCGATTCATTGAATTGTTTAGCAAGAATACGGCTATCAGTAACGGCAGGGCATTGTTGTAAAAAGTGTAATTGCTTTTCAAGTTCCAAATTAAAATATATTGCTGCTGCTTTTATCCTGTTTTGCAGCGCTGAATTTTCATGAGGAAGAGTTGATTCCTGAAAAAATTCCTGCAGGTGCGGATGAAATTTTTGAGAGACTTCTTTCAGTGTCTTAAAATTTGTAAGAAGAGTTTCTGTCCACAATAAAGCTTCTGCATTAAAAGAAGTTGCATTTTCATTTAAAACCGAAAGCAATTCTTCACTCATTTTTAGCGCTGGCAAAAAATCAAATAATTGCAATAACAAACTTTGCTGGTAATTATGTTTTGCCTGCAACAGTTTGTTTTCTAATTGTAATAATGAGTTTTTATTTTGAGAAAATTCGGTTATCCGCTCATCGTTTTTAATGCTGTTTTGATTTATCCGGCTGTGCAATATCAATCCCTCAAAGTTTGTACAGCGGCTCAACGCAACATAAACCTGTCCCGGCGCAAATGCAGCACCGGCATCAATGATAGCCTTTTCAAAAGTTAATCCCTGGCTCTTATGAATGGTTATTGCCCATGCAAGCCGCAAGGGAAATTGAGTGAAGGAGCCTATCACTTCTTCTTTTAATTGCTGAGTTGTTTTATCAAATGTATAGCGGATATTTTCCCACTTCTCTTTGCTTACTTCAATAGTTTCTGTCTCATTTTTACATTGAACATAAATATTTTCTTCATTAATTTTTGTTACCGTCCCAATCTTGCCATTGTAATACCTGCGTATTTTTTCTGAATCATTTTTTATGAACATTACCTGCGCACCTTCTTTTAATTGCAGCATTTCATCAGCAGGAAAAGCTTTCTCAAAAAAATCCCCATCTATACCTGCTTTAAATGAATGTAGTGGTGTGAGTAATTTATTTAATTCAGTATTGTTTGTAGCATCTGCTTTATAATTATGAGTGGTGAGGATAATATAGCCATCATCTTTTGCAGCGTTAAATTCAGGCTGGTAGCGTTTATGCAACAAATTCATACTTGCTTCATCCAGTTCATTATTACGAACCTGGTTTAGCAATTGAATAAACTGTTCATCGCTTTGTCGGTAAATTTTTTCAAAAGAAATAAAAGCAGGAGAGTTTTGTTGTATAACCTGGCTACTGAAAAAATATGGGCTTCTGTAAAACTGCGAAAGAATTTTCCATTCACTGTCATTTATAACAGGCGGCAATTGATGCATATCGCCAATCATTAATAATTGTACGCCACCAAAAGGCTCCGTGTAACGGTTGCGAAAATGCTGCAATATTGTATCAATTGCATCAAGCATATCACAACGCACCATACTTATCTCATCAATAATAAGTAGCTCCAGTGATTGTAAAACTTTTCGTTTTTCAGCATTCATTTTTATTCTTCCTAATAAACTGTGTTTGGTAATTACTTCGGTCGGGGCGCTAACAGCTACCTGACCTTGCTGCCCGGGAATAAAAGGTGAAAAGGGTAATTGAAAAAAAGAATGAATAGTTGTACCACCTGCATTTATGGCGGCAACACCTGTGGGTGCAATCACTGCTGTTTGCTTGCCGCAGTTTTCTTTTATATATTTTAGAAAAGTAGTTTTGCCAGTGCCTGCTTTGCCCGTGAGAAAGATATTTTGCGAGCTGTGATTAACCATATCAGCAGCCAGTTGAAAGAGCGTATTAGATGTATCGAAATCAGGCATGTATTGCTAATGTTTTATCAGGGCTATTCAACAATTTACATATTTACTCCAATTTTAAAAATAAATTTCTATTCAGGAATGTTTTATTGAAATTTGATCCCGATATTTATCGGGATTAAACATACAGAATGATCATTGATGAAATTATACACCATCTTGAAACAATTGCCCCTGTTTATTTTCAGGAAAGTTATGATAATGCAGGACTTATTGTAGGCAAAGCTTCTTCTGCATGTAGCGGCGTAATAACTGCTCTTGATGTCACTGAAGCGGTTATTGATGAAGCCATCAGCAAAAATTGCAACTTAGTAGTGGCGCACCATCCTATAATTTTTAGAGGATTAAAAAAGCTGAATGGAAAAAATTATGTTGAAAGAACAATTCTTAAAGCAATTAAAAATGATATTGCCATTTATGCCATCCATACCAATCTTGATAATATAAAAAAAGGCGTAAATAATAAAATTGCAGAAAAGATCGGGTTGCAGAACCTACAAATGATACAACCTAAAGAAAATATTTTAAAAAAATTAATAACGTTTGCACCGGCAGATAATGCCGAAGATCTGCGCAAAGCATTATTCGCTGCAGGTGGGGGACAATTGGGCAAGTACAGCGAATGCAGTTTTAATACAGAGGGCACAGGCACATTTAAACCTGAAGAAGGTGCTAATCCTTTTGTTGGAGAAATTGGAGCACGCCTTGAGGAAAAAGAAATAAAAATAGAAGTGATCTTTCCCGGTTATCTTGAGCAAAAAATGATCAGGGCTATGATTGAAGCTCATCCGTATGAGGAAGTGGCTTATGATATTATTTCTTTGGGCAATTACTTTTCAGATGTTGGGAGCGGTATGATCGGGGAACTGGAAAACCCTGTTGATGAAACCGAGTTTTTGCAGAGAATTAAAACTGCTTTTGATCTTACAATGATAAAACATACTGGTTTATCCGGCAAAAAAGTAAAGAAAGTTGCGGTCTGCGGTGGTGCCGGAAGCTTTCTTATTCCGGTAGCTTTATCAAACAGAGCGGATGTTTACATTACGTCTGATATAAAATACCATGAGTTTTTTGATGCGGAGGGTATGCTTTTGCTCGATATAGGACATTATGAGAGTGAACAGTTCACTATTGACCTTTTGTATGATATTTTAAAGGAAAAATTCCCTAACTTTGCCGTCCGAAAAACAGAAGTAAATACCAATCCTGTAAACTATTTTTTATAATAATAACAGTTGCTTTACATCTTAAATAAATAAATCTCAAATCAGAAATTTAAAATATGCCTACAGTAAAAGATTATTCGGTTGAAGAAAAATTGTCATCCATTGTAAAACTGCAAAAAGTTGATAGTAAGCTTGATAATCTGCAGGTTTTAAAGGGTGAATTACCAATTGAAGTTAGTGACCTTGAAGATGAAATTGAAGGATTGCATGCACGCCAAAATCGTATTGAAGAAGAGATAAACGGAATGCAGCAGTTCATTGAACAAAAAAAGACCACCATTAAAGAATCCGGTGACCTGATAAAAAAGTATGAAAAGCAAAGCGATAATGTAAAAAATAACCGTGAGTTTGAAGCTATCAATAAGGAAATGGAGATGCAAACCTTAGAAGTAAAACTTGCAGAAAAACACATTAAAGATGCAACTGAAGATATTGCTGAAAAGGGTAAACAGCTTGAGGTAGCAAAGAAAGCTGTTTCAACAAAAGAAGCTAATTTAAAAGGCAAAAAAAGTGAGCTTGAAAAGATAATCGCCGAAACTGACAAAGAGGAAAAGCATTATAACAAACTCGCTAAAACAGCCAGGGAAAATGTAGACGAAAGATTATTATTGAGCTATGACCGCATTCGCAAAAATTATCGTAACGGGCTTGCAGTTGTACCTGTAGAAAGAGATGCATGTGGCGGTTGTTTTAATGCAATTCCCCCACAAAAGCAAAGTGAAATAAAACAGCGTAAAAAACTTATTGTTTGTGAAAACTGCGGACGGATATTAGTAGACGATGAATTGAATAATGCAGTGGAAGTAAAGTAAGTAATAAATTTCCAGCAACGAGTTAATCGTCAGGCGGTCCCCATCTGACGATTTTTTTTTGCACGAAAAACCCCCTATCGTCTGAAAGTCTCTGTCAGACGATTTTTTCCTAATTGTTTTTATTGCCTGTTGTTGTTAATTGTTTATTGCTAATTGTTTATTAGTAAATTGCCTTCCAAATGCTGCAACAGCTTTCTATACAGAACTACGCCATCATAACAGAGATCGAAATTAATTTTTATGACAAGCTGAATATTATAACAGGCGAAACAGGTGCCGGTAAAAGTATCCTTATGGGAGCTCTCAGCCTGATCCTTGGCGAAAGAGCAGACACTTCGGTGTTACTGCAAAAAGAAAAAAAATGCCTTATTGAAGGCGTTTTTAAAACACAGCATTCCTCTGTAAAAAACTATTTAATAGAAAATGATTTTGATCCCGATAGCTATAGGGATGATGAAATTGTAATAAGAAGGGAGATTTCCCCTAACGGAAAATCACGGGCTTTTATAAATGATACACCGGTTAATCTAAATCAATTAAAAGAATTATCCTCTCTGCTTGTTGACCTTCACCAGCAATTTGATACTCTTGAATTAGGCAACAATGATTTTCAAAGAGAAGTAATTGATGCATTGGCAAATCACGCAAATTACCTCTCTCAATATCAATTGCTCTACAAAAAATATTTAGCAGAAAAAAAACAGCTGGAACAATGGAAGCAACAACAATTTTCAGCTAATAAAGAACTGGATTATCATAGATTTTTATTTGATGAACTGGAGGAAGCAGGTTTCAAAGAAAATGAACTGGAAGATATTGAAGCGGATTTAAAAGTAATGAGCAATGCTGAAAATATTAAAGCAACGCTTACCAAAATTTATTTTGAATTACAGGAAAATGAGCAACCCATTGTTCAGCAAATAAAATCGTTAAATAATCAATTGCAAACACTTTCTAATTTTCACAGTGATATAACTTCATTGATAGAAAGATTGCATTCAGCCCAAATTGAATTGCAGGATATTGCTGATGAGGTTGACCGTTTAAATAATTCAGTAAATTATGATGCCGGTAAAATAAACACGCTCAACGAAAGACTGGCATTAGGTTATAGGCTTTTAAAAAAACATACGGCGCAAACAACCCGCCAGCTTTTAGCAATAAAAGATGACCTTCAACAAAAATTAGATATTGTTGTAAACCTTGAAGAGAATATTGCCAAAAAGGAAAATGAAGTGAATGATTATTATCAGCAGGCTCAAAAAATTGCAGAAAAAATTTCCGCCAACCGGCAAAAACCGGTAAAACCTTTTGAGGAAAAAGTGAATAAACTTTTAGCACAGGTTGGTATGCCCAATGCAAAAATAAAAGTGCAGGTAAAAAATACTGAGTTAAATATTTTCGGACAGGATGCTATAGAATTTTTGTTTGACGCCAATAAAAGCAACCGGTTTGAATCCTTGCGAAAGGTTGCCAGCGGCGGAGAATTAAGCCGCTTAATGCTTAGCATTAAATCTTTGGTTGCAAAAAGCATTCAGTTACCCACATTAATTTTTGATGAGATTGATACCGGCATCAGCGGCGAAGCTGCCAGACAGGTTGGAATAATTATGAAAGACCTTTCCAATGCTCACCAGGTTATTGCAATAACCCATCAGCCGCAAATTGCAGCAAGGGCATCAGCGCATTATTTTGTTTATAAAGAAATTAAAGGTGATAAAATTGTTACTTCAATCAAACTGCTTAACCAGGATGAGAGAATAACTGCCATTGCAACAATGTTAAGCGGGGAAAGGCCTACTGCCGCTGCTTTTGAGAATGCGAGGGAAATGATCCAAAACTAATATTAAAATTGCTCAATCTCCTAATTGTATTCAATTGCCCTATTTTCACATCTTTAAATTGGCTATTATATTTTGTTCCTGAAAAAAGTCTTGATATTATTTTTAACTGTCACGGCAATGGTTGCCGCTTATGTTATTCATGAATTTTTAAAGAAGAAAATAAACCCCAGAAGATCAGTTGTCCATTTTATTCTATTCATGCTTGCAAACCTTATAGTGATATTTTCACTAATTTTTCTTTTAAGTTTTTTGTTGTTTCAGTACAAAGAATTTTTTTTTAAATCCTGATCCAGTGATGAGTTACGGGTAATGAGTAATTTTAAAAATAGAAAGGTGAATGAATCAAGCCATTTAACTAAAAACTACAAACTACAAACTATTATATTTGTTTGATGGAAGTGAATAATGAACTTATTAATAATCTTTCTAAGCTGGCAAGGCTTGAATTTAATGATGCAGAAAAAGATGAAATAAAAAATGATCTGCAAAAGATGATCGCATTTATTGATAAACTGAATGAATTGGATACAACCGGAGTAGAGCCGCTTCTTCACATGAGCGAAAATGTAAATGTGCTGAGAGAAGATGAAGTAACGGGAAGTATCAGCCGTGAGCAAGCGCTTAAGAATGCGCCATTACATGATGAACAATTTTTTAAAGTGCCTAAGGTTATAAAAAGCCCCGTGTCCCCCGACTGGGGAACTAAGGTTTAATTTGGTATTAGTGATTGGTAATTCATTAAAAGGAGATATTTAGAAAAATTAATTACTAAAAAAGTTCTGCTTGAAAATAGATAACACTATAAAACATAGTAATGACCTTAGTTCTCCCTTGGAGGGACAGGGGGCTTCTATCATTCATCTTGATAAAATAGATAAAAGCTATTACTTAGGTAAGCAGGAACTAAAAGTGCTTAAAAATATTTCTCTGGATATTTTTAAAAATGAATACGTGGCTTTGATGGGGCCCAGCGGCAGCGGCAAATCTACCCTGATGAATATTTTAGGTTGTCTCGATTCACCATCAGGTGGAAAATATATTTTAAATGATAAAGATGTGAGCAAGATGCCGGACAATGATCTTGCAGAAGTTCGTAACAAAGAGATAGGTTTTGTTTTTCAGCAATTTAATTTATTATCAAGATTAACGGCTGCAGAAAATGTTGCACTACCCTTGGTTTATAATGGCACACCAAAAAAACAAAGAATGGAGCAGGCGCTTGAAATGCTTAACAGGGTTGGGCTTGCGGACCGCAGCCATCATAAACCTAATGAACTTTCCGGCGGCCAGGGGCAACGCGTTGCCATTGCCAGAGCTTTGGTAAATAATCCTTCCATTATTTTGGCTGATGAACCAACAGGAAATCTTGATTCAAAAACTTCTGTTGAAATAATGGAAATTTTTGGAAAGATCCATGATGAAGGAAACACAGTTATTCTTGTTACACATGAAGAAGACATTGCTAAATATGCACACCGTGTTGTACGTTTAAGAGATGGTATTATTGAGAGCGATAACAAAAAAGAGTCATTTGTCATTAGTCATTAAGTTGCATTTATTTTCACTTTATTTACTACTAACCCATTGACCTAATGACTTGATAAAAATTTATGGCACAAAAAATTTATACCAAAACAGGCGACCTTGGTAAAACAAGTTTGATCGGTGGAACAAAAGTTTCTAAAGGCAATATACGCATTGAAACCTATGGCACTATTGATGAACTGAATTCATACATTGGTTTGGTTAGTGACCATTGCAATGATGATCATTCAAAAAATATTTTAAAAGAGATTCAGGACAGGTTATTTACCATTGGTTCTTCACTTGCATGTGATCCTGATAAAGAACAAAAACTAAAAATTCCTGATCTTAAAGAAGCTGATGTACAACTTTTAGAAAAAGAAATTGATGCAATGAATTCAACATTGCCGGAGATGAAACATTTTATTTTGCCCGGCGGCCATGTTGCAGTTTCTACCACCCACATAGCCCGCTGTGTTTGCCGCCATGCAGAAAGATGGTGCGTAAATATGCAGGAACAAAATTTATTTGTTGATCCTTTGGTAATAAAATATCTCAACCGTTTAAGTGACTATCTTTTTGTATTGGCAAGATATACCGGGCACTTATTAAGCATTACTGAAATAGCCTGGTTGCCCAGAATATAGACTCAAATATTTCTGCACATTGTTGTTCTTCTCCAGACTTTTTTTTACATTTAGTTAAAATTTACCAAAATGAAAAAGATACTTCTGCCAGCAATTATTTGTGCTCTCATTTTTTCTCTTCCGCAATTTTCTTCTTCACAAGGTATTCTGGATAGAATAAAAAGTAAGACAAAACAACGGATAGATAATAAGGTAGATAATGCCATTGATAAAGGATTGGATAAAGTGGAAGATGGTACTAAAGAAAAGAAAAACTCCGACGGCGATGTAAAAGTTAATAATAATACTAAAGTTAATGAAGCAGATAATACTAAAGAAAAACTTACATCCGGCACGCCTACTCTTTCTACTTATTCCAAATTTGATTTT
This sequence comes from Chitinophagales bacterium, assembly GCA_025353485.1. Taxonomy (GTDB): domain Bacteria; phylum Bacteroidota; class Bacteroidia; order Chitinophagales; family Chitinophagaceae; genus Ginsengibacter. The sequence goes on from JANXQO010000006.1 coordinate 9,339, forward strand.
GTGCCTGGAGAAAAAGTTTTGGTTTTTGAAGACTTCTCCCAGGATGCTATAGGCGATTTTCCTGCTAAGTGGAACACAAATGGCAGTGGCGAAGTAGTTACTGTTGATGGACAGCCGGGCCATTGGCTCATGATCAATAAAAAGGGCCGCTTTATACCTGAATATATAACCAGCCTGCCTGAAAATTTTACATTTCAATTCGACCTCATATGCAATGAAAAATTTAATTTTTATTCCAATCCACTACAGTTGTTTTTCTTAACCGGAAGCAATGATAAAAAAGCATTGGAGTATAGTTTTATTCAAATTGAAAAACGGTCGGGTGTAGAAATCGGGGTTCATCCTGCTAATGCCGGGTCAACTGGTGGTACTGCTTATGCTAAAACATTTGAAGATGGTGAACAGGGTATAAATAATGAAGTAAATACAACGCAGTTTAACAGTAATGCAGGAAAAACAAAAGTAAAAGTTTCAATATGGCGACAGAAACAAAGAGTTCGTGTTTACCTTAATGAAGAAAAAGTGTATGATCTGCCGCGGGCATTTGCAGCCGGCAAAACCTATAGTACGGTGCTATTTGAAATATGGAGCGGAATGCATAACGATGTGGACCGCTACCTGGTAAATAATATCAAACTGGCCGTTGGCGCACCGGATACCCGAAATA
>JANXQO010000011.1 GCA_025353485.1 Chitinophagales bacterium
GGGGATTTAGGGGAGGCCACCACCCTCTTCCAAAAAATTTGGCAAAAGCATTTGGTTAAAACAATACCAGAAGGACCTGATGTTATTTATATAGATAAACATTTTATTCACGAAGTAACAAGCCCGCAGGCTTTTGCAGGAATTGAGAAAAGAGGATTCAAAATATTTCGTCCAAAAAATATAGTTGCTACTGCAGATCATAATGTACCAACTGTTAACCAGCATCTGCCTATAAAGGATATATTATCAAGATTACAGGTAGATCAATTAATTACCAACTGCAATAAACATGGGATAGAATTGTATGGTTTGGGTCATCCTTACCAGGGAATAGTTCATGTGATAGGACCTGAGTTAGGGATTACACAACCGGGAATGACAATCGTTTGCGGCGACAGCCATACATCTACCCATGGTGCATTTGGTTCAATTGCTTTTGGTATAGGAACTACAGAAGTGGAAATGGTTTTTGCATCGCAATGTGTTTTGCAAAGCCGGCCAAAAGTGATGCGGATAAATATTAATGGCGAGCTGAATAAAGGTGTTGTTTCAAAAGATATTATTCTTTACATCATTTCAAAAATAACAGCGAGTGGTGCTACAGGATATTTTGTTGAGTATGCAGGTTCAGCAATAAGAGCGCTTTCTATGGAAGCACGAATGACCATTTGTAACATGAGTATTGAGATGGGTGCAAGAGGCGGAATGATTGCGCCTGATGAAACAACATTCAATTATATAAAAGGAAGAAAGTTTGCACCACAGGGAGATGAGTGGGATAAAAAATTAAATGAATGGAAAGAGTTGCACACGGATGATGATGCCGTTTTTGATAAGGAAATAAATATAGATGCTGCCGACATAGAACCGATGATTACATACGGCACTAACCCGGGTTTAGGCATCGCAATAAATGGATTAATACCAACTGCAGAAAGTATTCCTGATGAAGGCGAAAGAAAAAATATTTTAAAATCTCTTGAATACATGGGATTGCAACAAGGCAAAACTTTATTAGGAATGCCTGTGCAAAATATATTTATAGGAAGCTGCACCAATTCAAGGATCGAAGATTTACGCTTAGTAGCGAGTGTTGTAAAAGGTAAAAAGAAAAGTGATAATGTAAAGGTGATGATTGTTCCGGGATCGCAACAGGTGGCTGCACAAATTATAGCTGAAGGTCTTGATAAAGTTTTTGAAGCGGCAGGATTTGAAGTGCGGCAGGCGGGATGCAGCGCATGCCTGGGAATGAATGAAGATAAAATTCCTGCAGGCGAATATTGCATCTCTACCAGCAACAGGAATTTTGAAGGAAGGCAGGGAGCAGGTGCAAGAACTTTGTTGGCAAGTCCGTTAACGGCTGCAGCTTCAGCAATTACTGGAGTAGTAACAGATGTAAGAAAACTTTTAAATTAAAAAATGGAACCAGTAAAAATTATACATAGCAGGTTTGTTCCTCTAGCATTGGAGAACGTTGATACAGATCAAATAATTCCTGCACGCTTTTTAAAAGCTACCACCCGTGAAGGTTTTGGGAAAAATCTTTTTCGTGACTGGCGGTACCTTGATAATGATGATACAAATCCAAAAAAAGATTTTGTCTTGAATCAACCTGAATACGAAGGGAAAATTTTAGTGGCAGGAAAAAATTTTGGCTGTGGTTCTTCACGTGAACATGCAGCGTGGGCTTTACTTGATGCAGGATTTACAGTTGTTGTCTCAAGTTTTTTTGCTGACATCTTTAAGGGCAATTCATTGAACAATGGTGTTATACCTGTACAGGTAAGTGATGAATTTCTTCAAAAAATATTTAAGCAGGATAACAAATCATCGCTAACAGTAGACCTGGAAAATCAGAAAATAATAATTGATAATACGGGAGAAGAAGAAACATTTGAGATAAACAGCTATAAAAAAAATTGCCTGCTAAATGGCTATGATGATATTGATTACCTCGTAAGCATTAAAGACGACATTGAAAAATTTGAAAACCAATACGCATAACTATGAATAAAAATATTGCAGTAATACCCGGTGACGGGATTGGCCCGGAAGTAACACAACAATCAGTAAAAATATTAAATGCGGTGGCAGAAAGATTTGATCACGGGTTTAATTATACTTACTGTTTAATGGGTGCTGATGCAATTGATAAAACCGGAAATCCTTTGCCGGATGAAACAATAGAAGTTTGTTTAAACAGCGATGCAATTTTATTTGGCGCCATCGGTCATCCAAAATATGACAATGATCCTACAGCAAAAGTAAGGCCTGAACAGGGTTTGCTGAAAATAAGAAAGACTTTACAATTATTTGCAAACATTCGCCCTGTTACAACTTATCCATCTTTGCAACACCTGTCTCCATTAAAAAGCAAGCAGCTCGAAGATGTTGATTTTGTAATTTATCGCGAACTAACAGGAGGAATTTATTTTGGTAAAAAAGAATTGAGCGGGGATCTTACAGAAGCATCCGATAGTTGCACTTATAATAAAACAGAAATTGAACGCATTGCTCATTTGGCATTTAAGGCTGCGCAAACAAGAAGAAAAAAATTAACCCTCGTTGATAAAGCAAACGTTTTGGAAACTTCAAGGCTCTGGAGAAAAACGGTTCAGGAAATTGCTCCTACATACGCAGATGTTGCTGTTGATTATATGTTTGTTGACAATGCCGCTATGCAGATAATTGTTAACCCAAAACAGTTTGATGTAATGCTCACTGAAAATATGTTTGGAGATATTTTAAGTGATGAGGCAAGTGTTATCAGTGGCTCATTAGGATTATTGCCATCAGCTTCTATCGGAAATTCATCAGCATTATTTGAGCCCATTCATGGTTCCTATCCCCAGGCAGCAGGTAAAGACATTGCCAATCCTTTAGGCTCTATCTTATCAGCAGCCATGATGCTTGATCATTTTAATCTACATGAAGAAGCAGATCTGGTAAGGAAAGCAGTTGAATGGACAATAAATAATGGTATGGTTACAAAAGACATTGATCCCATAAATTTCTATTTCATGTCAACTATCGGCGACCTGATAATTGATTATATAAATGGAAGAATACCGGGAACATTTAATAAAAAAAATATTGAATTAAGAAAATCAACGATCATTTAGTTATGTATTATAATGAAAACACGATAGTTTATTTAAACGGAGAATTTGTAAAAGCCGCAGATGCAAAAATGGATCTTTATAGCCAGAGTCTTCACTATGGCTATTCTGTTTTTGAAGGTATCCGTTCTTATAAAACTGTAAATAACGAAACAAAAATCTTTAAAGCTTTAGAACATTTTGAAAGATTAAAAAATTCAGCCGATGCAATGAATATGCCCTATCACTGGACTACAAAAGAATTGATAGATGCTACATACGAGGTATTAAAAAGAAACAGTTTACAGGATGCCTATATTCGGCCTGTAATATATGCTCCAGCAAATATGAGTTTTGTAAAAAATAAAAAGTCATTTATCGTAATTGAAGTTTGGCAGATGCAGCCATTTCTGGGAGATAAATTATTGCGGGTGATGACATCTTCTTTCCAACGTCCCAATCCCAAAGGGTTTAAGATACAGGCAAAGGCAGCAGGTCATTATGTAAATTCAATTCTTGCAAGCCAGGAAGCAAAAAAAGAGGGCTTCGATGAAGCATTGTTATTAGACATGAACGACTATGTTGCAGAAGGCCCCGGAGCAAATGTTTTTTTTGAGAAGGATGGAAAATTATTTACGCCATCATTGGGAAATATTTTACCGGGAATTACAAGAGCAACAGTTCTTGAAATATGCAGTGAAATGCAAATACCTGTAGAAGAAAAACAATTCACAATAGATGAATTGAAAAATGCAGATGCTGCATTCTTTTGTGGCACTGCAGCAGAAGTGATAGGATGGGAAAGCCTTGATGACACTAAGTTTCCTAAACCCTGGAACGAAACTGTTGGAAGAATTATCCAGGAAGCATACATGCACAAAGTAATTGACAAAGCATATAAAAAAGAATCTAAAAGAGAATTCGAAAGAGCATGAACGAACTAAATAAATACAGCAAAACAATTACGCAGGATGTAACACAACCGGCAGCGCAGGCAATGCTGTATGGCATTGGCTTAACAGAGGATGATCTTACAAAAGCACAGGTAGGTATTGTGAGCATGGGATATGAAGGCAACACCTGTAATATGCATTTGAATGAATTGGCAAAATTAGTAAAACAAGGGGTATGGGATAATGATCTTGTTGGATTAATTTTTAATACAATTGGTGTTAGTGATGGCATAAGTAATGGTACTGATGGAATGCGTTATTCTTTGGTAAGCCGCGATATTATTGCAGACTCAATTGAAGCAGTTTGCGGCGCCCAATATTATGATGCATTGATCGCAGTACCCGGCTGCGATAAAAATATGCCGGGTTCTCTTATCGCAATGGGAAGACTTAATCGTCCTTCGATAATGGTATATGGCGGTACAATTGCACCAGGTCATTATAAAGGAGAAGATCTAAATATTGTTTCTGCCTTTGAGGCATTGGGTAAAAAAATAAAAGGTGAAATTTCGCCGGAAGATTTTAAAGAAATTATTAAGCGCTCATGCCCGGGTGCAGGCGCATGCGGAGGTATGTACACAGCCAATACAATGTCAAGCGCTATTGAAGCATTAGGTATGAGCTTGCCTTATTCATCATCAAATCCTGCATTAAGTGATGCGAAAAAAAATGAATGCCATGCAGCAGGAAAAGCCATTCGTTTGCTTATAGAAAAAGATATAAAGCCTTCGCACATCATGACAAGAAAAGCATTTGAAAATGCTGTAACTGTGATAATGACTTTAGGTGGCAGCACCAATGCAGTATTGCATTTGATCGCTATGGCAAAAAGTGTTGACGTTGTTTTTACGCAGGATGATTTTCAAACTATTAGCGATAAAGTACCTGTATTAGCAGACTTAAAACCAAGCGGAAAATATTTGATGGAAGACCTTCATAATGTTGGCGGCGTTCCTGCTGTGATGAAATATTTATTACAACAGAATTTATTACATGGCGATTGCCTAACCGTTACAGGAAAAACAATTGAAGAAAATCTAAAAGATGTTCCCGAATTAAATTTTGAAACACAGAAAATTATTTTTCCTGTAGAAAAACCAATTAAACAAACAGGGCATTTACAAATATTGTATGGCAATCTTGCAGAAGGCGGAAGTGTTGCAAAGATCACCGGTAAGGAAGGCGAAAAATTTACAGGGCTTGCAAGAGTTTTCGATGGCGAGTTTGAATTAATAAACGGGATCAATTCAGGAAAAATAAAACAGGGAGATGTTGTAGTTATAAGATACGTTGGCCCCAAAGGTGGCCCCGGCATGCCCGAGATGCTAAAACCAACATCTGCAATTATCGGTGCAGGCCTGGGAAAATCAGTTGCACTAATAACAGATGGAAGATTTAGTGGCGGCACTCATGGCTTTGTTGTAGGCCATATAACGCCTGAAGCTTTTGATGGAGGATTGATCGCATTGGTAAAAGATGATGACATCATTGAGCTTGATGCAGTAAATCATAAAATGACATTGAAAATTGACGATGATGAAATCCAGGAACGAAAAAAAGACTGGAGACAACCTGCAGTAAAAGCAACAAAAGGAGTTCTGTTTAAATATGCAGGATGCGTTACAAATGCAGCCGAAGGATGTGTAACAGATGAAGCACCAAAGTTTCCTGATGTAAAACATAAACGGTTATTCTGATAAAATAAAAAACACTTCTATGTCAATAGTACAGAATATTACAAGGCCGAAAAAAAACGAAGAAGTTGCCGGGTTCCCACTTCAAGAGTCTGAGGTCGTTGAATTAAGTGGCTCACAGGCTGTGTTGCAGGCATTTCTTGCAGAAGATGTAGAAGTAATTTTTGGCTACCCCGGTGGTGCTATCATGCCAATTTATGATGCATTGTATGATTACCGGGATCAACTAAATCATATTCTTGTTCGCCATGAGCAGGGCGCCATTCATGCTGCACAAGGCTTTGCGAGAGCTTCGGGAAAAACAGGAGTTGTATTTGCAACCAGCGGCCCCGGCGCAACTAATTTAGTTACAGGTTTAGCAGATGCAATGATTGACAGTACTCCGGTGGTGTGCATCACCGGTCAGGTGTATGCCCATTTGTTAGGGACAGATGCTTTCCAGGAAACGGACGTTATTAATATTACCACTCCGGTTACTAAATGGAATTACCAGGTAACTGATGCAACAGAAATTCCTGCTGTTCTTGCAAAAGCTTTTTACATCGCAGGCAGCGGAAGACCCGGGCCTGTGTTAATTGACATCACCAAGAATGCACAATTACAAAAGTTCAATTATGAAGGCTATACTAAATGTAATCATATCCGCAGTTATCGTCCCAGCCCAATTGTAAGAAAAAAATATATTGAAGAAGCAGCTAAACTTATCAATGCTGCACAAAAACCATTTGTGATATTTGGACAGGGCGTTATTCTTGGAAAAGCAGAAAAAGAATTTCAAAAATTTATTGAGAAGGCCGGCATCCCCGCCGCATGGACCATTATGGGAATGAGCGCTATTGCAACCAATCATCCGTTGGGCGTAGGTATGCTGGGCATGCATGGTAATTATGGCCCCAATGTATTAACCAATGAATGTGATGTTTTGATAGCGATTGGTATGCGATTCGATGATCGTGTTACCGGGCGGTTAGACAAATATGCAAAGCAGGCAAAAGTTATTCACCTTGATATTGATCCTTCAGAAATTGATAAGAATGTAAAAACAACCGTTTCTGTTTGGGGAGATTGCAAAGAAACATTGCCCTTACTCACTGAACTCGTAGAACAAAAAGTGTATCCGCAATGGCTGCAAAAGTTCAATGATTATAAAAAACAGGAAGAAGAAACCTGCATACAACCAGAGTTGCATCCAACAGTTGATGTTTTAACAATGGGCGAGGTGATAAATTTGCTGAATGAATTAACAGGTGGCGATGCAATTATTGTAACGGATGTAGGCCAGCATCAGATGGTGGCTTGCCGGTATGCAAAATTCAATCAGTCAAAAAGCAATATTACTTCGGGAGGTTTAGGCACAATGGGTTTTGCATTACCTGCTGCCATCGGTGCAAAATTTGGTGTACCCAAAAGAACTGTTATAGCTGTAATTGGTGATGGCGGTTTTCAAATGACCCTACAGGAAATGGGAACGATTATGCAAAGTGATGTGGATGTAAAAATAATAATTCTCAACAATCAATTTCTTGGGATGGTTCGCCAGTGGCAGGAATTGTTTCATGAAAGACGTTATTCATTTACAGATATAAAGAGCCCGGATTTTGTGGCCGTTGCAAAAGCCTACAACATTTCGGGGCAGCGGATTTCGGAAAGAGAAAATTTAAAAAATGTATTAATAGAAATGTTAGATCATAAAGGCCCTTATTTATTGGAAGTGATGGTGGGAAAAGAAAATAATGTATTCCCTATGGTGCCGCAGGGATGCAGTGTTTCAGAAATAAGACTTAAATAATTTTTATGAGTAAACAGGAATATACGATCACCGTTTATACCGAAAACCAGATTGGTTTATTAAACCGTATTGCTATTATTTTTTCACGAAGAAAAATTAATGTGGACAGTTTAAATACATCACCCACCGAAGTAGAAAGTGTGCACCGGTTCACTATTGTGATAAATGAAACAGAAGATGTTGTACGCAAACTTTGCCGCCAAATTGAAAAACAGGTAGATGTATTAAAAGCATTTTATAATACCGAAGATGAAATTGTATGGCAGGAGATGGCGCTGTACAAAGTGCCTACTGATGAAATTGCAGAAAAAGTAAAAGTAGAAAGATTGCTGAGAGAATATGGTGCGAGGGCTGTAACCATTCGTAAAGACTATACCATTTTTGAAACCACCGGGCATAGAGAAGAGACAGACCGCCTGGTAGAATTTTTAGAACCGTATGGGTTAATTGAATTTGTACGAAGTGCAAGGGTGGCAGTAATAAAAGCCAGTAGCGGGTTTCACGAAAAATTAAAACAATACGAACATGCAGCCCCTGGTGATGAATTGATAGAGAATGAATTTCTTGATAAACAGGATGAAGTATTTACAATGTAGAGCTAAGAGATAAAAAAAAAAATAAAATAAAATAAAAAATTATAAACCCGCTGAGAGGATTAAGAAAAATCTCTTTTTTCTCTTTTATCTCTTAGCTTAAAAACTAAAAATCATGGCAACATTAAATTTTGGCGGCACACAGGAAAATGTGGTAACCCGTGAAGAATTTCCATTATCAAAAGCACAGCAAGTGTTGAAAGATGAAGTGGTAGCGGTTATAGGCTACGGCGTTCAGGGGCCTGGACAGGCGCTTAATCAAAAAGAAAACGGCATAAATGTAATTGTTGGCCAGCGTAAAAATTCAAAAAGCTGGGACAAAGCAGTACGGGATGGTTTTGTAGAAGGCAAAACTTTATTTGAAATTGAAGAAGCATTGGAGAAAGGAACTATCATCTGTTATCTTCTTAGTGATGCTGCACAAATAGCAATGTGGCCAACAGTAAAAAAACATTTAACACCCGGCAAAGCATTATATTTTTCTCATGGATTTGGCATTACCTATAGTGATCAAACCGGTATTATTCCGCCAAAAGATGTTGATGTTTTTTTAGTAGCACCAAAAGGTTCGGGAACTTCTTTACGCAGAATGTTTTTACAGGGCCGTGGTTTAAACAGCAGCTATGCAATTTTCCAGGATGCAACAGGCAGAGCTTTTGAAAGAGTTGCTGCACTGGGAATTGCAATTGGTTCAGGATATTTATTTGAAACAGATTTTAAGAAAGAAGTGTATTCAGATCTCACGGGTGAAAGAGGAACATTGATGGGTGCGATACAGGGAATATTTGCAGCGCAATATGAAGTGTTGAGATCAAAAGGCCACTCTCCTTCCGAAGCATTTAATGAAACCGTTGAAGAGCTAACACAATCATTAATGCCGTTGGTTGCAGAAAACGGAATGGACTGGATGTATGCAAATTGTTCCACCACTGCACAACGTGGCGCATTGGACTGGTGGAAAAAATTTAGGGATGCAACATTACCTGTATTTAAAGAATTATATGATGAAGTTGCTGCAGGAAGAGAAGCAGGACGTTCAATAGAAAGCAACAGCAAAGCGGATTACAGGGAAAATCTTGAAGTAGAATTAAAAGAATTACGTGACAGTGAATTGTGGCAGGCTGGTAAAACTGTAAGAAGTTTAAGACCGGAAAATCAAAAGCCCGCCACCCCAAAAGGAGAGTTCAAAAATGAAAGTTCAAAAATAGAAACAGTTAGTAACTAAAATTTGTAATGAGCAACATAGCAATAAAAGAAAATTCTACTCATCCCCCTTTTGAGGATAATTCTACTCATCCCCCTTTAGGGGATAGGGGCACATTCGATTTTACAGCAGCAGCAGATCGAATTAAAAATGTTATCTACAGAACACCGCTTGTACTTAATCAAAATTTATCAAAAAAATACCAGGCTAATATTTATTTGAAGAGGGAAGATCTGCAGATAGTTCGTTCCTACAAAATTCGTGGTGCATTTAATATGATGAGTAGTTTGCCAAAGGAACAATTGCAAAAAGGAGTTGTATGCGCAAGCGCAGGTAATCATGCCCAGGGCTTTGCCTATTCATGTAAAAAACTCGGCGTAAAAGGTGTGGTGTTTATGCCTGTTATTACATCTAATCAAAAAATAAGTCAGACAAAAATGTTTGGCGAAGATTTTGTCGAAATAAAATTGACAGGCGACTTCTACGATGAATGTGCTGTTGCAGCAAAACAATACACAGCAGAAAATGAAATGACATATGTGCATCCTTTTGATGACTATAAAATTATCGAAGGGCAGGGAACAGTGGGTCTGGAAATTTTAGAAGACCTTTCCTCAATTGATTATTTATTTGTTCCTGTAGGTGGTGGAGGTTTGTGTGCAGGCATTGGCAGTTATTTTAAAACATTCTCACCTCAAACAAAAATAATTGGTGTAGAACCTGAAGGTGCACCATCTATGAAAACCGCTCTGGCAGCAGGCCAGCCGGTTACTCTAAATAATATTGAACAATTTGTAGATGGTGCTTCGGTAAAACGTGTAGGCAATATCACTTTTTCAATTTGCAAAGAAGTTTTGCATGATATGCATTTAGTACCGGAAGGGAAAATATGCTCTTCTATATTAAAATTATATAACGAAGATGCAATGGTTGTTGAGCCTGCAGGTGTTTTATCTATTGCAGCATTAGATGATTTTGCAAATGAAATAAAAGGTAAGAATATTGTTTGTATTGTAAGCGGAAGCAATAATGATATTGACAGGATGCAGGAAATAAAAGAACGCTCCCTGCAATACGAAGGATTGAAACATTATTTTCTCATTCGCTTTGCACAGCGGCCGGGTGCGCTTAAAGATTTTGTTAATCATGTATTGGGGCCATCCGATGATATAACGAGGTTTGAATATGTTCAAAAACATAATAAAGAATCGGGCCCTGCTTTGGTAGGGATTGAAGTAAGATCAAAAGAAGATTATTACAGCCTGCTAAATAACCTGGATGCTTATCACGTAAATTATTCTGAACTGAAACAGGAGGATAATGCATTTGGCTACCTCGTATAATTTTAGATCTGAATACATACTTAAAAGTAAGATTACAAAACACAACATATCCCTTAATTTATTATTAAACACTACAACTAAATATGAAGGTTTTAAAATTCGGAGGGAGTTCGGTTGCCAATGCTGATACTATAAACGGGGTAATTGCAATTGTAGAAGAAGCTGCAAAAAAAAACAACCATATTGTTATCATATTATCAGCCCTGGGAGGCACTACTGATGCACTGTTAGAAGTAGCAACACTGGCATCAAACACGGATATTTCTTATAAAGAAAAACTTCACGCTATTGAACACAGGCATCTTACAACTGTAAAAGAACTGATACCGATTGATCAGCAAAGCAGTGTACTAAGCATGGTAAAAAAAAGATTTAATGAAATTGAAGATACCTGCAACGGAGTTTTTTTATTACGGGAATTATCACAGCGTACAAAAGATTCTATTATCAGTAACGGCGAATTATTATCCTCCCAAATATTCGCAGCAAAATTAAGATCTCTTGATTTAGAAAATACATGGAAAGATGCAAGAGAACTTATAATAACTGATTCCCAATTCGGCGCAGCCAATGTTGATTTTATAGCAACAAATAAAAATATTCAATCTTTCTTTTTTTCACTTGAAAGTCTTATTTGTATTATTCCGGGTTTTATCGCATCAGACAAAAATGGCAATACCACTACCCTGGGAAGAGGCGGCTCAGATTATACGGCTTCGATTATCGCTGCAGCAGTAACAGCTTCCATTGTGGAAATATGGACTGACGTTTCGGGGATGATGACGGCTGATCCAAGGTTAGTAACAAATGCAAAGCTCATTCAGAAAATATCATACCAGGAAGCCATGGAACTTTCTCACTTTGGAGCCAAAGTAATTTACCCGCCTACCATACAGCCTGTGATGAACAAACGCATTCCTGTTTGGATAAAAAATACTTTTGACCCACAGGAATCCGGAACATTAATTGAAAATGTTTCCTCAAAAAATGGCGGAAGCATCCGGGGGATTTCCAGCATCACTAAACTTGCATTGCTAAGCCTTGAAGGTAGTGGCATGGTTGGTGTCCCGGGGTTTTCAAAGCGTTTATTTGAAGCATTATCCAACGAAAAAATAAATGTTATCCTTATCACGCAAAGTTCTTCAGAGCATTCTATTTGTGTGGGTATTGAAGAAATAAATGTTGGCATAGCCAAAGAGGCTGTTGATAAGGCTTTTGCTTATGAACTCGAAATAAAAAAAGTAGATCCGCTCATAGTGGAAAAAGACCTGGCAATTGTTGCACTGGTGGGTGATAATATGAAAAATCATCCCGGCATCAGTGGTAAAATGTTTAGTGTATTAGGAAAGAATGGAGTAAACATAAGGGCAATAGCGCAAGGCTCTTCTGAAAGAAATATTTCAGCAGTGATAGCAACAAAGGATGTAAAGAAAGCCATTAATATTTTGCATGAAGATTTTTTTGAAACTACCTACAAGCAGGTAAATCTTTTTATCAGCGGAACAGGAAATGTTGGCAGCAGGTTACTGGCGCAATTACAACAGCAAATTAAATATCTGCATGATCATCTTCGTTTACAGGTTCGTGTTACCGGAATTGCCAATAGCAAAAAAATGTTGTTTATTGATGAAGGTATTGATCTTTCTAAATGGAAAGAATTATTACAAACAGGTGATGACATGAACATGCACAATCTTATCTCTGTTATACAAAAAAAGAATTTAAGGAATTCAGTTTTTATAGATGTTACAGCTAATAATGATGTTGCAAAAACCTACCATCATTTTTTAGAAAAAAGTATTTCGGTAGTTGCCTGCAATAAAGTTGCCTGTTCCTCTTCTTATGAATATTATAAAAGCTTAAAAGATCTTGCAAGGGAATTTAATGCGCTTTTTCTTTTTGAAACCAATGTGGGCGCAGGTTTACCGGTAATAGGCACATTAAATGATCTGTTGCGCAGTGGCGATATAGTAAACAGGATAGAAGCGGTATTAAGCGGCACACTTAATTTTGTTTTCAATAATTATACAGGAGAAAAAAGCTTTGCAGCCGTTGTAAAACAGGCACAGGAAGAAGGATATACAGAGCCCGATCCCCGGCTTGATCTAAGCGGAACAGATGTGATGCGTAAAATAATGATCCTTGCAAGAGAGACGGGTGAAAAAATTGAAATGGAAGATATCAGCAATAATTCTTTTATGCCTGAAGCCTGCATGAAAGGCGATGTGAAAAATTTTTATAAAGAAATGGAAAAGCATGAAGATCATTTTAAAAAATTAGTTGAGGAAGCGAAGGTGGGTGGCAAAAAATTAAAGTTTGTCGCAAGATATGAAAATGGAAAAGCCTCAGTAGGCTTACAGCATATTGATCCGCAACACGATTTTTATCACTTGTATGGAAAAGATAATGCAGTGCTCTTTTATACCAATCGCTATAACGAACAACCTTTGGTGGTTAAAGGTGCAGGAGCCGGTGCAGAGGTAACAGCATCGGGTGTTTTTGCAGATATCATAAGAGCGGCAGCTCCTTCAAATTAATTATCATGAGATCTGTAAAAATAAAATCCCCTGCAACAATTGCCAATTTGGTTTGTGGCTTTGATGTGTTAGGCATGGCATTAAATGATCCGCAGGATGTTATGCAGGTCTCTCTTAGTGAAGAGCCCGGTATCCGCATTCAGCACAATGACATTTACAATCTCCCGGTAATTCCTGAAAAAAATGTTGCAGGAGTTTCATTGTTAGAATTAATGCAGGAACTTGATACTACTGTTGGCTTTGATATCATTATAGAAAAACATATAAAACCCGGCAGTGGCCTCGGCTCCAGTGCTGCAAGTGCCGCAGGAGTTGTAGTAGCTGCCAATCATTTGCTTGGAAATAAATTCTCTAAAGAAGACCTTGTTCGATTTGCTATGGCAGGAGAAAAACTTGCTTCAGGCGTTAAACATGCCGATAATATTTCACCATGCATTTATGGAGGAGTAACACTTATACGTTCTATTTTTCCTTTGGATATAATTCCTTTGTCTGCGCCGCCAATCTTTGTAACAGTTGTGCATCCGCAGATAGAAGTAAAAACTTCTGATGCAAGAGAAATTCTTCGCAAAGAAGTTTTGCTGAAAGACGCTATTAAACAATGGGGAAATATTGCAGGCCTGGTTACAGGTTTTATGCAAAATGATTATGGCTTAATTAGTCGTAGTCTTGAGGATGTAATTATTGAGCCCGTTAGAAGTATTTTAATTCCGGGGTTTGATGAAGTAAAGAAAAAATGTGTAGAAGCCGGTGCATTAGGCGGCGGTATTGCAGGTTCAGGCCCATCTATTTTTATGTTATGCAAAGAAGAAAATGTTGCCCATGATGTAGAAGTTATAATGAAAGATATTTATGACAGCATGGGATTGGCCTATCATACTTATGTTACAACAATAAATAACCAGGGAATAATTATTACAGAAGAATAATTGTCTGAACCATGATTTGGGCAGACTAAAAAGATTAACAAGAGAAAATAAATTGATTAAAAAAATATCAATCATTTTAATCCAATAATCTACCCAAATCATGGTTCAGACAATTTGCAACAATTAGAATACAAATGCTCTATCACAGTACCAATCATAACTCACCAATAGTAAATTTTAAACAAGCCACCATCAAGGGTTTGGCGCCTGACAAAGGATTGTATTTTCCTGAAAGCATTCCACAGCTACCTAAAAACTTTATCAGCAATATTGATAAATTTTCAAAAGAAGAAATTGCATACACAGTTATTCAACCTTACATAGGGGATGTGATTCCAAAAAATGAATTGGAAAGAATTGTTGCAGAAACTATCAACTTTGAATTTCCGTTGGTTACTATTGAAGAAAATATTTTCTCTCTTGAATTATTTCATGGGCCAACCCTTGCTTTTAAAGATGTTGGTGCAAGATTCATGAGCCGCTGCCTGGGCTATTTTGTAAAAGATCATCCCGATAGCCACCGGGATAAAAAAATAACTGTTCTTGTAGCAACTTCCGGTGATACTGGCGGAGCTGTAGCCAATGGCTTTTATGACGTGGAGGGAGTGGATGTGGTTATTCTCTATCCCTCCGGGAAAGTTAGCAGCGTTCAGGAATTACAATTAACTACTTTAGGAAAAAACATTACTGCATTAGAAGTTGATGGAACATTTGATGATTGCCAGGCACTCGTAAAAAAAGCCTTTGCAGATGATGAAGTAAATAAAAAATTGTTTCTTACCTCGGCAAATTCTATCAATGTTGCCCGCTGGCTTCCGCAACAATTTTATTATTTTTTTGCTTATCAACAATGGAAGGATAAAGATCAGCCTCCCGTGATAAGTGTGCCCAGCGGCAATTTCGGCAGTATTTGTGCAGGAATTTTAGCGCATCAAACCGG
Source organism: Chitinophagales bacterium (assembly GCA_025353485.1). Lineage (GTDB taxonomy): Bacteria > Bacteroidota > Bacteroidia > Chitinophagales > Chitinophagaceae > Ginsengibacter. The sequence goes on from JANXQO010000011.1 coordinate 15,081, forward strand.
CTTACCGGTACAGCATTTTATTGCTGCCTGTAATGTCAATGATGTTGTTACTGATTACATGCAAACAGAAAAGTATATCGCTAAAAAATCTGTTGCAACATTATCAAATGCAATGGATGTTGGTGATCCCGGTAATTTTATCCGTATTCTTGAAATTTTCAATAAGGAATTTATTTCTCTTAAAAACGTTTTGACGAGCTATAGCATTTCGGATGAAGAAACAAAATCAGTTGTAAAAAATGTTTTTCTTAATAAAAATTATTTACTGGATCCGCATGGCGCTGTTGGGTATATTGCGCTAAAAAAATATTTGCAAACTCATCCTGAATTACAGGGAATATTTTTAGAAACCGCACATCCTGTAAAATTTTATGATGTTGTTGAACCTATCATTCAACAGTCTGTACCTATGCCTGCTGCAATAAATGATCTGCTTAAAAAGAAAAAGCAAAGTATAAAGATGGAAGTTAATTACGATGCTTTCAGGGAATATTTAGTTGCAAAATAAATTATCAACACTATTTACAAAGTACTTTGTGCTAAAACTCTTGCAGAGACTGGATTTTATAACCCTACCCTTAAGGGAGATTAAGATTTACCGAACATAACTTCACATAAAGATTAAAAAGGCTGATTGATAGATACCGCAGGGGGTGAAAACCATTTAGCGCCTGTTGCTGTCATATAAGCACAATCTTCCAACCTTACACCAAATTCCCCCGGAATAGAAATAGTTGGTTCAACACTAAAGCACATGCCGGGTTGTAATATTTGTTGATTGCCTTTAACCATATTTCCCCATTCATGCCCATCCATACCAATACCATGACCGGTACGATGAGGTAAGCCCGGTAATTTATATCCCGGTCCAAAACCTGCATCAGTCAACACTTTCCGGGCAGCGGCATCAACTTCCTGGCAGGCGGCCCCCAATTTAGCAGCGGCAAAACCTGCTGCCTGTGATCTTTGTTCAAGGTTCCATATTTCCTGTTGTCGTTTTGTTGGCTCTGCTCCAAAAACAACTGTCCTTGTAATATCAGAAGTATAACCTTCTACCTGGCATCCGCAATCCATTAAAACGATATCACCTTTTTTTAATTTTTGCGGTTTGGTTGTGCCATGTGGAAAAGCAGATGCTTGTCCAAAAAGTACAAGAGCACCACCGGCATCTTTACCAAGCTGTCTTTGAGCACCGGTAATTATCGCAGCTACATCACTGTGCGACATGCCCTCCTTCATACCACTGATGCCGGCTTTTATTGCAGCCACTGTTATATCATTTGCTTTTTGCATTAAAGCAATTTCTGCAGAAGACTTTATCATGCGGCAGGGAACTGTCACCGGGTCGCCGCTTACATAATTTAAGTGCGGAGCTACTTTTTTTATTCCATCAAAAATAAAAAAGCGAAGCCTTTCTTCTATCCCAATACTTCCCGTTTGAATGCCTGCATCTTTAATAGCATTCGCAATTTGTTTATAAGGGCTTTCATCTTCCTGCCATACATATACATCTTTGCCTATTGTTATAAGCTCTCTAAACCGGGATTCTTCAAAGCCCGGGCAAATATATTTTACTTCACCACTGGCAGGAATAACTGCAACCATAGTTCTTTCACTCGGCCACCATTTTATTCCTGTAAAATATTCCATAGATGTTCCCGACTCCAAAAGCAATGCTCCCATTTTTTGCTCAACCAATAAACGCTGAGCTTTCTGTATCCTGGCTTCTCTTTCCTGTACTGAAATAGGAACTACATCATCGGTCATATTTTCAAGATCACCGAATAATGATCTGCCATTGTTTTCTCTGGATGTTGAAGACCTGAAGCCTGTGATGATTCCTGTGCCTGCTGCCAGCGCAGAAAGATTAATAAAATCTCTTCTTTTTAGTCTCATAAAAAATTGGGTTGGTAAAGGTTTACAATAATTTGAAGTTATGATTTTATTTTTGTTGGGTATCCGGTTTTCTTACCATTTAAGTAATTAACATTAGCACTACAAGCAAATATCAGAGCTATTATTTATCCAATCATTTATGGTAATCACTTATAAAAAATTATTTTGAATGTCTCTTTTTAAGAATATCAATAACATCGCTCAACGTAAATCCTTTTGCTTTTAATAAGATAATATAATGGTATAACAGATCTGCGGCTTCATCTTTAAATCTGTCGGCATCATTATCTTTTGCTTCTATAATTAATTCCACAGCCTCCTCTCCTACTTTTTGTGCAACTGCATTTATCCCTTTTTTAAATAATGAACTTGTATAAGATTTTGGTCTTGGATTTTTTTGCCTGTCAGAAATAATTTTTTCAAGATGCAGCAAAAAATTATCATTGTCACTTACATTTTCTTCATTAAAGCAGCTATCACTGCCTGTGTGGCAAACAGGACCGTCGGGTCTTGCCTTAACTAATATGGCATCACTGTCACAATCCAATTTCATATCTACAACATGCATATAATTTTTACTTATCTCACCTTTTGTCCATAAGCGTTTCCTTGTTCTGCTGTAAAAGGTAACCAGTTTTGTTTCTCTTGTTTTATTCATAGCTTCTTTATTCATATAACCCAGCATCAAAACTACATTGGTATCTGCATCCTGAATTATTGCAGGCATCAACTCATCAGCATATTTTAAAAAATCAGGTTTAAGAATATTCATAATCTTACATTTATATTGTTCTCTTTTAAATATTTTTTTAATTTCGGTATTTGTATTTCTTTATAATGAAATATACTTGCTGCCAAAGCTGCATCAGCATTGGCATTTTTAAATACATCTTTAAAATGTTTCATAGTACCGGCCCCGCCGGAAGCGATCACCGGAACCGGTAATGCATTACACAATTGCGAAGTGATGTCCAAAGCAAATCCATTTTTTGTTCCATCATTGTTCATGGATGTTAAAAGAATTTCTCCTGCACCAAGATCAACAGCCTGCATTGCCCAATCCATTGTTTTTGTTTCCGTTTTTGTTCTGCCGCCATTTAAATATACATACCATTCGCCATCATCTTCTTTTTTTGTATCAATAGCAAGAACCACACACTGGCTACCAAATTGATCAGCAATTTGTTTTATCAGTTCCGGGTTTTTATAAGCGGCTGTGTTAACAGATATTTTGTCAGCACCATGCTGCAGCAGTTCAGCAACATTTTCTACAGAAGAAATCCCACCACCGACAGTAAAAGGAATGTTGATATTGTGCGCCAGTTTTTTCACCAGTTGAACAAGTGTTTTTCTTTTTTCAATTGTGGCGGTGATATCAAGAAAAACCAATTCATCCGCACCCTGCTCCGAATAAAATTTTGCCAACTCAACAGGATCACCGGCATCACGGATATTTTCAAAATTGATACCCTTAACGGTTCTTCCATCTTTAATATCAAGGCATGGTATAATTCTTTTTGTTAACCCCCTAAATTCCCCTAAAGGGGGACCTTGCACCGTTTCACTGTTTTGAAAATTCTTCATTTTTGCTGTAGTACTAATTAAAATTTAAATTTACTAATTCCTGTAATGTTATTTTTCCTTCATAGATCGCTTTGCCAATGATTACACCACTGCACCCAATATTTTTTAATGTTATAATATCTTCTACTGAACTTACACCACCACTTGCAATTAAATTTATTGACGGATGCTGTTGCATTATCTTTTGATATAGTTCAACAGAAGGCCCCTGCAATACTCCATCTTTTGCAATGTCAGTACAAAAAATATGCAATGCGCCTAACGCAAGCATTTTAGCAATAAAATCAAAAACAGAAATTCTTCCATCTTCCAGCCAGCCGCTAATCTTTATTTTTTCATATAAAACATCGGCGCCAATTAAAATTTTATCAGCACCAAATTCAATCAACCATTCTTCTACAACTTCCGGTTTTTTAACTGCAATGCTCCCCAATGTTACAATAGAAGCCCCTGCATTAAAAACATTGCTAACATCGCTGATACTTTTTATTCCTCCACCAAAATCAACAATAAGTTTTGTATTAGCTGTAATTGATTCAAGCACTTTTATATTTTGTATGCTACCGGTTTTTGCGCCATCAAGATCTACAATGTGCAGTCGCTGTAAACCAGCATCCTCAAAGGATTTAGCAGCATTCAAAGGGTCTTCATAATAAATTTTCTGTTTGGTAAAATCACCTTTAGTAAGCCTTACACATTTACCGTTTATTATATCTATGGCAGGGATTATTTGCACTTATTTCAAATTTAAAAAGTTCAATAAAATTTTGTCTCCAACTTCGGCTGACTTCTCTGTATGAAACTGAACACCATAAAAATTATTTTTTTGAATAACCGCACTGTAAGGAATTATATAATCTGATATTGCTATTGTTTCTTTTCCATATTCAGCAAAAAAGCTGTGCACATAATAAACGAATGAATTTTCTTTTACACCTTCAAACAACGGTGAGGATAAATTATAAATATTATTCCATCCCATTTGAGGGACCTTGTATTTTTTATCTTCTGTAATAAACTTTTTTACATTCAAATCTATAATGCACAAGCCAGTTGTATTGTTTTCTTCAGAATGATTACACATCAATTGCATGCCAACGCATATTCCCAGAACCGGTTGTGTAAGTTGTTTAATAACTTCATCAAGATTTTTTTCTTTAAGGCTTTCCATTGCGGAATAAGCATTTCCCACTCCCGGAAAAATTACTTTGTCTGCACGCTGTATTGCAGCATAGTCATCAGTTACAGTAGCATTATAACCTAAACGCTCCAATGCATATTGAACACTTTGTACATTACCTGCATTATATTTTATAATTGCAATTTCCATACTCCCAAACCCCCTAAAGAGGGCTTAATTATTTTTATAAAGTTCCTTTTGTAGATGGCAATGTATTATTATTTATATCCCTTTTCGCAGCCATTTTAATGGCTTTGGCAAATGCTTTAAAAATTGATTCAATTTTATGATGCTCATTTTGTCCCTCTGCTTTTATATTGAGATTACATTTTGCGGAATCACTGAAAGATTTAAAAAAATGATGAAACATTTCTGTGGGCATCTCTCCAATCTTTTCTCTTTTAAATTCTGCTTCCCACACTAACCAACTTCTTCCTCCGAAATCTACAGCAACCTGAGCAAGACAATCATCCATAGGCAATAAAAAACCATACCGCTCAATTCCACGCTTATTACCCAAAGCCTTTGCTATGGCTTCTCCCAGGGCAATCCCAACATCTTCAATGGAATGATGTTCGTCAATATGAAGATCGCCATTACAATTAATTGAAAGATCAATGTTACCGTGCTTTGCAATTTGCTCCAGCATGTGATCAAAAAAAGCAAGTCCTGTTTTTATATCAGCACTTCCTGTTCCATCTAAATTTAATTCTATACTAATTTTTGTTTCATTTGTGTTACGCTGATGATGAACTTTACGTGAAGGAAGTTTAAGAAATTCATAAATATCTTTCCACTGGATTGTTTCCAATGCTATTGTTTCATTCAATTCCTCTGTTGATTCTTTAACCTCTGCAGCCCCAAGTTCATTATGATTGTTTAACCACAAAGCTCTGCAACCAAGATTTTTTGCAAGTAACACATCTGTAATACGGTCGCCTATAACAAAAGAATTGGCAATGTCATACTTTTCATTATTGAGATATTCAGTTAACATTCCAGTTCCTGGTTTTCTTGTTGGTGCATTATCTGCAGGAAATGTGCGGTCAATAAATACTTTATCAAAATGAATACTCTCGTTCTCAAGGCTCTTCATAATGAAATCATGCACAGGGTAAAAAGTATTTTCCGGAAACGACTCCGTGCCAAGCCCATCCTGGTTTGTAACCATTACCAATTCATAATCCAACTCCGTAGCTATCTTCGTCATGTATTCAAACATGTGTTTGTAAAACTCCAGCTTAGGAAATGAATCTAACTGGTAAGTTGGCGGCGCTTCTTTAATTAATGTTCCGTCCCTGTCAATAAATAAAACCTTAGCCCCCTGCCCCCCAAAGGGGAAATTTGGATTTTCACTTTTTTCAGTTACCCCTTTATTTTTCATAGTTTCTTACTTTTTTTAATAATTGAAGGTTTTCTTCAGGAGTTCCAATTGTTATCCGCAAACAATTATCACACATAATTTCTTTGCTCCTGTTTCTTACAATAATTTTATTTTGCGAAAGGTAGTTGTATAAAGTATTTGCATTATCTACTCTTACCAATAAAAAATTAGCATCACTTTCAAATATTTTTTTTACAAAAGGGAAACCGGATAATTTTTTTATCAGAAAATCTCTTTGCTCAACTGTTTGCTTTATCCAGTCATTAACCTGTTGCGTATTTTGCAAAGCCTCAATTGCTAAAGCCTGAGATGCTTTATTAATGTTGTAAGGCGGCTTTACTTTATTGAACAATTCAATTATCTGAATTGAAGCAAAAGCCAGTCCCAGCCGCAATGAAGCAAGTCCCCATGCTTTTGAAAGCGTTTGCATAACGACAAGGTTTTCGTACTCAGTGAGTTCCTGTATGAAAGTTTTTTGTCTTGAAAAATTTATGTAGGCTTCATCTATAATTACAATTCCAGGGAAATTATTCAGAAGCAATTCAACATCTTTTCTTTTCATATTATTAGCTGTAGGATTATTGGGAGAACAAATAAAAAGAAGTTTTGTATTTTGATCTGTAGCCCCTAATATTCCATCAACATCCAATTGAAAATCTTCTGTAAGATTTACTTTTCTTATTTCAACATCATTAATATTTGCACTCACTTCATACATGCCATAAGTAGGCGGGCAAATAATTACATTATCCTTTTTAGGGTTGCAAAAAATTCTATAAGCAAGATCAATCACTTCATCACTTCCGTTGCCAATAAAAATATATTCTGCCGGTACTCCTTTAATTTTTGCAAGCTCAAATTTTAACTGCCATTGCAACGGATCAGGATAGCGGTTAAACCTCTCCCCTATCCCCTCTCCTCCGGAAGAGGGGAGAAGAACCGGTGAACCAAAACTGTTTTCATTCGCATCCAGAAATACAGAAGCCTCACCCTTAAATTCATGGCGTGCCGATGAATAAGGAGTAAGTCTCCTTATATTATCTCTCACTAATTTTTCCAATTCAAATTTCATTACGCTTATAAATTTTCTAAACGGATTGATACAGCATTCTTATGTGCATCCAGTCCCTCGGCTGCGGCCATAAGCTCTATTGCATTAGCAATATTTTTTAATCCTTCTTTATTTAATTTTTGAAAAGTAATTTTCTTTACAAAACTATCCAGCGAAACTCCTGAATATGCTTTTGCATATCCATTGGTTGGCAAAGTGTGATTGGTGCCGGAAGCATAATCACCGGCACTTTCAGGAGAATAATTTCCAAGGAAAACGCTGCCTGCATTGATCACTTTTTGTGATAACTCTTCCGCATTATTGGATGCGATGATCAAATGTTCAGGTGCATATTCATTCAACAGATCAAAAGCGTCATCAATATTTTCAATTAAAACAGCACGACTGTTATCAAGAGAACTTTCAATTTGTTTTTTTCTTGAAAGCAATTTTACCTGCAGATCAATTTCTTTTTTTACATCATCGATTATTTTCTTTGATGTGGCAACCAAAAGCACCTGGCTATCTTCTCCATGTTCTGCCTGGCTTAAAAGGTCCAACGCAACATAGGAAGGTTTACACCCTGCATCAGCATATACTGCCACTTCACTGGGGCCTGCAGGTATGTCAATAGCAATGCCCTGGCTGCTGATAATTTGTTTTGCAGTGGTTACATATTGATTTCCAGGGCCGAATATTTTATACACGGACTGAATTGTTTCTGTACCATAAGCCATGGCAGCAATTGCCTGCACACCCCCTATCTTATAAATATTTTTAATCCCTAAAAGATGACCAACATACAAGATCACCGGATTTATTTTCCCGTTTTTATCAGCGGGAGTACAAACTATTATTTCCCTGCAACCAGCCATCACAGCAGGAATGCCAAGCATAAGCAATGTAGAAAATAAAGGTGCGGTTCCCCCCGGGATGTACAAGCCGACTTTATCAATCGCAACAGATCTGCGCCAACATTTTACACCGGGAGTTGTTTCAATTACTTTAACTTCTTCTTTTTGTGAAAGGTGGAATTTTTCAATGTTTTCTTTTGCCAGTTGAATTGCATTTTTTAATTCATCATTTACAACTAATAAAGCTCTCTGAATTTCTTTTTCACTTACTTTCAAATTTCTTAAGGCAACACCATCAAACTGAAAAGTATATTTTCTTATCGCATCATCACCATTTTGTTTTACATCAAGTAAAATTTCTGAAACAATATTTTTAAGTGCAGCATTATTAATCTGCGGACGCTGAGTTATTTCATTCCATTCATTTTTTAATGGATTTATAAAAGTGTTCATAAAATCAAATTAATCTTTTAATCAAAAAAATCATGGTTCAGACAATCATCTTTTCAATTGGTACAACTAATATTCCTTCTGCTCCCAATGCTTTCAGTTTTTCGATAACCTCCCAAAATACATTTTCATTTATTACACTCTGCACACTGCTCCACCCTTCTTCTGCCAAAGGCACAACTGTAGGGCTTTTCATTCCGGGTAACACGGCAGCAATATTTTTAAGTTGATGATTAGGTGCATTCAATAAAATGTATTTGTTATTCTTTGCTGCCTTAACTGCATTTATTCTCAATAATAATTTTTCAAGAATGCTTTTGTTTTCTTCTGATAAATTATTATTTGTACACAATACAGCTTCAGATCGCAGAATAACTTCAACTTCTTTTAATCCATTGGTAAAAAGTGTACTTCCGCTGCTTACCAGGTCGCAAATCGCATCTGCCAATCCTATACCCGGCGCTATTTCAACAGATCCGCTTATCTCATGAATTTCAGCATTTACACTTTTTTCTGAAAGAAATTTTTGCAATAAAGAAGAATAAGTGGTGGCAATTTTAAATCCCTGTAAATCATTAATAGTATTATATGCCATGCTTTTTGGAACCGCAATACTCAGCCGGCATCTTCCAAAGCCAAGCCGGTAGAGCAACTCAATATCTTTGCCTTTTTCAAGCAAAACATTTTCACCAACAAAACCTATATCTGCTACCCCATCATAAACATACTGAGGTATGTCATCATCACGGAAGAAATAAACTTCCACCGGAAAATTATAAGCAACCGCTTTCAATTGCTTGTTGCCATTATTAAATTCAATGCCACACTCTTTTAAAAGCTTTATTGAATCCTCATAGAGCCTCCCCGATTTTTGAATAGCAATTTTTAGCATAAAACCCTTTATTAATATTGAAATTGAAATACAAAACTTTCATCTTTTGGTTCCTCCGTAAGTCTCCCTTTAGGGAGATTTAGAGGGTAAATAAAAAAGGGCTCACTGTTTAGTAAGCCCTTTTGAGAATATGTTTTAAAACATACAGATCAACATAGCCTACCCGAGGGGCAGAGAATGATGATGTATATGTATAAATTGTTTCATTGTTTATGCAAAGTAAGGGATCAATAGCCATTCAAACAAAAAAAATCATCAAATCCCTGTTAACTAAATATTTTTAAACTTTTTATCAAAAAAGTAATAAGTTTGTACAGGAATGAAAACAACATCAACATATATCTTCTTTTGCTGCAACATAATCTGTTGTTGTATTATGCCGTAAGGCATATATTCTATAGCCCTTACGGCTTTCCGCACCTACATATTACTACCATTTTTTAAAAATTCTCATCACTTTTAAAAATACTATCATGAGCAACAATCTTCGTTTTGAAACTTTACAATTACATGCAGGGCAACAAATTGACCCAACAACAAAAGCAAGAGCTGTACCTATTTATCAAACCACTTCTTATGGATTTGATAATTCAGAACATGCAGCCAACCTGTTCGGGCTAAAAGTATTTGGCAACATATACACCCGCATAATGAACCCAACCAGTGATGTGTTTGAGCAACGCATGGCAGCGCTGGAAGGTGGTGTGGCAGCCCTTGCAACAGGCAGCGGACAGGCAGCACAATTCTTAGCATTGAATAATATTTTACAGGCAGGAGATAATTTTGTTTCTACAACATTCCTGTACGGCGGTACTCACAATCAATTTAAAGTTGCTTTTAAGCGGCTCGGTGTCGAAGCAAGATTTGCGGATGGAGATGATGCGGAAAGCTTTGTAAAACACATTGATAAAAATACAAAGGCCATCTATTTAGAAACGATCGGCAATCCACGCTTAAATATTCCTGACTTTAAAAAGTTTGCTGACCTGGCTAAGGAATATGATCTTCCTTTAATTGTTGACAATACATTTGGTACCGCAGGCTATCTGTTCCGTCCGTTGGAACATGGCGCTAACATTGTTGTTGAATCTGCCACCAAATGGATCGGCGGGCATGGCACAACCATTGGCGGCGTTATTGTTGATGGCGGAAATTATAATTGGGGCAATGGGAAATTTCCACAATTTACAGAGCCATCAGAAGGTTATCATGGACTAAAATTCTGGGATGTTTTTGGAGAAGGCAATCCTCTTGGCATGCCAAATATTGCATTTATTATTCGTGCAAGAGTAGAAGGCTTAAGAGATTTTGGCTCATCACAAAGCCCATTCAACTCATTCTTATTATTACAGGGGTTGGAAACATTGTCGCTTCGTGTACAGCGCACGGTAGATAATGCACAGGAACTTGCTGAATGGTTAGAGAAACACGACCTGGTAGAATTTGTTGAATATCCCGGATTAAAAAGCAGTCCATATCATAAATTAGCCAAGCAATATCTTACTAATGGCTTTGGCGGCATATTAAACTTTGGTGTAAAAGGCGGCAAGCAAAATGCAAGCAAGTTCATTGATTCATTAAAGTTGGTTAGCCATTTGGCGAATGTTGGCGATGCAAAAACATTGGCAATTCATCCTGCATCCACAACACATGAACAATTAAGTGGAGAAGAACAGGTTGCTGCGGGAGTGTTACCTAACCAGGTTCGTATAAGTGTGGGTATTGAGCATATCGCCGATATTAAAGCAGATATTGAACAGGCATTTGAAAAAGTTTTTGCAAAAGATCTGGCATAAAGGATTTCACGCAAAGAAATAAAGGAGCAAAGAGGCAAAGTTCAAAACACGTTTTGCGCCTTAATTTTTCTTTGCTGCTTTGCGTGATTTTTTAAATATCGATAGATTTTTATTTCTCCATATTGAACAAATAAAATTTGGCTTATAATATATTTAAATCAGACAAACCATTTATGCTGGAGTCGGGGAGCACTCTCCCCGGCATTCATCTTGCGTATACAACACATGGAGAATTAAATGAAACGAAAGATAATGTTGTATGGGTGTTTCATGCGCTAACTGCTAATAGTGATGCAACGGATTGGTGGCCCGGCTTAGTTGGTGAAGGAAAAATATTTGACCCTGCCAATTATTTCATTGTATGTGTAAATATGCCCGGCAGTTGTTATGGAAGCATTGGCCCCCTTACTATAAATCCCGAAACCAATTCACCTTACTACCATGATTTTCCTTTCTTCACTGTTAGAGATATGGTTAAGACTTATCAACCATTAAGAGAATTTTTAGGGATCAGGAAAATTCATGTAGGCATTGGCGGCTCAATGGGCGGACAACAATTATTAGAATGGGCAATTGAAGAACCGGAATTATTTGAATGTATAATTCCGGTAGGTACTAATGCTGTTCATTCTGCCTGGGGCATTGCGTTTAATGAGTCGCAAAGATTATGCATTGAATGTGATGCAAGCTGGAATGAAAAAAATAATAACGCAGGAATGAAAGGAATGAAAGTAGCAAGAAGTATTGCACTCCTTTCTTATCGTAATTATATCACTTATAATGCAAGCCAGTCAGAAGATATAAATGATAAAATTGAAAATTTTAAAACTTCATCATACCAACGTTACCAGGGAGAAAAATTAGCAAGGCGTTTTAATGCATTTAGTTATTATTCTCTCAGCAAGGGAATGGATTCACATAATGTAGGGAGAAACAGGATGAGTATTGAAAATGCATTACAACAAATAAAAGCAAAAACATTAGCGATTGGTATTATAACGGATATTCTATTTCCTGATGAAGAACAAAAATTTATTGCAGATAACGTTGCCGGCGCAGAACATATATCCATTCATTCAAACTACGGGCATGATGGTTTCTTATTAGAGTTTGAGCAAATTGAAAATATCATCAGTGAGTTTCTCACCAAACAAAATGTAGTGAATTATAAATTTCAAAGTAATGACAGAGCATAAAAAATTAGTTATTGGTGTTTTTGGATTCGGCGTAGTTGGCGAAGGTTTGTATAGAGTATTACAACAAACAGCATCACTTAATGCTACTATAAAAAAAGTGTGTATTAAAAATCCGGGCAAGAAAAGAAATGCACCTGCAGAATTATTTACTACAGAAAAAAGCGAACTACTAAATGATGCAGAGATAAATGTAATTGTAGAAGTAATTGATGATGCCAATGCTGCATTTGATATAGTTTCTACTGCAATAAAAAATGGCATGGCAACAGTAAGTGCCAGTAAAAAAATGATTGCAGAGCATTTACCTGAATTACTTTCTTTACAGCAACAATTTGATGTTCCTTTTTTGTATGAAGCATCCGCCTGTGCATCCATCCCTGTAATCCGAAATCTTGAGGAATATTACGATAATGATCTGTTGCAAAGTATTAGTGGAATTGTAAATGGATCAACTAATTTTATTCTTACCAAAATTTTTGAAGAGGGAATTACTTTTAGCAAAGCCTTACTGGCTGCACAGCAACTGGGTTTTGCCGAAAGCAATCCTGACCTGGATGTATTAGGTATAGATGCCGTTAATAAATTAGCCATTTTATTAGTTCATTCTTATGGCATTGTTTCACTTCCCGGAGATCTGTTGTACAGCGGTATTAAAAATATTGAGCTCAGCGATGCAAAAGTTGCCGCAGAAAAAGGTTGCCAGGTAAAGCTGGTGGCTAAGGCTGTTAAATTAAAAAATGGAAAAGTAACTGCGTTCCTGTTACCACATTTTGTAAAACCTTCTTCACAATTATACACAGTAAGAAATGAGTACAATGGTGTTGTAATAGAAAGCAGTTTTTCTGACGAGCAATTTTTTTATGGTAAAGGCGCCGGCAGCCTGCCCACTGCTTCTGCTGTACTAAGTGATATTTCAGCATTGAGTTATGGTTACCGTTACGAATATAAAAAACTTCGTTACCATACCCCGTCGGAACTAACAAATGATCTTTATCTTAAAGTATATATCAGTTTTGATGCCCTAAAAAATATCCCTAAAGAAGAATTTGAATGGATAGAAGAATTCTACAATGGGCAGGAAAGAAGTTACCTGATAGGTGTAATTCATTTTAATAAATTAGTAAAGGATAATTGGTGGAAACAGGAAGGCATTTCATTAATTGCCTTACCCGATTCCATTATTGAAAATATAGATATAAGAAAATTAAAGAAAAGAAGTTTGGAACTGGCAGGGATTGTGGGATAATAAGATTAAAAGTTATAAGTCCTTTTTCCCAAATTTTCCTGATGAAATCCATACAGGGATAAGTATCCAAAAACACAGCACAAGTGTTGTAACAGCAATACCCACACCTGTTCCAAAAAAATCTTTAAACACTGCTCCCGTATAACCCATCAATGCCGAGTTATCCATCTTTAAAAGAATTTGTATCCGGCTAAGATCTATAGGATTTAAAAAACTAAAAATTATCATTGGCTTTTCCAATGGATACTCCTGGAACTGAAATAAAATAAATAAAACTATTGCATCAAATATCAACGAAAAATATAACCATAATAAAATAGCAAAGCCAATACCTTTTGCTTTATCTCTTGTAATAGATGAAGCCAGCATCGCAATGCTTACAAAAATTATACTCAGCAAAAACCCCATCAGCAACATCATAAAGCCGGTAGCATTTGATTGATAAATTAATATTGGAAGACCTATACCAATTAAAAATGCAACAGACAGTGAAACAGACAGCCCGATAAATAAACTAATCCAAATAGTTCTGCGCCGCAGCGGCTGGCTAACCAGAAGCTCAATAAATTCAGCGCTATTGTAAATGTATATAGTTGAAAATACCATACATACAAGTGGAACTATAATTAATACAATGTACAGTAAGGTGAGCAACCCCTTACCTGTGCTGCTTTCCAGATTAAATATGCTCAAGGAAATTATGAGAGATAAAAAAGTATAGAACAATACAATTTTATTTCTCAGAATATCAACGATAACATATTTTATTATTTTCTTCATTGGTGGCCTGTTATCATTACTTTGGCAATTGCCTTTGCTAATTTTTCTTCCCCCGTTTCCTGCTTCAATATTGATATTGATTTTTGAAAACCCAGCCTTCCTTCCTGCATGTAAATTACTTCTGTTACAAGATCATCAAGCTCACTTAAAACATGTGAAGTGATTAAAATCAATTTGCCTTTATTTTTCTCTTTGATAATTTTTTCTTTTAGAATCTCCGATGAAACAGGATCTAAACCTGCTGTAGGCTCATCTAATATCAAAACATCGGGATTAAATAAAAACGCTAATGCCGCACTCACTTTTTGTCTTGTACCACCGGATAATGTCCTCATCCTTTTTTGCATTATTATATCCAGCTTAAATTTTTGTACCAATTCTTCATCTGCTAATCCAATTGGTTTTCTTATATCTTTCATTAAATTAAAAACCTGACCTATAGACATATTTTCAGGATACCTCCCTATTTGCGGCATGTAACCAATTCTGTTTCTGTAAAGCCAATTGTGTGCAATAGAATTATTATCAAAATTAATGGTACCACTCTGCGGAACAACCATACCTAATAAGCATTTAATAAATGTTGTTTTACCACTGGCATTAGGCCCTATCAGGGCAATGCATTCGCCTTTGTTGCAGGTAACAGACACATCATTTAATGCGTAAACTTTTCCAAATTTTTTTGTAATATTTTTTGCAACGATCATAAGGATAAGGGTTGCATTAGGGGATGATCATCTTTAAGATTTTCGGGGGTAACCGTAGGAATAATTTTTTCACTTTTATCAAGAAGGGAAACTATAAGACTTCTGAACAACATAAGCGCAGATGGATTGCTATCAATTATCATTGAGTACAGGCTTACAGGGTGATAAGGCACGTCGCCAATTTTATTTTTATCAAGATCATAGCCTTCATATTTGTCCCAGTAATTCCCATTGAATTTATTTAGCACCAGCGAACCGTTAGTTCCTATATCAAAAGTGTTTCCTTTAAAATTATTTTGTTCAATATTATTATCATCACAGCTTGCCTGTATCTTAATAGCCCATCCATTATTGATAAATTCATTTCGTTGTAATTCAATTCTGCTGCTGCCTTCCATGTGAATACCAACAGTGTTCTTTGTAAAATGATTTCCTTCTATATAACTATCTGAAATATCTTTTAATAAAATACCGTATGAAGCATCGCCCCAATTATCTTCAAAAAAATTATTAAACATTTTTACACCATGCGAATACATTACCGCAACACCCGAACCATTATTTTTAAAAAGATTAGTTATATAATTATTATCCTGGGAAAACATAAAATGCAAACCGTAACGAACATTTCCTGTTGATATATTTCTCCATATCATTGAGTTGGTAACAAATTCAAAATAGATGCCATCACGGTGCCCGTTAATAGTATTACCAATTATAAGCATGCTGTCACACCTGAAACAATGAATGCCGTTGCCGCTTTGCAACTCTTCCGTTCCATAAGAAATTAATTTATTATTTTTTATAGTACACTTACTTCCCTGCTGTGTATAGATGCCAAAGTTTGTATCATCTAAAATATTATTAGCGATGGTAACATTACGAACATTGTAAATTTTTATTCCTGCAATATCCTGGATCTCTGATCTGCCGGCATGTTGCAGTCTGAATCCATCTACAATTACATTGTTACTTTTTATTGAGATTATCTCATACTTATTTTCGCCTTCTAATACA
>JANXQO010000020.1 GCA_025353485.1 Chitinophagales bacterium
TTTTTCATATAATTTATTCAGAAAAAAAATAAGTGTACCAAAAATTAAATATGCTGAATTCAAATATAAACTGAATCAAAATTTTTGCATATCCCCTGAAACAGTGATTCTATACGGGTTTGGAAAGAATCACCCAAAACTGGTATTTTAACAGGATTGTTTGATTTTGTGAGTGAGAATGTCAACCTTTATAAAATAACACTGATCTTATTTTTATGAAATCTCTTGTACACTGGTTTGTTTATCTTTTGTTTTGTCTTGTTACAAATTACCAGGTGTTTGCTCAACAGAATAAAATAGATAGCTTAAAGAAAATATTGGAGAATACAAAAAATGATTCATCAAAATATGAAATATTACTTCTAATTGGTGCTGCGCAGGAGAACATTGATTACAAAGTTTCACGAAAACTTTATGATTCGGTTTTGACTTTGGTTGAACATACCAACTATACACTTACAAAAGCCAGGGTTTATTCAGCAATTGCGGGCCTGGGGTTCGACCATGCAGATTATCCATTAGCAATAAAATATTATACCAGTGCGGCAGAACAATTTAATCTTACGCAAGGTAATGTACGCACGTATGGAGTAGCATCTGTTTATAATAACATGGGCGGAATACTTTCGCTGATCAATGAATGGGAAAGTGCGCAGAAATATTATTTAAAGGCATTAAAAGAATATGAAAAATTAAAAGACACAACCAAAATGGTAACTGTTTATTTTAATCTTGCTTTTGTATTTAGTGATATGGATGAATGGAATAAAAGTTATGAGCTAATGTATAAAGCATTTCACTTAACAGAAGGCTCAAAAAATAAATCTCAAAACATAACCATCTTTGCACGTTTAGCAACTATTTGTTTTAAAACAGAAAGAGTAACGGAAGGAGTTACCTATTTGAAAAAAGCCGATTCATTACTAAACTATTCCCACCTTGCGCTGGATCTGGTTTATTATCATCATGCTTATGGTGAATATTATTATCACCAAAAAGATTTTACACATTCTATTAAACATCATAACCTCGCCCTTTATTATGCAGTAAAATGGGATGACCCATATTACCTTTCCGACGAATCAATTGAGGTTGGAAAAGATTATCTGCAGATGAAACAATTTGATAGTGCGGATGTTTATTTTCAAAAATCATTTCAGGTAGCGGTACAATATAATTACAAACCAAAAACGTTGTTAAGCCTCGCTTTTTTAAGTGGCCTGGAAGAGGCTAAAGGAAACTACAGAAAAGCGTATGAATATAAAAAAGAACAGGCGGCGTTTGCCGATAGCCTGGTGAAGCAACAAAATCAATATCGCATCCTGTTAATGGATGAAGAATTTCAGGCCGAAAAAAAAAGTAATGAAATTGTAGAACTGGAAAAAGACAAGGAGATACAAGATCTTTCCATTAAACAAAAGTCAACTCTTAATTATTTTTTAATTGGCTCATTAGCTGCTTTAATAATAGTTGGATTTTTAGGTTATCGTAACATTCGTCATCGTCATCAATTAGCAAAGCAACAGGATGAATTGCAACAGCGGCGAATTAGTGAATTAGAAAAAGACAAACAATTAGTAGCAGTTGATTCGATGCTTAAAGGTCAGGAAGAAGAGAGAAGCCGTTTGGCTAAAGACCTGCACGATGGATTAGGGGGCTTATTATCAGGTGTAAAATTTTCACTAAGTAATATGAAAGATAATTTAATAATAACACCCGACAATATGGCGGTATTTGAACGGTCGCTGGACATGATTGATACATCCATAAAAGAACTGCGCAGAGTAGCGCATAACATGATGCCTGAAATGCTGACAAAGTTTGGGCTGGATGAAGCTTTGAAAGAATATTGCAACACTATCAATGCTACTAATTTATTGGTGATAAAATATCAATCCATCGGAATGGATACAAGGCTGGAAAAATCATCAGAAATAATTATTTACCGCATCATCCAGGAGTTGCTGAATAATATAATGAAACATGCTGCAGCAAAAGAAGCAATAGTACAGCTGATAAAAGAAGATGGCCGTTTAAATATAATTGTAGAAGATGATGGAAAAGGTTTTGATACTGCGTTGCTAAAAAATAATAAAGGAGCCGGCCTTACAAGTATTCAATCAAGAGTAGATTATTTAAAAGGCCAGTTAGATATTCATTCAGAAGCAGGCAAAGGAACTTTGGTAAATATCGAATTCAATTTATAATTATGATCCGTGTATTTATTGTAGATGATCATCCTGTTGTTATTGAGGGCATCCACTCATTATTACAAAACGAAAAAGGAATTGAATGGGCGGGGCAGGCCATGAATGCTGCATCCTGTCTGGGTTTTTTTGTTAACAACACGGCTGATGTTGTATTGATGGACATTAGTATGCCCGGTATGGATGGTGTAGAATTATGTGCTGTTATGAAAGAAAAATATCCCGGCATAGTGATACTTGGCTTAAGCACTTTTAACCAGGGCCTGTACATTAAGAAGATGATGGAGAACGGCGCTTCAGGCTATATCTTAAAAAACTCATCCAAAGAAGAATTGATTGAAGCCATTCATGCAGTACATACCGGAGATATTTATTTTAGTGGTGAAGTTGGAAAAGCATTAACTGAATATCAAAAGTATTCAAAAAAAGAATTACCACTTTTAACCTCACGTGAAAAAGAGGTGCTGGCATTGATTGCAGAAGGATACACCAATCCGCAAATTGCTGAAAAAATATTCCTGAGTCCTTTTACTGTTGATAGTCACAGAAAAAATTTGCTGGCAAAACTAAATGTAAAAAATACAGCCATGCTTATCAAATTAGCAGTAGAAAATAAATTGTTTTAGAACACAAAAAAGTGAAACTTGATTCTATTTTAAAATAGAAGGAATAGTACCTGATTAGTGAACAGGAATTATAATTATACACTTGGATCACAATAAAAAGAATAAAAACATTATCTCAATATAAACCTGCATAAATCATTTAAATCACTAAATGGTGCAACAATATATCCATCATCAATTAATTTGTAGAGTTTGTTTTTCTCCACTTCCACTTCGTAATTATTTTGGAGTTTTACCCGGTTGCCTTCAATAGCAATTACTTCAATTTCATAAACCTTTAATGCTTCTAATAAAATTTCTAAAGACGTCATAGATTTTATGCTAACAGGTTTTCGTAAATAACTTTACTGCCGTATAGCAGGCATAGTAAAGAAGATGTGATGATTAAAAAACGTTGCAATCCTTTTGCCTGCATCAGTTTTTTTGAAAAAGGGATACTGAAAAAACCGGCAGCTAATACCATTCCTGCAATGCAGCCACCGCCAAAAATTAATAAGTAAATCAATCCATCAGCCGGCGATTTTATTTGCGACATCACTATTACAATCAATGCGCCACTGCCTGCAAGCCCATGTACCAGGCCCACTCCATACGCTAATGAATGTGTATGCTGGTGCTTTTGTTTTTCACCCACATGCACATGTAAATGCTTGTGTTCACCTTCTGTATTTTCATGTTGATGGCCGTGTGCATGAACAACTATTTTTTTGCTGCGAAAAAATTTTATGAAACGGTAAGCAGCCAATACAATCAGCATGAGGCCAACTGCTGCTTCAAAATAATGAAACGACCTTTCCGAAATGCCAGCCTTGAAAAGTATCATCAGTATGCCAATAAAAAAAATGGTGGAAGTGTGACCCAGCCCCCAATACAAGCCATCTTTCACAGCAAGCTTAATCTTATTGCGCTGCGATACAATATTGCTTACCGCCAGTAAATGGTCTGCTTCAAAGGCATGGGTGAAACCTGCATAAATAGTAAGCAAAAGCGGGAACGTAAACATGTATGGTTTTTAAATTTTGTAAAAAGCTATCCGGTGATTGCCGGTATCTGCCACAATTAATTCATCATCTATCACACTTACTGCAAAGGGCCAGTATAAACGTTCGCTGTTTTCTTTTCCCACTTCAAGATGTTCGCCGATTGTTTCAAAATTGATGTTGCCAAACTGTTCATCCGCTAATTGATTATTTTGGGTTGGAATGTTTTTGAAAAATAAAATACGGCTGTTGCCTGTATCGGCTAACCATAAACTTCCATCTTTCATAAACATATCGTAACACCAGTTTAAGGTGTTGGCCTGTGGTTTTAAACGGTATTGATTTTGTCCGCAGCTTTCTAAATTGGGCTGGCCAATTATTGCACTAGCCCTTTTTGTAAATGCATCATTCCATTTATTCCAAATCAGCACCCGGTAATATTGTGTATCAGTTATGGCCAGTACGCCATCTTCTGAAACCTTTACGGAGTAGGGCCACACAGCATTTTCGCTTTCGTAATCTTTTTCTTCAAAATTATTTTTTCCAATTACTTTATCAGCATCCTGGTAATTTTTTGTTGGTATGGTTTCATAAAATAAAACCCTTCTGTTTCCGGTGTCTGCAATCCATAAATGTTCGCAATCACTCCATACACCATAAGGCCAATATAAATTTTTTGCAGATGCATCCGTACCCACACCTTTTACATTGGGTAAATTATTTTGCATGGTTGGCTGACCAACTACCACATCTGCAGGCTGTCCATTTTCTGTTGGAAAATGATTCCAGATTAATACCCGGTGATTCCATGCATCGGCAACAATTAATTTATTTCCATCGCTCCACACACCGGATGGATACAATAAAGATGATGCATTAATTTCTCCACCGGAATTGCGTTGTGTACCTGTTGCAAGCAATTGTCCCAGCACCACATCAGGTTTTTGGTAAGTTGAAGTGGGCATTTCAATCCAGATAAAAATCCTGTTCTGTGCAGTATCGGCAACTATTAATTTGCCATCAACTGTATGCACACCGCGAGGTGCTAAAAATGGATTCCCTTCATCACCATAAAAAAATAATGAAGCTTTGCTTTCCGGGATTAATCCATGATTCTTATCTCTTATATTAATTACCTCTATCATAAATTAAATGCAAAATGCAAAATGAAAACTCTCAAATTATAATACAATCAGCATATCCTCGGCAATTGTTCTCCAGCTAACATATTTACTACTCTTCGTCCGCCAATATTACTTTTCATTAAAACCTGTTTTACATGTTCGGTTGTTACTTCACCAATAATGCTTGACGCTGCTCCATGTTCCCATTGTTTTAATTGTTGTAAAAAACTATCAGCAATTGCTGCATCAACTACAGCAACAAATAGTCCTTCGTTGGCAACATACAATGGGTCAAGTCCCAGCATTTCACAGGCACCATACACTTCTTCTTCTACCGGGATATTTTTTTGTGAAATAGCAATACCAAGTTTTGCATCATGTGCAATTTCATTTAATACGGTTGCCAGTCCACCCCTTGTTGGGTCCCTCATTAAATGAATATGTTCGCCAAATTCCTCCACCAATTCAATCACTATTTTATTCAGCGGACGTGTATCACTGCTTATGGTTGTTTCAAACTGTAAACCCTGGCGATGGCTCATAATAGTGATGCCGTGTCTTGCTAATGGGCCGCTTAAAATAATTTTATCGCCTGCTTTTATATTGTCAATATCTATGTTTGATTTTGGATGCACTTCACCAATTCCTGTTGTATTGATGAAGATCTTATCGCCTTTTCCTCTTTCAACAACTTTAGTATCACCCGTTACAACTTTTACTCCTGCTGCTTCACAGGCTGTTTTTATGCTTACCAATATTTCCCAGAACTCTGTCATCTTCAACCCTTCTTCCAGCACAAAACTTAATGATAAATATTTTGCAGCGGCGCCGCACATTGCCAGATCATTTACTGTTCCGTTAATAGCAAGGTCACCGATATTTCCGCCCTCAAAAAAAATGGGAGTAACAACATAGCTGTCCGTACTCATTGCTACTTTTCCTGTTAAATTAAAAATGGCGCCGTCATGTTTTTTATTCAACAGATCATTCTCTAATAATTTAAATACCCCTGTATTTAATAACTGGCTGGTTAATGTGCCGCCACTGCCATGCCCTAAATTAATCGTGTCGAAATCAAGCTTTGGCATCGGGCAGGAAAGATTCATAAATTGTAAATTGTGTCCCGATATCGATCGGGAGGTGAGTGATGAATTTCTTCTTCGAATGGCTGCCCTATATTCTGCCGATGAAAGGATTGCGACCCTTCGCCTTTGCTCAGGATAAACTTCACTATGATGCTATGGAAAACGAAAGCCGGTATCATAATTTTTTTATTCTTCTACTAAAACTGTTGCTAAATTAAAATGATAATAAGCTGCACAGGCCCCTTCGCTGCTAACCATCGGCGCACCCAACGGTTTTACAGGCGTACATTTTGTTCCAAAATTGGGGCACTGGTGCGGTTTTATTTTCCCTTTCATCACATCACCGGATAAGCAGGTTGGATCTTCATGTGCTTCTGCAATATCAATATTGAATTTTTTATTCGCATCGTAATCACTATAATTTTCCTTCACTGCATAACCGCTAAAAGGTATGTTGCCAATGCCTCTCCACTCACGGTTAGTAACTTCAAATATTGTATCAATTACAGCGATTGCATTTTTATTTCCTTCTGTTTCTACCACACGGGTGTATTGATTTGCCAATTTGTGTTCGCCGTTTTCCAATTGTTTAACGGTCATTAAAATTCCTTCGAGCAGGTCTACAGGCTCAAAACCAGTAACAACAATGGGTATTTTATATTTTTCTACCAATGGATAATATTCTCCAATACCCATAATGGCACAAACATGGCCAGCCGCCAGGAATCCATCCACCCTGCAATCATCATCACTCATAATAGCTTCCATTGCCGGCGGCACCAACACATGAGAAGTGAGAATAGAATAATTTTTTACGCCTTCCCGATGTGCATGCACAACAGATAGTGCATTGGCAGGCGCCGTAGTTTCAAAACCAACTGCAAAAAAAACAACTTCTCTATCAGGATTTTCTTTTGCAATTTTAACCGCTTCGAGTGGAGAATATAAAATGCGTACATCGCCACCTTTTGATTTTGCTTCCAGCAAACTCATGCCGCTGCCCGGCACACGAATCATATCACCAAACGAACACAGGATCACATTTTTTTCCATAGCAAGATGAACGGCCTTATCAATTAAACTAACAGGCGTAACACAAACAGGACAACCCGGGCCATGTATCATTTGTATGTTTTGCGGCAACATATTGAGCAAACCATTCTTAACCAGGGAGTGGGTTTGTCCTCCGCACACTTCCATAATGTTCCAGTTTCCTTTTACTGTTTGTCTGATTTCTTTTAAGAGTGCATCCACTATTTCCGGTGAACGAAACTCTGATACATATTTCATATAATTAGAATTTATGAGTTTTAAAATATTTTTTTTGAACCGGGCTTTTACAGCTTTTTTCAACTTCATTGGCGTCGCACTCTTGTACAGTATATCTTTATTTAACTTTGACCTCACCCTCCAAAAGAGAAGGAGCGGTACTGCATCTCTTTTATGAACTTCATAACTACCACATCAACTTTATTTCTTTAATCAACAATGTTCAACTATTTCAATAATTATTCTGCGATTGAAAGAAGTGATATTTTTTTAAATAGTAGTATCATACAATTCATCCAACTCTCCGGCTTCTCTTAAATAACCAAATACTTTATTCGCTTCTTCTTCATTTACTTTGCTGATAGCAACACCTACATGCACCAGCACATAATCGCCAACATCAGCCGTGGGAACCATTTCAAGAGATGCTTCTTTGATGATACCACCAAAAGAAACTTTCGCCATTTTTACAGCACCTCCATAAAGAAGTTCAATAGATTGTATTTTACCGGGAATTGCTAAACACATTGTTTTTAGTTTTGCCCTATCCCTTAAAGGGGAATAAGGAAGTGATAATTTAAATATTTATTCTTTGTAAAAAGAGATTTTCATTTTCAACATTGTTGTTTCCTAACTCCCTTCCAGGGGATGGGGGTTTAATATTATTGTCGTAATAAACCATTTGACCAAAAGAAATATTTTCGTCGTTAGGTGATAAATTTTTATGAAAATATAATTGATATTTATTGCTGTATTCATTTTGTATCCAGTCTACCAACAAAGCGTTTTGAAAAACGCCGCCGCTGAAACAAATTTTTTCAACACCAATATTTTTTGCAACAATATCAATTAGTACCACCAATGAATAATGAAACTTAGCGGCGATATAACTTTTGGACTTACCTCTTTTAATGTCTATCACTATCCCCTGTATTAAAGTGGCAGTAGGTATCCTGTAATAATGAGAACCATCTTTAAAATAAGAATCGTCTATTATGAAACCATTATCGTTAACATAATCTTCTGCCAAAGCCTGCAGGTACATAGCAGCTTCACCTTCATAAGTTTGTTTGTCACTTATATCAAGCAGGGATGCAACTGCATCAAAAATTCTTCCAACAGAGGAAGAAAAAAGATTGGTTGTTTCAATCAATGATTGATAATTATTCCATTCGGCTTTTGTAAATTTTTCTTTAAGCGTTTCAGGATATGGCCATGCATCATTTGAAACACACAACGCTGCTATTCGTGGTTCAAGTGCCAGTTTATCACCAGCTATCGCGGGGAAATAATCAAAATGATAACAGCGCAGCATTTTATTATTTTCATATTTAAAAAATTCGCCACCCCATATATTTCCATCAGTGCCTGATCCGGTTCCGTCCCAAATTACTCCCAGTATAGGTTCCGCTGATTGCACTAAATTATTTTCTGCAAGTACTGCTGCAAAATGAGCTTCGTGATGTTGAATGAATTGAATTTTGCTTTTTAATTCTTCTGAAAGCCCAACAGCATATTGGTGTGAGAAGTATCCCGGATGTTTATCTGCGATTATAACATCTGGTTTTACATCATACATTTTTAACCAATGCTTTACTGTATCCTTATACATCTGCTGGGATTCATAACTTTCACCGCTTCCTAAAAACTGGCTCACAAAAACATTTCCATTCACAGATAAAGTAAAACTGCTTTTTAGAAATGCTCCTGTTGAAAGTGTACAGGAATTTGTTTGTGCCCGCCCGGATGAACCGTTCGGATGAGGTTCATAATCCAAAAATGAAGGAGCATATCCTCTTGACCTTCGCAAAATAATTTTCTTACCTGAATGTTTTGAAACCTGCACCACACTATCATCTTCCGGAAAAATAATATCACGGTTGTAACTGACAATATAATCTGCTATCTCAAACAAATAAGCCAGAGCATCCTCATCTTTATAAATGATGGGTGAGCCGGAAATGTTGGCACTTGTTGCTATTAATGGTTTTCCATAATCATTTGAAATTAATTCCAGTAACGGACTATAAGGAAGCATAATACCCAACCGCTTTAATCCCGGAGCAATATTTTTTACTGCAAGATGGTTGAAAACTTCTTGCTTTGGAAACAATAAAACGATTGGCGCATCTCCACTTTCCAACAAACCTTTTTCCTGTTTATTTACTTCAAAATTATTGCGAACAGTTTCCATGTCCGGGTATAAAATGGCAAAAGGTTTGCTGGGACGATGTTTGCGGCTTCTTAATACTTGAATTGTTTCAGCATTATTTGCATCACATAATAATAAATAACCACCAATTCCTTTTACAGCAATAATTTTTCCTTCTCTAAGAAGATGTTTGATCCTGAGTAAAATCTCTTCTGAATTATTGGATAAGATGTCAGCATTATTTTCATGAAGTGAAAGTTCTATACCACAATCAGCACACGAATTGGTTTGAGAAAAAAATCTTCTGTCAGTAACATTGTTATATTCATCATTACAGCTTTTACACATCGTGAACTTTTGCATGGAAGTTCTATGCCTTTCATAAGGCAAATCATTAATTATAGAATATCGTGGACCACATTGTGTGCAGGTAATGAATGGATAACGGTAACGCCGATTAGTTATATCATGCATTTCATTTCTGCAATATGTACAGATAGCTGTTTCTGGTGACATTAATACTTGCTTTCTGCAATTATCATCATCTTCAACAACAATTGAAAAACCTGTGAAATTTTTATAATTGGATTTACGCAATTCAGATGAAATAATTTTTGATTGTTTGGGTGCATCCAGTATTATTTTTTTAAAGAATGAATTGGCAACATCTTCTGAAGCATTAAAGAAAACATGTACACCATCACTTCTATTTTTTACAAATCCATTCAGTTGCATTTGCTTTGCTAACTGATATACCATTGGACGGAAGCCTACTCCCTGAACTATTCCATTGATATGAATGTGATAGGTTTCCAATTTTTAATTAAGAATTAAATTAGCTTTCTTCGCTTCTGTTTTTTTCATTAACCAGTTACACCATTCATCCAATCCTTCACCATTAGTGCTTGATATGGAAATCACTTCCAGATCAGGATTAATATCTCTTGCATCTTTAGTAACAGCATCAACAGAAAAAGGAACATACGGCAAAAGGTCGGATTTTGAAACCAGCATAAGTTCACTGGTTAAAAACATACGGGGATATTTTTTTGGTTTATCATCCCCTTCAGTAGAAGAAATTATTGTTACCCGATAATCTTCCCCCAGGTCAAATGCGGCAGGGCAAACAAGGTTGCCAACGTTTTCTATAAACAATACATCAACACCATCAAGATTGATATGGTCCAATGCCTGTAATATCATTTGCGCTTCAATATGGCATATGCCACCAGTTACTATTTGCAAAGCATTGATGCCAACTTCTTTCATTCGGATGGCATCTCTTTCTGTTTCAGGATCCCCAACTAAAACAGCCATATTTAATTTTCCTTTTAACAACTTTCCTGTTTCCTGCATTAATGTTGTTTTTCCGCTGCCGGGTGAAGAACAAATATTTACCACAAGCATATCAGGCAAACGCTCACGAATTGCTTTGGCTACAAAATCATTTGCTTTAAGCAAATTCAATGTTGTGTTTTCGCATTGCACCGATCCAACCGGGGCTCTATTTGATTTTGGTGTAGACATCTTTTTAAAAATTTAAATGAACTAATTTTCTATTGCTAATTCTTCATCGGCAAATTCAACTTTACTTATTAAAAGTTCTTCCCCCTGAACAATTTTTTTACTGGGTTTTCCGCAAGTACAAACAAATGTATAATTATGAACTTCAGTTGTCTTATTACAATCATCACAAAAAATTAGTACAGGCAATACTTCTACATGCAAAGAAGTTTTTTTATAACGTGGATCATCTTCCAGTACAGCCTCAAAAGCGTTTTGCATTAATATTGGTTGTACGTTACTCAATAGCCCGACTGTAAGATGAATACCACGAACCCTATCTATCTCACCAGGAAATTCATCCTCAAGCGTTTTAAAAATATTTCTTACTAAAGATATTTCGTGCATGTGCTACCGGAAAAATTTGTAATGAGTAATAACTTTGTAAAAGATACGCCTAACTAATGAGGAAAGATGTTGGGATAGGGGTGCTTAGAAAATGTTTTCTAATTAAGACAATTGCAGTACAAAAATGTAATCGCACAAATACAAAGTGGCTGCAAGCTTTTTATATTTTAAACTTCGCCAACTCCTTCCCCGATTTTACATCATGTGCATGTACCGTACAAACCAAACATGAATCAAAAGAACGGGCAACAATACCAACTTCCACCGGGTCATTTACATCTTCTATTTCCAAACCGGTAAGGGCCGCTTCAACAGCTCCGGGGTTTCCTTTATCATCCTGCGGACCTATGTTCCATGTTGTTGGTGAAACAATCTGGTAATTTTTTATGAGTCCGTTTTCAATTTCTACCCAATGTGCCAATGCACCCCGAACCGCTTCCGTCGCTCCAAATCCTTTTCCATCAAGCTCTTCCGGCTTAATATAAAATTCTTCATCCAGCTTTATTTCACCTAACCATTTATTCAGCATCGTGTATAAACGGGTAGCCTCATGCATACGGGCAAGACATCTGACAAAAACACTTGGTCCCATTTTTTTCATGATATCTCCAAATAATGGATCCCGATATTGGTGCGGTAAATTTGTAGGATTGGCATTCATAACTGCTCTTGCAAGCGGACCAGCTTCTGCATTATGATTTAAATAGCGGGGAGCTTTTGACCATGTATATTTTGAGTTGAAATCTGTATTATGTAAATGCTGTGATTCCATAGGCTCCGGCATTGGCTCATTCCAGGGATGTGTTGCGGGATAATCTTCATACCAGCTATGGGTTACATGTTCCCGTATTTTCATGTGATCAAAAACTTCATAATTTTTTCCATCATAAAAACCACTGGGGCAAATCAGCGCTTCATTACGTCCTTCTATGGTTGGATGATTGTATTTGTCTTTATGCAAAAATGTTCCAAAAGCAATATACTTTCCAATTCCCTGCCCAAATTTATCAAGTCCGAATTCAATACCAACACGCAGGAACAAACCGAGATCACTGTTGCGATGGCTTTCATTTTCATCAAGCCAAACCATCAATTCATCCCAACTTTGAATCTGCATATAACGTTCTATTGAACATCCAAGCCATATTGATTCCAGCCAATCATTTTTAAATTGATTTAAAATAGCGTGTGCTCTTGTAATATCTTTTAAAGTAGGCGCACTCATAACTCCACCGGGAATCATGTAACTGCTGTGCGGCCATTGACCACCGAAGATTGCATAAATTTCTACCGGTTTGCTGCTGGCACTTAACCCTTCTTTAAAAGATGTACCAACAAATGCTGACCATCGCCTGACTACTTGATCGTACAAGGGTTTATTGGAGAATTTTTTATTTGCCAGGTCTGTAGCAAAAATTGCATAGAACCACCGCGGATCACTTTGTAAACTTTCGCTTGCCTGCCCGATAGCTCTTAACAATAATGCATTGGGCGGTAAAGTTGTTTTCCACACAGTATCCAATGCAGATGAAGCACAGTAAAGGTGAGAGCCGCCACATATTCCGCAAACCCGTGGTGTAACCAATAAACCTGAAAGCGGATCTTTACCCTGCATTATTTTTTCAAAACCACGAAACATGGAAGCTTGTGTGTGTGCACGGGTTACCACTCCATTTTCCAAATATACATTTACATCAAGATCGCCTTCTACTCTTCCAACGGGTGAAATATTTAGTTCTCTGGTGATCATATTTTTTTAATTGAGATTGTAATAAGTGATTATGCTTTTAGATAGTTGTTTTAAATATTT
This sequence comes from Chitinophagales bacterium, assembly GCA_025353485.1. Taxonomy (GTDB): domain Bacteria; phylum Bacteroidota; class Bacteroidia; order Chitinophagales; family Chitinophagaceae; genus Ginsengibacter. Next base: position 13,165 of record JANXQO010000020.1, read on the forward strand.
TTTTAGAAGAGCCGATTATTTTACCAACACCTGATTTAAAATAATGAGAAAGTCTATTCTCACCCGTCGCTACTTCTTTTGGAAGAAAGCCTAAATATTTTATTGTTTTAAATATACTTCCCTTTGCAAGGTCATGATGTGGAAAGCCAGGTTCTGTACAACCAAGACATGGATGATTAGCCCTTGTTTTTGAAGAATGCCTGTTCCATAAAATGCGGTTACAGCTTGCATTTGTCATTGCACCCCGGCAGCCAACTTCGTAAAATAAACATCCGCCACGTTTACCAAAACCTCCACTTACTTTTTCGCTGAATGCCCTTGCATTGGTACAACCTGTTTGAACAAAATCACTGAAGAAAGTTGTTGGACGATGAAAACTGTCAATCAAAACATCTTTAATTCTACCGGTAGAAACAGCAACTAATATTTGTGTAATCCAGTCGGGGTGTGCCGGGCAGCCTGGGATATTTATTACCGGCATTCCTCCTTTCGAAATAAATTCTGCGCCTAAATAACCTCCTTTTTCTTTTTTATGAAATTGTAATCCTGTACTATCAGTTGGATTTGGCGGCACTGCAGGAATACCACCCCATGTGGCGCAATCACCTATAGCTATTACATATTGAGCGATTGCGGCAAGTTCTTTCACCCATTGCTGCATCGGGCGTTCACAAAAATAATTCATGGTGCCTTTGCCTTTGGGGCCCTGTATCACGGTGCCTTCAAAAACAAATATATCAACGTGAATTTTTCCTGATATGCAATCGTTTAAGATGTCTGTAACCTGCTGACCAATTTCCAAAGCCATGGAAGGATGCCAGATAATATTTATTCCAAAATCAGTTACCAGTTCTACTACAGTAGGCTCCTGTGCATTTAAGAATGACATTGTATTGCCACTGCATGCACCACCCTGTAACCATAGAACATTAGCCATAACAAGCAGAAGTTTTTGAATTAAGAAGAATATTGTTCTACCACAAAATCTGTAAAACAATCTATACGTAATAAATATATTAAACGTTCAAATGTTCACTTAAAAACCAAGTCCAGCCTATTTAGCTGTAAATTCTGGTTGAATAACGGAACTATATTCGGTGTTTCCTTTAGCGGTAAAAAAGAGCATGATATACTCCCACAATCTTTGGCGATATTGGTTTTCCGGAGTAACATTTTTCCCATTCAATTGCCCCTCTGCAGGCATGAAAAACAATAAGAGCCAAATGTTTGAAGTAATAGTTTTTGTATTGGATTCTTTTTGTAAAAAACGTTGTTGCAATAAAAGTTCAAAACGCCTTTCCAATTGAAGTTTTACTTTATTAAAAAGTGGGGTAAGAGATTCATATGAAGCAGGAAAATTTCTTTTGATTTCCAAAATATCAAAATTAAAAAACTGGTATTGCGAACACAGTTGATAAAATTCTTTAAAGAAAAAATCTATATCGTTTAGAGAAATATATTTACCATAATGCCTTAGTAATTCCCGTAATGATATAATTACATTAGAAATAAGAGATTCAGTAATTGCTTCTTTATTATTAAAATGATAAGCCAGGTTACCAACACTGATACCAACTTCATCTGCTATT